>CAUGFC010000009.1 GCA_959598545.1 uncultured Olsenella sp. | reverse complement strand
GCATGTTCATGGAAGAGAAGATGGGCAAGAAGTTCTTCTGCTGCGACGCGGTGCTCGACACCTGGAGCCGCCAGATCGCCATCTTCTCCGGCTACGCCGCCGAGATGCAGCCCGTCAGCTGGGCGGTCGCCGACAAGCGCACCTACGTGCACTGGGCCGAGAAGAAGTACGACATCGTGGTCATGGGCATGCCCACCAACTTCCACTACGGCGACGGCATGGGCACCAACCCCATCCAGATGATGCAGGCCGTCTCCGCTCAGGTTATCCGTCACAAGCGCATCCTCTCCGACCACTGCGTCTTTGTCATCGCGAGCTACTGCAACGGCTGGTTCCACGACGAGCGCTGGCCGTACCTGCGCGAGCAGTGGGAGCTCTGGCAGTCTGACAAGATGAACACCCTCGTCGAGATGATCTAGTACGGCGAGTACTTCGCCACCAACGAGGAGTACATCCGCAAGTACCGCTTTGCCAACGCCTTCCACCCGTTCCACGGCTTCAGCATGATGACCTGCGGCAACCTTGCCGAGAAGTACCTCAGCGCCACCTACATCGTGGGCGCGCAGAAGCCCGGCATCGCCCGCACCATGGGCCTCAAGACCCGCCCGACCTTCGAGGAGGCCATCGCGGACGCCACGCGCAAGTTCACCGACGGCAATCCCAACATCCTGGCGCTGCCGCACGCCTACAACCGCGCCGTGCCGCACCTCTGCATGAAGGACCCGTCCCAGAACAGCCACTTCCGCGACGACGCCCCCGCGCACCCCTGCGGCTGCTAGGCGCGACGGATGCTACGGCTCGACGAGACGTACCTCGGCGCCCGGGTGACCTCCGACGAGGTCACCCGGGCCTCGGCCGCCCATGCCGACGTGCTCGCGCGCTGTCAGGCCGGCGAGGAGCGCCACGTCGACTCGCTCGGCTGGCTCCACGTGGACGACTGGGCCTCGGACGAGAGAATCGACCAGGTCGAGCGCCTTGCCGCGCGCCTGCGCGAAAAGGCGGACACCCTCGTCCTTATCGGCGTCGGCGGCTCTAACAACGCGGCCCGTGCGACCCTCGCCGCGCTGGGCGCGCGCGACGGCTCGCTCGACGGGACGCACCGCGTGGTATACGCGGGCAACACCCTCTCCGCCTTCGAGCTGCGGCGCGTCCTCGACGACCTCGAGGGCCGCGAGGTCGTCATCGACTGCGTGGCCAAGAACTTCGAGACGCTGGAGCCCGGGTCGTCCTTCCGGCTGCTGCGCCAGTGGCTCGTCGCGCGCCATGGCGAGAAGGACGCCGCGGCGCGCGTCGTCTGCTGCGGGACGCCCGGCTCGCACCTCGATGACCTCTGCCGCGCCCACGGCTACACGTTCACGACCTTCCCCGAGCCGGTCGGCGGGCGCTACACCGCGCTCACTGAGGTGCACCTGCTGCCCCTGGCTTTCGCCGGCGTCGACGTCCGCGCCCTCGCGGCCGGAGGGCGCGCCGAGGAGGCGCTGCTGCGCGACGGCGCGGCCGACCCGGCGTCCAACCCCGCCTGGCGCTATGCGCTCGTCCGCAGGCTCGCCTGGGACGCAGGGCTGCGCATCGAGCTCCTGAGCTTCTTCGAGCCCCGCTTCCGCTGGCTCTCCAAGTGGTACGAGCAGCTCTTTGGCGAGAGCGAGGGCAAGGGCGGCCGCGGGCTCTTCCCGGCCTCCGCGGAGTACTCCGAGGAGCTCCACAGCCTGGGCCAGTACGTGCAGGACGGCACGCCCCAGATCATGGAGACCTTCCTCGACGTGCTCGAGCCCGGCACGGAGGACTCCCTCATCCTGGGCGGGCAGGACATCGACGACCGCTTCGGCTACCTCGACGGCGTCGACTTCTGGGACGTCAACAAGGCCAGCTTCGCCGCCTCGCGCGCCGCGCACGCGAGAGCGCTCCCCTGCCCCACCATCGAGCTCGACCGCGTCGACGAGGAGCACCTGGGGCGCCTCTTCTACTTCTTCATGTTCTCGTGCTACCTCTCCGCCGAGCTTCTCGACGTCAATCCCTTCGACCAGCCTGGCGTCGAGGCGTACAAGCAGCTCATGTTCAGGACGCTTGGCCGGTAGCCGGCAGAGCGCTTCCCCTTCCCCGGCCGGCCGGGCCCGCGTGGTCTGGCCGGTCTACTCATGGGGACCATGCGTCAGACGGGACGCGAGGACGCCTAGAACCCCCTGCAGGCCCTGAGGCCGGTGGCGATGGTGTCGTGTGCCTCCCTGCGCGCCGTCTCGAAGAACTCCGCGCTGAGCAGCTGGTACGACGGCTCGCCGTCCACGTGCTCGGCCTGGTTCCTCTCCACGATGGCGCGCGCGACTTCCACGGCGGCCCGCACGTCCTTCTCGGCAATCGAGTACATGGGGAACGCCTCGCACTGAGCGAGCAGCGCGTCGTCGACGTGCGGCGTCATGGAGATGTCGAGCGTGCGCCCAAAGAGGGCAAAGTCCGCCTGCTTGCCCACGCGGGCGCACTCGCCGGGCTTGACGCCAATCGATCCCAGGTAGGCGCGGGTATGAGCGTTGTAGATATGGTCCGCCACGAGATGCGACCACACGCCGCGGACGAGGTCGGTGACCCGGTCCTGCCGCGCGACGTAGAAGCGCCAGAAGTCGTCGTAGCGCGGCAGGGGGATGTGCTCTCGCAGCGCGAGGTGCGTGAGCTTGTAGTCGATGCGGACGCTCGGGTTGGGCACCATGTAGCCCACGTAGATGTCCGGCACGAAGTTGCCCAGAAGGAAGGCGTTGACGTCGGTGATGCCCAGGGCCTCGGCCCCCTCCTCGCGGAGGAGCCGCTCCACGTGCGCGGTATGTATGTTCCAGCTCGGCATGGCACCCATCCTATCACGCGAGATCTTCGGCAGGTTGCCGCCATCGGAAAACTCAGGTGGACCAGACGGACGTTTCCGGCTCGGTCCGGGCACAGAAACGTCCGAAAGGTCCACCTGAGCAGAAGAGGCGAAGAAGCGGGCGAGAAGAACGCGCGGCTAGCTGCGGACCTCGCCGCCGGTGGCCTTGCAGACCTTGGTCACGAGCTTGGAGTGAGCCTTCTCCACCTCGTCGGAGGTGAGGGTGCGGTCGGCCGCGCGATAGGTGAGCGAGAAGGCCATGGACTTCTTGCCCTTGCCCACGCGCTCGTCGTCGCGATAGACGTCGAAGAGACGGACGTCGGAGAGGAGCTTACCGCCAGCCGAGGAAATGCGCTGCATGAGGGTCTCGCAGGTCACGGACTCGTCCACGACGATGGCCAGGTCAACGTCAACGCCAGGCAGCGTGGGCACGTCCTCGTAGGGCAGCTGGTCGGCAGCCAGGCGCAGCAGCGCCGCCTGGGAGAGCTCGAAGGCCACCACGGGGGCGTCCACGGAGAGCGCCTTGAGGCCGCGCGGGTGGACGTTACCCACCCAGCCGATGACCTCGCCGCGGGCCAGGACCTCGGCGGCGCGGCCCGGCTGGAGCCACGGGTACTGCTCGGGGTCGGCCGCCTTGAAGCGGACCTTGGTCACGCGCAGGGCGTCCAGCAGCTCCTCCACCACGCCCTTGGCGTCGAAAAAGTCGTACTCGGCGAAGCGCTGGTTCCAGGCATCGTCTGCGCGCTTGCCGCACAGGACGCCGCAGACGTAGCACGGCTCGTCGGGCAGGCTCTTGTTCTCGTGGCCAAAGAAGACGCGACCGATCTCGTAGAGCGCGACGTTGGCCACACCGTGGTCGAGGTTGTAGGCCACGGAGCGGAGCAGACCCGGCAGCATGGAGCGGCGCATCTCGGACTGCTCGGCCACGAGCGGGCGGATGATCTTCACGGGCACGCCGCGGCCCACGTCGGGGATGCCGAGACGGGCGAGGTCGTCGGGCGCGGCGAAGTTGTACGTGGAGGTCTCGGAGAGGCCGCAGGCGCGCAGCACGGCACCGATCTTGCGGACGCGGCGCTGCTCGACGGTGAGGCCGCCGGCGTGGTTCTTCGCGGCGGGCAGGGTAGCCTCGATGTCGCCCTCGCCCCAGAGGCGCACGACCTCCTCGATGAGGTCGACCTCGCGGGTGAGGTCGGGACGGTTGGTGGGAGCGGTCACGGCCAGGGCGTCCTCGCCGGCCTTCTCCACCGTGCAGCCCAGGCGGCGCAGACGCCCAGCCATGAACTCCTCGGGGATGTCGGCGCCGCCGATGAGGCGGGCGCGGCTCGGGCGCAGGGTGATCTGGGCGGGGGCGTCGTCGGCCTCGCCGGGGTAGACGTCCACGATGCCCGGGCAGACCTCGGCGCCGCAGCACTCCTCGAAGAGCGCCGCCGCGATCTCGGCCACGTTGGCGCAGTTGGAGCCGTCGACCTTGCGCTCGTAGCGGATGGAGGCCTCGCTCATGAGATCGAGGTTGCGCGAGGTGCGGGACGTGTGGCCGGAGGAGAAGTTCGCGCTCTCGAGAAGGACGTCGACGGTCTCCTCCGTGATCTCGGAGTCGAGGCCGCCCATGACGCCGGCAAGCGCGATCGGGGTCGCGCCGTCATCGGTGATGAGGCACATGTCGTGCGTGAGGGTGCGCTCCTGGCCGTCGAGCGTCACGAGCTTCTCGCCGTCCTTTGCGGCGCGGACCACGATGTGGCGGCGTCCGTCGCGCTCGGTGAGCTTACCCAGGTCGAAGGCGTGGAGCGGCTGGCCAGTGAGGTACATCACGTAGTTGGTCACGTCCACGACGTTGTTGATCGAGCGCCCGCCGGCGGCGGCCACGCGCTGGGCGAGCCACTCGGGCGAGGGGCCGATCTTCACGTTGCGGACCACGCGCGCGGTGTAGCGCGGGCAGAGCTCAGGGTCGTCGATCGTCACGTCAACGAGGTCGGCGGCGTTCGGGCCCTGCTCGACCTTCACGGCGGGCAGCTTGATGTGGGTGTCCTCGTCGAGGATGGCCGCGACCTCGACCGCCATGCCGGTCATGGAGAGGCAGTCGGGACGGTTGGGCGTGATCTCGCAGTCGATCACGGTGTCGGACATGCCGAGGTAGTCGGTGAAGTCCATGCCTACCGGGGCGTCCTCGGGCAGGATCATGATGCCCTCGTGGTCGGCGCCCAGGCCCAGCTCGCGGGCCGAGCAGTTCATGCCGCAGGACTCGACGCCGCGCAGCTTGCTCTTCTTGATCTTGAAGTCACCGGGCAGCACCGCGCCGATCATGGCGGTCACGATGTGGTCACCCTCGTTGAAGTTCTGGGCGCCGCAGACGATCTGCAGGGGAACGGGGTTGCCGTTCTCATCCACGTTCTTGTCGCCCACCGAGACCTGGCAGAGCCACATGTGGTCGGAGTCGGGGTGGGGCTTCTTGCTCACGACCTGGGCCGTGACCACGTGCTCGAGGTTGGCACCGACCTTCTCCACGGCCTCGACCTCGGTGCCGGTGCGGGTGAACTCGGCCACGAGCTCGGCGGGGTCCGCCGGCACGTCGACCATGCTCTTGAGCCACTCATATGAGACGCGCATGTTCTTCTCCTTCTCGCGCGATCAGATCAGACGGTTGGGGCGGACCCTAGAACTGCCTCAGGAAGCGCATGTCACCGGTCATGAGCATGCGCAGGTCGGGCAGGTCGTAGCGCAGGGCCGCCACGCGCTCGACGCCGATGCCAAAGGCAAAGCCCGTGTACTTCTCGGGGTCAATGCCGCAGAACTCAAAGACGTTGGGGTCAACCATGCCGGCACCCAGGATCTCCAGCCAGCCGGTGTTCTTGCAGAAGCGGCAGCCCTTGCCGCCGCAGACGCCGCAGGAGACGTCGACCTCGCAGCTGGGCTCGGTGAACGGGAAGAAGTGCGGGCGGTAGCGCGTGGCGCGGTCCTTGCCAAAGATCTCGCGCGTGAAGTAGTCGAGCGTGCCCTTGAGGTCACCGAAGGTGATGCCCTCGTCCACGACGAGGCCCTCGACCTGCGTGAACTGCGGCAGGTGGTTGGCGTCGGCCGTGTCCGGGCGGAAGACCGTGCCCGGGCAGATCATGTAGATGGGCGGCTTCTTGTTCTCCATGACGTGCACCTGGACGCCGGAGGTCTGGGTGCGCAGGAGAATGTCAGACTCGCCCTGGACGTTGGTCTCCTCGGCGTGGAGCATCGTGCCCGGCGCGTTGTCCACCACGTAGAAGGTGTCCTTTGCGGAGCGGCTGGGGTGGTCCTCCGGGGCGTTGAGCGCGGTGAAGTTGTACCAGGTGCTCTCCACGTAGGGGCCGTCCTCAACTGTGTAGCCCAGACCGCAGAAGATGTCCTCGATCTCCTCGCGGATCTGGTTGATGAGGTGCTGGGTGCCGGAGCTCAGGCGACGGCCCGGCAGCGTGACGTCAACGGCGTCGGCGGCCATCTTCTGCTCCAGCAGCGCGGCGGAGAGCTCCTCCTTGCGCGCCTTGAGCGCGGCGTCCACGGTGGCGCGGACGGTGTTGGCGAGCTGGCCCATGGCCGGGCGCTCCTCGGGCGGCACCTGACCCATCGAGCGCATGATGGCCGTGAGCTGACCCTTCTTGCCCAGATAGCTCACGCGCAGGGCCTCGAGGGCCTCCATGGTCTCGGCGGCGGCCAGGCCCTCCTGGAACTGGGCCTCGATCGCCTTGAGGTCGTCGGACATCGACATCGTGCAATCCCTTCTCTACTAAAAAACCGCCCTCCGGCAGCCGTGCTGCTGCCCAAGGACGGAATGATCCGCGGTACCACCTCGGTTGGCGCGACGGGTTGTCTCCCCCCGAGCGCCCGCTCTTCTCGCCCCGTTCCGTGGGGCCGACGGCTTCCCTACTGAGCTGGCGAGAAGAACCTCGCGCCGTTCAGGTCGCGGCTGGTGGAGTGAACTCCGGGCCTCTGCCTTGGAGGGGGCTCTCAGCCGGTGACCCCCGTCTCTTGTCCGCTGGCAACGCGACGCCCAGACCTCTCCGTCATCGCCTGCGGGACATGGTAGCACAGCGAGCACGCGCCGTTCGCCGAGGTTTTCGCTCGCCTGCCAAATCGCGTCACGGCCGAGAGCGCACCGTTCTTCTCGCCTGGTGCCACCAATCTTGCACACGTCTGCCGCGAGTCTCGCACGGGTCTTGCACGAATCTCTCCACGACGGCACTCAGGTGGCGCAAAGGGTCACTTTTACTCAGTTTTGGCGAGAAAAACGTCCAATATCTCCACTTGAGCAGGCAGGTCTGTACCGCACAAACGCACCGGCGGCGAGGGCTCCCTCGTGAGAGAATCCCTCTTCCACGGAAGGGGGCTGCCATGAGCGCACGCGTGGACCGGGAGATAGCTGAGCTCCTTGACGAGGCCGAACGCGACAACAAATGTCTTGTGTGCCAATCGAGCGGTCTGCGGCGAGCGCTCGACCGGCGGCGGCGCGGCGGCGAGCTGATCTCCCCGTGGCCGGCCCTCTACGCCCGGGCGGCATGCTGGGAGCGACTCAGGCCGGACGAGCAGGCGCGCTGGGTGCTCCGCGGCCTGCACGACCTCCATCCGAGCTGGGTCTTCTGCGGGCCGTCCGCAGCAGCCCTGCAGGGGCTCTCGGTCTCCTGGAGCCTTCTGAGCACCGTCCACGTGGCGGTGCCGCCGGGGTCTGCCGGTCACTCCTCATCGCGGCTCGTCCGTCATCCCGTGCGTAACCTCGACCCCGAGCTTGCTGGTGGAGTGCCCGTAACGGCGCTCCCGCGCACAGTCTTCGACTGCGCCCGATGGCTGAGCTTCCGCGAGGGGCTCGCCGTAGCGGATTCGGCGCTGCGCGTGGGACGCATCCCGCAGGAGGAGCTCGTGGCGTACGTGGACCAGATGCACGGAGGCTACCACGGTATCGAACAGGCACGCGTGACCGTGGCACACGCGGACGGCCGGAGCGAGAACGGAGGCGAGTCCAAAGCGCGCGCCGCCATGTGGGAGCTCGGCTTCGCAACACCAGACCTGCAGGTCGAGGTCCCCAACCCGTTCTCTGGCGGCGGCGTCTACCGGGTGGATTTTCGCTGGCTCCTGCCGGACGGGACGGAGGTTTACGGCGAGCACGACGGAGGCGTTAAATATGTGGATCCGCAGATGAACGGTGGGAGTCCGCTCGAGGCACTCAAGAGCGAGCGCACGCGGGAGTCGCGCCTCACGGTCACGCACGCGAGCATCGTGCGCTTCTCGCCAGCCGACGTAGCCAACGCGGAGTTCTTTGACTGGCTGCTGAGGCTCTACGGAGTCCCCAAGGATCACGATCCGCTGATAGGGCTGTCGGCGGCGGGCGGCATCGCAGTACCGGAGCCACCGGAGATCGAGCTCGTACCCGTGGAGGCGTACGGGCTGGACGTCCTTGTCGCCGGCAACTCTGGTGGAGAAAACGGACGCTTTGAGGCCACTCTGGCGAGAAAAACGTCCGCTTGCTCCACCTGAGCGCAAGCATGCGGCGAGAAGAGCGCTTCTCGGCAACTAGCCGATGAGCAGGTCCTCGGGCGCGGCGGCGTCCAGCCAGGCGATGTAGGAGTTGGGGTAGTGGCTGGCGAGCAGCTGCGGGACGTCGGCGGACACGCACGCCTGTGCAAGCGCCAGGAGCCCGCCCGGCGAGAAGAGCTCCTCGAGGCTCCCGACCGCCGCCGTCACGTCCTCGACCAGACCCTCCGCCAGCGCGCGGTCCTCGGCCCGCACGGGGCACTCGACACCCATCGACGCCTCATAGGAGGCCCGCATGGCATCCGAGAGCGCGTCGTCGCCCGTCTGCGGCAGCCACACGTCCCGGCCGTAGCGCCCGTAGCCCCACGCGGCGGGCGGCAGCATGGTAACCACGTCGGAGGGGTTGAGGACGTTGAAGATGTTGTCGTAGCGCGCGGTGCGGGCGTCCGTCGCGGAGGTGCAGTTGGGCGTGGCCAGGCCGTAGGCGCACACGGAGTCCGCGGACGCGATGGCGTCGGCGCGCGTGCCGCTCGGGCCCATCGCGCCGTCCGCGTAGCTCGCGAGCAGCGTCGCCACCGCGGCGCCGCGGCTGTGCCCGCAGAAGAGGTAGGCACGCCCCACGCCCGGGTCCGTCTCGGCGGCGCGCGCCTCGAGGTCGGCGACGATCTCCTCGGCGGCGAGCGTGAAGCCCAGGTGGTCCCCAGAGCCGGCCTCGTCGCTCGCGTCCTCGATCTTGGCGTTGGAGAGCCACTCGGACCCGTACGAGCCGCGCACCACCACGACGGTGAGCAGCCGCTCCTCCCCCGTCGCCGAAGAGCGCACGTGCTTGGTCGCCACGGTGTAGGCCACCACGTCCGTCCCGTCGAGCAGGCCGAGCACCTCGTCGACGACCTCGCTGCGATAGCGGTAGGACGTCGTGGAGACCTCCTCGAAGCCCAGCTCGGCGAAGGCATGCTCCGCATAGGCAGGCGACGTGGAGCCCTGCTGGTAGTAGGCGCTCTCGGCGTTGGCCACGGCGGAGAGCACGGCGCAGGCGTGTGCGAGCTCGTGGTTGTAGCTCGTGGGGTCCTCGAAGAACCAGTCGTCGTCCCAGGCGATCTCGGAGGACACCTGGTGTCCCTCGGCCGAGAAGAGCGACGCGTAGTCGATCGTCGCGGTGAAGGGGCCCGTCCTGCGCTCGGAGGTCACGCTCGGCGCCGTGACGGCGTTCGTCCCCGAGACGCGCTCGAGGTGGCGGGCATGGAGCACCGCCGCGCCGGCGAGGGTCGCGCTGTCCGCAAGGGCCACGGTGACCAGCAGGACGAGGAGCGCGCCGCGCGCACGCCCGCGTCGTCCTCGCCTCCTGTGCGGCAGCCGCAGCATCGCACCCGCTCCCTCCGTCGTTTTGGCCATGATAGCGGGACGACGCCCGCTTGGGACGCTCTTCAGAAAAGGTGACGAAACCCTAAGGCGCAACCGGCCGCCCGGCGATGGGGCTATCATGGAGCGGAGCAAGGAGGTGCGCCCATGACCCCCAACCACGCCACCCCGGCACCCGACCACGCGACGATCGGCGTCGACGACGCCGCGCGCCTCGGCCACGCGATGGCCGAGCAGCTGGCAGAGGCGCTCGCCACCCGCCAGGAGACCGTCGCCCTGTCCGTCATGTGCCTGCTCTCGGGCGGGCACCTGCTGCTCGAGGACGTGCCCGGCGTGGGCAAGACCACGCTGGCCCGGGCGCTCGCGCGCGTCGTCCGCGCACGCGTGACCCGCGTCCAGTTCACCCCCGACATGCTCCCGAGCGACCTCACCGGCGTGAGCGTGTGGGACCCGCAGTCCCGCGCCTTCGCCTTCCATCCCGGACCGCTCTTCTCGGACGTGGTCCTCGCCGACGAGATCAACCGCGCCAATCCCAAGACCCAGTCCGCCCTGCTCGAGGCCATGGAGGAGCGCCGCGTCTCGGTGGACGGGACGACCTACGACCTCCCCGATCCCTACTTCGTCATGGCCACGCAGAACCCCGTGGAGATGGAGGGGACCTATCCGCTGCCGGAGGCCCAGCTCGACCGCTTCATGGTGCGCACGAGCCTGGGCTACCCGGACGCCGCGGCCGAGCAGGCCATGCTCAGGGGCGCCTCGGGCGTGGACCCCGTCTCCCGCGTGAGGGCGGTCTGCGGCCTCCCCGACGTCCGCGCGTTCCGCGCGCTCGCCTCCGAGGTGCACGTGAGCGAGGAGGTCGCCGCCTACGCGCTGGCCATCCTCGACGCCACCCGCCGCGCCCCGGAGGTTCGCCTCGGCGCCTCGCCGCGCGCCGGGCTGGCGCTTTTGGCGATCAGCCGGACCCATGCCCTGCTCGACGGCCGCACCGCCGTCTTCCCCGAGGACGTCCGTACGCTCGCGCCGGCCGTGCTCGCACATCGCCTCGTGCTGCGCGACGCGGTCCCCGGAACCCCGCAGGCCGAGCAGCAGCGCGCCGTGCTCGTGCGGCTGATCTCGCGGGTGAGCGCGCCGGGCTCCCGACGCGGATGAGCGCGCGGGGCGAGAAGGACGCCCGTCCCCCGGCCCTCACGGGGCGCGGGGCGGCCCAGCTCGCCCTTGCCGCCGCATGCCTCGCCGCGGGCCTCGCCGGCGGCTGGACGGCGCCGACGGCGGCCGGCATCGCTCTTCTCGCCGCCTGCGCCACGGGACTCGCCGAGGTGCTGCTCGCCCGGCGCGCGGGCGGGCGCGGGGCGTGGTCGCGCCTCGTCGAGACGAGCGCTCGCGTCGAGTCGTGGGTCCGCGTTGACCACCGCGGCCAGGTGATCGAGAGCGCGGGCGGCCCCGGCACTCGCCGCGGCCTCTACCGGCAGCAGAGCGTTCGCCTGACCTGGACCGACGCCTTCGGCTTCTGGCGCGCCACGCACGTCGAGCCCGCGGCGCGCGAGCTGCGCGTGCCGCCCGTCGTGACCCCCGAGCTGCTGGGCGCCGTCATGGGACGTCCCGTCGCTCGCCTGGCGGACCAGAGCCTCGAGCTGGACCCCTCCGGCGTGCGCCCCTACGAGAAGGGCGACGGCATCCGGCAGATCTCCTGGCGCCAGACCGCCCACCACGGCGAGCTCATGTCCTTCGAGCGCTCCGGACGCGAGGCGCCGCCGGTGCTCGTGATTGCCGACACGCTCGGCGCCGGCGCGGGCGACGAGCTGGCGGCCACGACGAGTGCCCTGCTCCAGGGCCTGAGGAGAAACCCGGACGTCCTGCTGACCGACGGCACCCTCGCCCTGCGCACGCCGGTCCAGCAGGAGCGCTTCTGCGCCGCCGTCGTGGGCGAGCCCGCGGGCGAGGGCCTCGCCGAGGCACGCGCGCGGGAGGCAGCGCGACTCGCCGGCGGCGGCACTGCACGACGGCACGCGCTGCTCGTCACCTGCGAGCCGGACGGGGAGCTGGCACGCGCCCTGCGCCGTGGGCCGCTCGGGGGCTCCGTCACCGTCGTGCGCGCGGAGGGCCCCGCGGAGGCCGGCACCGCGCACGAGGGCGTGGCCGAGAAGGACGCTGCCGTCGCGGAGGCAGCGCCCGCTCGGGGCGCCGGCGCGCCCGCCGCGGGTGGCGTGCTCGCGGAGCTGCCGGCGCTTCTCGCCTGCGCCGCGCTGGCGCTGCTCTCTGGCGCCTCGCTTGCCGGGGTCTTCTACGAGGGCGTCTGGCAGCAGGTCGTGCCCGTGCTCCTCGTGGCGGGGGCGACAGCCGGATCGCTCCTTGGCGCGCTGCTCCGTCGACGCGGGACGGGGCGGGGCGCGCGGGCGTCGCTCGTCGCGCTTCTCGCCGTCCTGCTCGTGGCCGCGGGCGCCGTCGTGGCGCTGGCGGTCTTCGACGGCCGGCACGGCCCCCTGACCGAGGGCCTCCCCCAGGCGCGCACCGCGTTCGAGGAGCCGTTCGCCGCGCTCGCGCTCATCTTCGAGACGGGCGTGGGACAGCTCGGCGGCGCAGCGTCAAGCGGCGCGGACATGACCTGGGACCTGCTCGTCATCCTCATGGGCTCCGGCCTCGCCGCGCTTCTCGCCGCCCTGTCGTCCTCGCGGACGCTGCGGCCCGCGGTCGCGCTCGTCCCGGTCACGCTCTCCGCGGCGGGACAGTCGGTCATGAGCTCGCCGGCGCGTACCGAGTGGGGATGGGCGGCCGTCGCGCTGGGACTCCTGCTCGTCTGGCTCTCCGTGACCGCGCGCCCGCGGCCCGCGCGCGGCGCAGCCGTGGCGCTGCTCGCCCTGGCGCTGGGCTGGGGGGCGAGCGCCGTGGCGCCGTCGGGAGACTTCCCCGCCTGGTCGGGCTCGGCCTCGGGCGGGACGCGCGCGGAGACGCTCGTGGACCTCTCGCGCGACCTGCAGAGCCGCTCGGACGCGCGGGCGCTCACCTACGAGACCTCGGCCGGCGAACCCCTCTACCTGCGCATCGGCGTGCTCGACAGCTTCGACGGCAGCACGTGGCGCTTTTCCGGCGATGACGTCGACGCCCTCGTCGACCGCTCCCCGCTCGCCCAGGCCGCCCTCTCCGACGACACCGCCGCCGGCGTTCCCTCCCCCGTCACGACCGTCGTGCGTGCCGCGGGCGACGGCGCGGTTGCCCCGCCCGGGACGGCCACGCTCTCCGCCTCAGAGGACGGCACCTGGCGCGCCGTCGGGTGCTACCTCGCGCCCGTCTCCAGCGTCGACGAGGTCGACGGGCTCCCCGCCGTGCGGTCGTCGCTCGCGCGACGAAGCTACGTCGCCGACGCCGAGGCACCCGTGGAGACGCTCGAGGCCCCCGCAGGAAACCTTCCCGACAGCGTGGCCCAGGTCCTGGCCTCGGCAGCCGCCGACGGCGTCGGCGGGCGCGGATTCCTCGACCGGCTCGCGACCACGCGCTGGCTCGTCGGCCTCTTCACGGACGGGAGCTTCTCGTACTCGCTCGACGCCCCGGGCGGCAGCGAGGGCAACCTCTCCGCGCTCGGCGACTTCCTCGAGTCCCGGACCGGGTACTGCACGCACTACGCCACCGCGTTCGCGCTGTTCGCGCGCGAGCTCGACGTGCCGTCGCGCGTGGTGCTGGGCTACGCGCCCGGGCCAGCCGCGGAGGGTGACGGAACCTATGAGGTCACCATGCGGCAGCTCCACGCCTGGGCCGAGGTCTGGCTCGACGGCATCGGCTGGGTGGGCGTGGACGTGACGCCCGCATCCGGGGGCGTGGCGGCGGAGGGGCCGGACGAGCCCGCGCAGACGCCCGAGGCCGAGGAGCCGGACGCCTCCGAGCAGACGCCCGCCGAGCCCGAGGAGGAGGGCCCGCAGCAGAACACGCCCGCCACGGAGGGCGAGAAGGACGAGAGCTCGCAAATCCCCTGGCACACGATCGCGCTCGTCGGCGCGGTGGTCGCGACGGCAGGCGTCGGAGCGGCCGTCCTCGTTCGCCGGAGCAGGGTCTCGACGTGGCGCACGGCCTGGGCACGCGTCTGCCGCGCGGCACGGCACGCCGGCGTCAGCTGGGACGAGAGCGCGACCGAGGACGAGGTGTGCGAGCGAATCTGCGAGCGCCTGGGCGACGCCGCCCTGTCCACCGAGGTCCGCGCGATCGCCCGCAACGCCTGTCAGGAGCGCTACGGCGGCCAGCCCGCACCCTTCAGGCAACCCTCACTGCAGGCAATCGCTCACACCCTCAGGCACCGCCGCAAGTAAGCCTTGCTCGCAAAGCGTTGCAATCAAGCGGGCCCCTGCCAAGGTCCGCCGCGAGTTCTTGCCCGCATCAAAGATGCGGGCAAGCTGTCCGAGCGCCGGACCTTGGCAGGGGCCCACCCCGCATGGGGGCGATCGCTACATAAGCTCGCACACCTGGGACGCGAACGCCACGGGGTCCTCGGGCAGGATGCCCTCGACGAGCAGCGCCTGGTTGTAGAGCAGCCCGGCGTAGAGCGCGACCTTGTCCTTGTCGCCCGCCTCCTGCGCGGCACGGAGCTTCTCGAAGACCGGGTGCTTGGCGTTGACCTCGAGCACACGGACGGCCTTGGGGGCGTCGCCCACCTCGGGACCAGCGGCGAGGACCTTCTCCATCTCGAGCGTGAGCGGGCCCTCGGAGGTGATCACGGCCGGCGCGCCGTCGGCGGCGAGGCGCGTGGACACCGCGACCTTCTCGACCTTCTCGCCCAGCGCGTCCTTCATGGCGCCGAACAGGCCCTCGTTGGCCTTGGTGGCCTCCTCGGCCTCCTTCTTCTCCTCGTCGCTCGCGAGGTCGAGGTCGCCGGAGTTCACGTTCTTGAGCTCGACGGTGCGGTCCTCGACCTCGGGCTCGGCGCCGTCGGCGACGGCCTGCCCGGCCGCCTCGCGCGCGGCGTCGTCGGCGTAGGCCTTGGGCAGGCCCTTGGCCGTGAAGTCGCGCATGGCCTGGAAGCAGAACTCGTCCACGTCCTGCGTGGCCAGGAGCACGTCGTATCCCTTGGCCAGGACGGACTCGACCACCGGCATCTTGGCCAGGCGCTCGCGGTCGTCGCCGGCGGCATAGTAGATCGCCTTCTGGTCCGCGGGCATGGCGGCCACGTACTCCTGAAGCGTGACCATCTTCTGCTCGCGGGCGCTCCAGAAGAGCAGCAGGCCTGCGAGCTCGTCCTTCTTCATGCCATAGCTGGAGTAGATGCCGTACTTGAGGCCGCGGCCGAAGTTCTCGAAGAACTTCTCGTACGCCTCGCGGCTCTGGTCACGCATGGCCTCGAGCTCGGAGGTGATCTTCTTCTCGATGCGGCGCTCCATGGCCTGGAGCTGGCGGGTCTGCTGGAGGGTCTCGCGGGAGATGTTGAGGGAGACGTCGGAGGAGTCCACCACGCCGCGGACGAAGTTGTAGTAGTCGGGCAGCAGGTCAGCGCACTTCTCCATGATGAGAACGTTGGAGCTGTAGAGCTCGAGGCCCTTCTCGTAGTCGCGGCTGTAGAGGTCGAAGGGGGCCTGGCCGGGGATGAAGAGCAGGGCGTCGTACTCGAGCGTGCCCTCGGCGTGCAGGCTGAAGGTGCGAGCGGGGTCGGTCCAGTCATGGAACGTGGACTTGTAGAACTCGGCATACTCCTCGTCGGTGACCTCGGAGGCGCGCTTCTTCCAGATGGGGGTCATCGAGTTGATGGTCTCGAGCTCGGTGTAGTCCTCCCACTCCGGCTGGTAGTCGTCGCCGGCGTCCGCGGGCCTCTCCTTCTCACGACTCTTGGTCACGAGCATCTGCACGGGGTAGCGGACGTAGTTGCTGTACTTCTTGATGAGCTCGCGGAGCTTCCACTCGGAGAGGAACTCGTCGTAGTCGGCGTCCTCGGCGTTGTCCTTGAGGGTGAGGACGATCGTGGTGCCGCAGGTGGTGCGGTAGGCGGGGTCATCGGCGGAGACGGGCTCGATCGTGTAGCCCTCCACGCCGTCCGAGGTCCAGCGGTTGCACTCGTCGGCGCCGTAGGCGCGCGTGACGACGCTGACCTCCTTGGCCACCATGAAGGCCGAATAGAAGCCCACGCCGAAGCGGCCGATGATGTCCACGGCGTCGCCCTGGGCCTCGGCGTTGGCGGCCTTGAACTCCTCGGAGCCGGAGTGCGCGATGGTGCCGAGGTTCTTCTCGAGCTCGTCGGTGGTCATGCCGATGCCGTTGTCGGAGACGGTGATGGTGCGCGCGTCCTTGTCAAAGGAGACGTTGATGGCGAGGTTGGCCTGGTCGACCTGCACGGAGCTGTCCGTGAGACTCTTGAGGTAGAGCTTGTCGATGGCGTCGGATGCGTTGGACACCAGCTCACGGAGGAAGATCTCGCGGTTGGTGTAGATGGAGTTGATCATGAGGTCGAGCAGCTTCTTGCTCTCTGTCTTGAACTTGCGCATGCGACGCTTCCCTTCCGAGCGGGTTGTTGAACGTCGGGTAGTGTACCCGAATTTAGATAATCTTAGTCGCGCGCGCTTAGATATCGAGCAGGGGCTCACCGAGGAAGTCATCGTCGAAAGGTACGGCATCCTCGAGGTCGAGCGGGGCGTCGGAGGCGACGACGAGGTAGTTGTCCTCGCCGGAGTGGTCGGCGTCGGAGGCGGGAACCACCCTCACCTGGTCGAAGACCATGAGAGCGGTGGCCACGACCGAGCGCAGAAAGCTCACGTCGGCACCCCCGGCGCGGGAGACCACGTTCATGAGGCAGACGCCGCCCGGGACCAGCGCGCGCCGGACGAGGCGGAGCGCCTCCGCGGTGGCGAGCGAGCGAACCGGGGTCTCGCCGACGAAGGCGTCGAGGACCACGGCGTCATAGGGGCCGACCGCGCGCTCGAGGAAACGGCGGCCGTCGTCGCAGACCACGTTAAGGTCTCCGCCACCCGCGCGGGCCAGCTCGACGGCCTCGTCGAGGAAGAACCAGCGCCTGGCCGCGCGGATGACGGCGGAGTCGATCTCCACGACGTCGATGCGAGCGCCAGGATGGCCTGCGGCGACGAACTTGGGGAAGGCGAATCCCCCGCCCCCGACGGCGAGCAGGCGGCGTGCGTCGGGGCGCAGGTCGAAGACGCGGCCGAAGGCTCGGTAGTACTCGAAGACCGGCTCCATCCTACGGGCACCGAGGTAGGTGGCGGACTGGTAGACGCCGCCGGTGCGCAGGACGCGGACCGGGTCCGCAAAGCCGCGTCGCACGGTGTAGACGAGGGCGATGCCCGAGGAGGTGCTCACGACGTGCAGGTCGAGCAACGTCGCGCGGCGGACGAGCGCCGCCGTCGCGGCCGTCGCCGCGAGGGCGAGCCGCACGGGCGCCAGGTTCCTCTCGCCAGCCATGTGACCACCTCCGTCTCTCCCATGATACTGGGCTGCTAGGATGGTTCCCGAGAGGAGCGCCATGTCACTGAGATTCATCATCTCGCCGGCAAAGAAGATGCGGGTGGTGGACGCGCCGCCCTGGCCCGTGCGCGAGCCCAGGTTCCTCGCCCGGACCGCCGAGCTCATGCACGCCGTCCAGGCACTCTCGCGCGACGAGGCACAGGGGCTCTGGGCGTGCAGCGACCGGCTGGCGGACCTCAACTTCGGGCGGTTCCGGGACATGGACCTCGCGCGCGACACGACGGCGGCCGTCATCTCCTACGAGGGCATACAGTACACGCACCTGGCGGCGGAGGTCATGAGCGAGGGGGAGCTCGACTGGTTGGACGAGCACCTGCGCATCGTCTCGGGCTTCTACGGGATGTTGCGGCCGCTCGACGGCGTGGTGCCCTACCGGCTCGAGATGCAGGCTCGCCTTGCCGTCGGCGGTGCCAGCGACCTGTACGAGTTCTGGGGAGACACGCTCTACGAGTCACTTGCCATGGGGGACTGCGACAGTATTGTGAACGTCGCCTCGGTCGAGTACGCCCGTGCCGTCACGCCGTGGACCCGGCCGGGCGGCCCCCAGGTCCTGACCTGCCTCTTCGGCGTGCTGCGCGACGGTCGACTCCGGCAGCCGGCAACCGAGG
Organism: uncultured Olsenella sp.; assembly: GCA_959598545.1. Lineage (GTDB taxonomy): Bacteria > Actinomycetota > Coriobacteriia > Coriobacteriales > Atopobiaceae > Thermophilibacter. Next base: position 12,091 of record CAUGFC010000009.1, on the reverse strand, counting down.
CCAAGGCGGCACGCGGCACCCTCGTCCGCTGGTGTGCGGAGCGTCACGTGGAGGACGCTGCCGACCTGCGTGGCTTCCACGAGCGCGGCTACACGCTGGACGAGGCCCGCTCCGACGAACACACCCTCGTCTTCGTGCGTCGATAAGTTTCAATGCCAATCAAAACGGGTGCCTGTGCAACATATCGCCCGTCTAGAAATCAAAACGGCCTCTCGTGCAACGTCTGTTCAGGGCACAATACGCCTGCCAACTTCCATCATCCCAGTTGAATAATCATCTAGTTAACTATATGTGAAATCATACTTCTTAATTGGGTCAGTTTTGTGCTGCACGAGAGGCGGTTTTGCCTATATGGTTCGTCTGATGTTGCACGAAGGGCCGTTTTGCGAACAGTCTCAGATAGGCAGCTGGCTATCATGAAGAAAGACACAATCCAAGGAGCTCGATGGCAGACGTCGACGCGATCATAGAGCAGATTCTCGCAGCCAGCCGCGCCAAGGGCGGCCGGGCGCTCTCGAGCGAGCGCACCTATGCCGACGAGCCAATACTCCTGCGCGGCTCGCAGCTCGCGAGCTACCTGCCCGAGCCCATCCGCCAGATGCGGGCCCTCGCGCGCCGCGGCGAGGCCAGGACGTGGTCGGACGCTCGGCTCTTCGTGGAGCAGGCGCGGCTCATGGAGGGCTTCGAGGACGACTTCCCCTACGAGGGGGAGTTCTCCAGCTACTTCCCCACCTACGAGTCCATGACCAACCCGCAGCTGCGCGGGTACTTCACCTGGCGCACCCATGTGCGACGGGGACAGGTGGAACAGACCTCGCTCTCCTTCGCCTTCGTCTACCTCTACGAGCTGGTCAACGGCATCGGAACGGCCCCGGGCGAGGAGGCGTTCCGAGCCATCGAGTCCTTCTGGCAGGCCTATCGGACCTTCGAACCCACGCTCGACCGCTACGTACGCCCCTGGCTCGTGGACTACGTCGCCTATCACGACCTGCCCGTCGAGTGGGCAAGCCCCTACCTCAACACCACGCATGACCGATCCGTGTCCGTCCTCCTGCGGGCAGAGCGGCGTGCGCTCGAGGAGGCCCCGCCGAAGGGTCGGCGTCGCACGCCGCGCCCCTTCGACGTGGACCCCGCCGCCGACGAGGCGCTGCTCGCCGCACTTGACGTCCTCTCGACCCACCGCATCTGCGAGGGACGCCTCTACCGGGACGAACCGGACGCCGTCCGCGACGTGACCTGCGCCGTCTTCGCCGACCTCGCAAGGCACTACGCCTCCAACCGGTCCCAGGGCCTCACGGAGAGTCTCTTCGGCACGAGGCATGCGATGCCCCACCTCATGTTTGCCTCCGCCGTCTTCCACCCCGGCGGACGTCACGCGGACTGCATCGTCGAGCTCGACGAGACCTGCCGCTACATCTGCCAGAACGGCATCTGGACCTGCGACTCCCTGCACGACGGGGGCGTCCGCAGCGCCAAGCTCGGCCAGGTCCTGCGCGCCATCGACCGTCAGCTGCGCCTGGCCCTCGACCACCCGAACCCGCTCAAGGGACATGCCGACCCCAAGTACCTGGTCAAGATCATCAACCGCGTCATCGGTGACTACCTCGCATGGCGCTCCGCCCACGCGCCGCGCCACATAGAGATCGACCTCTCCAAGCTTGCGGGGATCCGCTCGACGGCGGCCGAGACCCGTGAGGCCCTGCTCGTGGACGAGGAGCGTGAGGAGGCCACGCCCGCCGTCAAAGGGCTGCCACCCGCGGAAGAGGGAGGAGGCGCCTCCTTCGGCCTCACATCAGAGGAGCTCTCGCTCCTTCACGACCTGCTCGGCGGTAGTCCGCCTTCCGCGTCGGGCACGGACCTCCTTGTCGACTCGATCAACGAGAAGCTCTTCGACCTCCTTGGCGACACAGCCATAGAGTTCGACGCCGACGGACGCCCCGTGCTCGTCGAGGATTACGCCGAGGACGTCTCCGGCGCCCTTTCCCAAAACTAGAACACCTGTGCTAGAATTGCTACTCCACAGGCAACGGAGGGGGACGTCATGGGAGACGCGCCGAGGGTGCCCAAGCGCATCGCCGCGGTCATCATCAACTCGCTCAAGGGCGGCGTGGTGCCGCGCATCGGGTTGCCCTACGTCACCGTCGGCCGGGAGCGCGAGATCCAGGCGCTCCTGCACGACCTCGAGCTCGTCGCGGACGGCGGTGCGAGCTTCCGCTTCCTCGTCGGCCGCTACGGCGCCGGCAAGAGCTTCCTTCTGCAGACCATCCGCACGCACGCGATGGGCAACGACTTCGTGGTGGCGGACGCCGACCTCTCCCCCGAGCGACGCCTTCAGGGCGGGCAGGGCCAGGGGCTTGCCACCTACCGCGAGCTCATCCGCAACCTCTCCACCAAGACGCGGCCGGAGGGCGGCGCGCTCCAGCTCGTACTCGACCGCTGGGTCGCGACGCTGCGCGAGCAGCCGGATGCCGAGGCAGCCCTCGCGGAGCAGCTCGCTCCCATCCGCGAGCTCATCTGCGGCTTCGACTTCACGCAGGTCCTGCGCCTCTACTGCCGGGCGAGCCTCGAGGGAGACGATGATGCACGCGCCGGCGTGGTCAAGTGGCTGCGCGGCGAGTTCCGCACCAAGACCGAGGCACGGACCGAGCTGGGCGTCAACGCCTGCATCACCGACGACACCTGGTACGAGTACCTCAAGCTCTTCGCGCAGTTCCTCGTCGGCGCCGGCTACAAGGGCCTCGTCATCCTCATCGACGAGCTGGTGAACCTCTACAAGATTCCCAACGCCACCTCGCGCCAGTACAACTACGAGAAGATTCTCACCATGTACAACGACACGCTCCAGGGCAAGGCGCATCACCTGGGCATCATCATGGGCGGCACGCCACAGTCCATCGAGGACCGCCGTCGTGGCGTCTTCTCCTACGAGGCCCTGCGCAGCCGCCTCACGCAGGGGCGCTTTGCGAGCACCGGACTCGCGGACATGCTCGCCCCGGTCATCCATCTGGAGCCGCTCACCTACGAGGAGCTGCTCGTCCTCATCGAGAAGCTCGCCGACATCCACGCCGGCTACTTCGGCTACGAGCGCACACTCACGGAGGCGCAGCTCGTGGACTTTCTCAAGACCGAGTTCGGCCGCGTGGGCGCCGACACCCACCTTACGCCGCGTGAGGTCATCCGCGACTTCATCGAGCTTCTCGACATCCTGTGCCAGAACCCGGGTGCGGACGTAGACACCCTGCTCAAGACCGATGCGTTCTCGGGGGCCGTGAGCGCCCCCATCGTTGCCGCCGGTGCCCAGGATGCGGACTCCGCCTACGCCGAGTTCACGATCTAGGCATCGCCGTCCGCGTCCCACATCTTCTTGACGGCGTCGCGCTCGCCCACCACATACGCGGAGTAGACCGGCTCGTCCGGCGCCGTCGCGTTCACCTCCAGATAGCGAGGACCCTCGCCGTCATCGGCGAGCTCATAGTAGACGCGTCCGTCGCCCGTCCACGAAACACAGCAGGGATGGCCAAAACGCTCCTCGAAGTCGTCGACGGTCTTCTCGCCCTCGTCGAGAAACGCCGTGACCTCGTCAACGTCTGAGATGACGTCCCCGGCCTCGTAGCGCAGGGGGTCGTCGTTCACGAGGCGCGTCTCCCACTCCAGGGGATAGCTCAGCCGGAGGTGCAACCCCGTCCCCTCGGGCCAGTCCGTCCCCCGCGCGTCGTAGAGCATCGCCGAGTACGCGTCCTCCGACCACACGACGACCGTGGAGACGCCTACCTCAGCCTCGTCAAAGTCGTTCTCCTTCACGAGCGTCATGAAGCACCAGTAATTCTCGCCGTCGAGGGCAAACGAGAAGTCGGTCGAGAGCTCGACGCGGCGCTTGCCGTGATCGACCTTCTCGGACTCCATGGGGAGCGTCACCGAGTGGGTGTCCAGATAGTCAACGTTGCCGAAGCAACTCTCCACGAGCTCGCCGGCCTGCGCCTCGAGGTCGTCGGAGCCCGCGCGAGCCTCGGGCGAGAAGAGCCCGACGATCGCGCCCTCGTCGCCGGCCTCAATAGCATCGAGAAGCTCCTGGGCCGCGTCAAGGCAGGCCTGTCCCCGCGGGCTCACATACTCCTCGCCCGTCACCTGGCTTTCGACATAGCGAACGAGAGAGTCGACGCGCTCGGAGCATCCCGCACACAAGGCGACTACGACCAACGCGAGGGCGCACGTCACGAGGGCCCTTGGGTGGAACCTGCCTTTTGTACTCACGACGCCTCCCTCACACAAGATCGCATCGATCCGCGGCGCGCGACCGACGCTCCCCTATTCTTGCAGAATCTCGAGCAGCCTGTACATGTCCGTCACGCTGAGCGCTGCCACGGGGCAGTGCCGCAGAAGCTCCTCATCATTGGTCACGAGATAGTCGACCTTGCCTCGCATCGCCGCGGCGATAACGAGGTCGTCCTCGAAGTCCCCGTGCAAGGCACGCTGCTTGGAGGCCATCCATACGTCCGTGTGGTCGAGCGGCACGGCGCAGGCGATTGCCTGCATGTTGTTGACGCAACCCCATGCCGTGATGGTCGCCGCCCGAGCGGCAAACTCGCTGAGCGAGCCAGCCTCGGCACGCTCGACACGTTTGTGCTCCGCCGCCACCAGGTAGTACACGTCCTTGGCAGCCGAGACGGCATAGGCAACGATCCGGTTATCCTCGAGGGCGCGCTCTATAAGCCGCTTGGCCGTCGCATGCCCGCCTCTCCAGGGGAGATAGTAGTCAAGCCAGACATTGGTATCCAGGAGCATCGACAGCTGCAAGCTCATGAATCCAGCCCCCTCTCGCAAAGGCGGTCGAGCAGAGCCCGCTCTCTGAGCTCGTCATAGGGAGGCTCATCAAAGCCCTCGGACACCGATATGCCTCGAGAGGCCAGCGAGCGCTCGACTATCTGACTCCCCTCTCGCGCCAGCGCGAGCTTGCGGTCCCGCTCGACGCGCGCTGCGGAAGACGACTCTGCCTGCGGGCCAGACACGAGCTCCTTGATCTTCTCGGGTTGGTCCGCCAGACTCGCAAAACGCCCCCACATCGCACGAATGGCCTTCGTAGGCGTAAGCCCCGCCTCGGCAAGGGCCGCGTCTCCCGAGACCTTGAGATCCGCATCAATACGCGCGTTGATCTGTGCGAGCATGGTATCCATCAGTCTCCTTTCCAATGTAAAGCACATGCTAGCACGTTCTGCTAGCAACAGCTAGGTTTTCCCCTTGCAATCTGAAACATTTGTTCGTATACTGACTGTCACCGAGGGGAGGTCGCCATGGGCGTCTTTGACCGATACGCGCCGTTCGTGCAGGACTTCATCTACGCGCACGATTGGGAGAACCTGCGCGGCGTACAGGTGGCCGCCGGCGAGGCGATCTTCGACACGGACGACCACGTGCTGCTGTGCGCCTCAACGGCCTCCGGCAAGACCGAGGCCGCCTTCTTCCCCATCCTGACTGAGTTCTGGGAGAACCCGCCCGCCTCCGTGGGCGCCCTCTACATCGGTCCCACCAAGGCCCTCATCAACGACCAGTTCTACCGCCTGACCGACCTCTGCGAGGAGGCCGACATCAACGTCTGGCACTGGCACGGGGACGTCTCCGCCTCGCACAAGGCGCGGCTCGTGAAGCGGCCGTCCGGCATCCTGCAGATCACGCCGGAGTCTCTCGAGGCCCTGCTCATGCGCCGCCACGCCGTGGTGTCCAAGCTCTTCTGCGACCTCCGCTACGTCGTCATCGACGAGGTCCACTCGCTGCTGCGGCAGGACCGCGGCGGCCAGTGCCTCTGCCTCATCGAGCGCCTGGCGAGAATAGCGGGCGTGCAGCCGCGGCGCATCGGACTCTCCGCCACGATCGGCGACCCCGAGGCCGTGGGAGCCTTCCTCGCCGCTGGCACCGGCCGCGACTGTGTGGTCCCTCGCATCGAGGAGCCCCCGCGCACCTGGCGCCTCTCGATGGAGCACTTCTACCAGACCGGCCCGCAGGCAGACGAGTCCGTGTTTCAGACTACGAGAAGAGAAGTCGAGGCAGACGTCGTTGCCCTGGAACCTGAGGAAACCTCGCCAGAGGGCCGGGGCTTATCGCCGCGCGCAGTTCCGCACGAGCCGGACAGGCCGGTGGCCTGTCCGTGCGAGCAGAACTGTCTGAGCACGGCGATAAGCCCCGGCCCTCCCGAACCTCCCACGGACCTGGCACCTGCGAACGCCGACCCCGGCATCGGCTACATCTTCGAGCACACGCGCGGGCGAAAGTGCCTGATCTTCTCGAACTCACGTGAGGAGGCGGAGGAGGTCTGCACGACGCTGCGGGCGTACTGCGAGTTCAACGGGGAGCCGGACCGCTTCCTCATCCACCACGGCAACCTCTCGGCCGCCATCCGAGAGAGTGCCGAGGAGCAGATGCGCGACGACGCCTCGGACCGCTCGATCGTGGCCACCGCAACGCTCGAGCTGGGGATAGACGTGGGTCGGCTCGAGCGGGCGTTCCAGATAGACGCCCCGTTCACCGTCTCCGGGTTCCTGCAGCGCATGGGGCGCACGGGCCGCCGCGAAGCCCCGCCCGAGATGTGGTTCGTCATGCGCGAGGAGCAGCCGGAGGCCCGCACGCTGCTGCCGGAGACCATCCCCTGGAAGCTGCTGCAGGGCATCGCGCTCGTCCAGCTCTACCGGGAGGAGCGCTGGGTCGAACCGCCCAACCTGAACCGCCTGCCCTACAGCCTGCTCTGCCATCAGACGCTTGCCACGCTCGCCGGCGAGGGCGAGCTCTCCCCCGCCCAGCTCGCGAGCCGCGTGCTCACGCTGACGTACTTCCACCGCGTCACGGCGGACGACTTCCGCGTCCTTCTCCGCCACCTGCTCCAGCACGACTACCTTGAGCAGACCGAGGGCGGTGGCCTCATCGTGGGCCTCGCCGGCGAGCGCGTCACGAGCTCCTACAAGTTCTTCGCGGTCTTCCAGGAGAACGTGGAGTACACCGTGCGCTCGGGCTCTGAGGAGATCGGCACGCTCTGCGCTCCGCCCCCGCCCGGCGAGAAGGTCGCCATCGCGGGACACGTCTGGATCGTGGACGAGGTGGACCACGAGCGGCACCTGCTCTACGTCACGCAGGTCAAGGGCAAGGTCCCGGCGTACTTCGGCGACGTCGCGGGAGACATCAACACGCACATCCTCGAGCGCATGCGCCGCGTGCTGGAAGAGAGCGCGCCCTACCCCTACCTGCGCGACCACGCCCGCGCCCGCCTGCGCGAGGCCCGGCGCGTGGCGCGGAACTCCCTGCTCACGGCAGGTCCGCTCGTCTGCCTCGGCGAGAACGACAAGGAGCAGACCATGTGGTGCCTGCTGCCGTGGCTCGGGACCTACGCGTTTCTCGCCCTGGAGCGCCTAATCAAGATCAAGTGCGCCGCAGAGCTCGGCATCAAGGGCGTGAGCTCGTCGCGCCCGTACTTCATGACGTTCGTGATGGCAGCCGACGAGCAGACGTTCCTCTCGGTGGTGAAGGACGCCGCAGAGCGGCTCGAAGACCCGATGGAGCTCCTCTACCCCGCCGAGATTCCCTACTTCGAGAAGTACGACGATCTGGTGCCCGCAGAGCTCGTGCGCAAGGGCTTTGCCGAGGGCGTGCTCGACGTGGCGGGCATGCGCGAGCGCGTGGCCACCTGGTAAAAAGGGCCCGAGCCGCGGGGGTGACGGCTCGGGCCCAAATGATTCAAAAGGGGTCTGTCCCCTTTTGAATCAGTGAATGCTCCAGGCGTGGTGGTCGGTGTGGAGCAGCTCCTCGGCGCGCTCGGAGAGCGGCTCGCCCAGGTAGTCCTCGTAGATCGCCTTGATGGACGGGTTCTCGTAGGAGTTGCGCAGCTCGGCGTTGTGATCGAGGCCCCAGAGGACGTCGCCGCGCACGCCGGCGAGCTCCTCGCCGTCATGGATGGGCTGGCCGCCGCCGCCCGCGCAGCCGCCGGGGCAGGCCATGACCTCGACGAAGTCGTACTCGACCTCGCCCGCCGCAATGGCGTCGAGCAGGTAGCCCGCGTTGGCCAGCCCGCTCACCACGGCAACGCGCACCGGGGTGCCCGCCAGGTCGTAGGTGGCCTCCTTCCAGGCGTCCAGGCCGCGGACGTCGGAGAAGGCGTCAGGCTCAGGCGTCTTGCCGGTGACCACATGGTAGGCGGTGCGCAGCGCGGCCTCCATGACGCCGCCGGTGGCACCGAAGATCACCGCGGCACCCGTGGAGGTGCCCAGCGGGTCGTCGAAGTCCTCCTCGGGCAGCATCGTGGCGTCGATGTGCTCGGCGCGGATCATACGGTCGACCTCGCGCGTGGTGATGGAGACGTCGACGTCGGGGTCGCCGCAGGCGTCGTTCATGACGGGGATGGCGACCTCGGCCTTCTTGGCCGTGCACGGCATGATCTCCACGCAGAAGATGTTGTGCGGGTCGATGCCCTTGAGCTCCGCGAAGTAGCTCTTGGTCACGGCACCGAACATCTGGCCCGGCGACTTGGACGTGGAGAGCTGGTCGGTGAACTCGGGGCGCACGGCCTTGACGTAGCGCACCCAGCCCGGGCAGCAGGAGGTGAACATCGGGAACGTGTTCTCCTCCTTGTGGGCGAGCTTGTGCAGGAGCTCGGTGCCCTCCTCCATGATGGTGAGGTCGGCCGAGAAGTTCGTGTCGAAGACGTAGTCCACGCCCATCTGGCGCAGCGCGGCCACGAGGCGGCCGACGGTGGCGTCCTCGCGCGCGAGGCCGAGGCTCTCGCCCCAGGCGGCGCGCACGGCCGGCGCGATCTGCACCACGACGACCTTCTCGGGATCTGCCAGCGCGTCGAAGACCTTCTGCGTGTCGTCGCGCTCGCGGAGCGCGCCGGTCGGGCAGTGCGTGATGCACTGGCCGCAGAGCGTGCAGTCGGACTCCTGGATCGTCATGCCGCCACGGACGTTCACGCTCGTGTGCGTGGCGCGGTTGGCGAGGTCCCAGACGCCGATGCCCTGGATCTTCTCGCACACCTGGATGCAGCGCAGGCAGTTGATGCACTTGTCGTTGTTGCGGATGAGCGGGTAGGACTTGTCCCACTGGTCGTGCATGAGGCGCTTCTCGTACGGCAGGTCCGAGATGCCCAGGTCGTTGGCGAGCGTCTGCAGCGTGCAGTTGCCGGAGCGCACGCAGCTCGTGCACTCGGAGTCGTGCGTGGCGAGCAGAAGCTCCATGTTCATGCGGCGCGCCACGCGCACCTTGGGGCTGTTGGTGTGCACGACCATGCCCTCGAGCACCGTGTTGTTGCACGCGGCGACGAGCTGGTCGATGCCCTCCACCTCCACCACGCAGATGCGGCAGGCGCCGATCTCGTTGAGGTCCTTGAGGTAGCACAGCGTCGGGATCTTGATCCCTACGGTTGCGGCGGCGTCGAGGATGGAGGTGCCCTCCTCCACGGTGACGGCGCGGCCGTCGATAGTGAGGTTTACCACTGCTCGATCCTCCCTCCGCGGAACGCGCCGAAGCCGAAGTGGTCGCAGCGCAGGCAGCGGGATGCCTCCTGGTGCGCCTCCTGGTCGGTGAGGCCGTTCTCGACGATGTCGAAGTCGTTGATGCGCTCGGACGCCTCGCGCTCGCGCATCTCGCAGCGCGCGCAGGAGATCTTGCCCTTGAACTGCACGGGAGGCAGCTCCACGTCGAGCTCGATCTTGTGGTTGAAGCCGAGGTAGTTGTCGATGTTGCCGGCCGCAACCTTGCCCGCGTTGATCGCGCGGATGACGGTGGCCGGGCCGCTCTGGCAGTCGCCGCCGGAGAAGAGGCCGTCCTGGCCGGGCACGGCGCCGTCCGGGTCGGTGACGATGCGGCCCCACTTGCAGGGCACGCCCTGCTCCTCGAAGGCGGCGGAGTCGATGTCCTGGCCAATGGCCACGATCACGCGGTCGCATGGCACCACGACGTCGCCGCCCTCGGCCGCGCGCGGCGCGGGACGACCGCGCTTGAGGCCGCCGATGATCTGCGGCTCGACCTTGAGGCCGGCCACATGGCCGCTCTCGTCGACGACGACCTCCTTGGGCGCGTGGAGGTCCATGACCTCGCAGCCCTCGGCCTCGGCGCCGGCGATCTCCTCGTCCTGGGCCGTCATGTCGGCCACGCGACGGCGGTACGCGATGATGACCTTCTCGGCGCCCAGGCGCACGGAGGTGCGGGCCACGTCCATGGCCACGTTGCCGCCGCCGACGACGGCGACCGTGAGGCCCTTGAAGTCGGGCGGGTTGTTGTCGCCCATGTCGCGCAGGAGCTGGACGGCGGACATGACGCCCTCGGCGTCCTCGCCCGGAAGGCCGAGCTTCTTGTCCGCGTGCGCGCCGATGGCCAGGTAGACCGCGTCGTACTCGGAGCGCAGGCGGGTCATCTCGTCGCCGTCGACGCTGTGGTTGAGCTCGACGTCGATGCCGCAGTCGAGAATCCACTGGATCTCGGAGTCGAGCTGCTCGCGCGGCAGGCGGTAGTTGGGGATGCCGTAGCGGAGCATGCCGCCGAGATGCGCGCGCTGCTCGAAGATCTTGACCTTGTGGCCCATGAGCGTGAGGTAGTACGCGCACGAGATGCCGGCCGGGCCGCCGCCGATCACGGCGACGCGCTTGCCCGTGGCGGGCTTGATGACCGGGCGGTAGTCGCCGGCGTGGTCCACGGCGTAGCGCTTGAGGCCGCGGATGTTCATCGGGTCGTCCACCATGCCGCGACGGCAGTGCATCTCGCAGGGGTGCTCGCAGACGAGACCGCAGACCAGCGGCAGCGGGTTGTCTTTGCGGATGAGGCGCACGGCCTCGGTGTAGCGTCCGGCCTCGACGAGCGCGATGTAGCCGGGGATGTCCACGCCGGCCGGGCAGCCCGAGACGCACGGTACCGTCTGGTGCTGCGAGAAGCCGCACGCGTGCTTGGTCACGTGGTGCTCGAAGTCGTCGCGGAAGCCGCGGATGGCCATGAGAGCCACCTCGCCGGCCTCGTAGCCGATCGCGCAGTCGCTCGACAGGTACACCGTGCGGGCGGTGGACTCGATGAGGTCGAGCGTCTCCAACGTGGCGCGGTTGTTCAGGACGTCGTTGAACAGGTGGCGCAGCATGCGCAGGCCGTTCCTGCACGGCGTGCACTTGCCGCAGCTCTGCGTCGCGCACATGGCCACGTACGAGGCCGTGAACTCGACGGGGCACGGAGCGAGCGAGCTGACCGAGAGGCGCTTCTCGAGCATCTCGTGCATGCTCGACATGATCGCCTGGGTCTCGCTCTGCTCCATGACGTGCATTCTTGCCATAGGCCCTCTCCTTGCACTCACGGAGTACGGTCGTCGCGGCCCCCTCGGCCACGACATAGTTGGTTCACATTACGTCGAAGAAGCGACATCTCTCTGAAACATTCGGCGAGAAGGACGACCGTTCGGCAAGCGGTACGGGTCTCAATCTTTGCTCACCACTGGGGCGACCAAAACCGACCAGCAGCCGGACCGTGCGCGCAAGCCTGAAACGAATCTGAGAAGCTAGGGGGACGCAAGTGCCGTCACTAAGGAGTCACCCATGAAGAACACATCCCTCAGGGCCCTCACCTGCACACTCTGCGCCACGCTCGCCCTCGCCGGCGGCCTGGTGCTAGGCGGCTGCTCGAGCGGGCCGAACGTCGAGGAGCTCGTCCGCGAGGACATCACCACGAACTTCGACGAGCTCAAGAACATGGACGAGGAGGCGCTCGAGGAGTACGCGGGGGCCGTCGAGGGCGCTGGCCTCGACGCCTACGGCATCGAGAACACCGAGCTCGTGGCCGCGATGGTCGACGGCTTCGACTACACGATCGACTCCGTCGAGGTCGACGACGAGAGCGCCGTGGCAACCGTCACCGTCACGTCCAAGTCTATGGGCGAGCTCACGAACATGGACTCCGACGCGATGGTCGAGGAGCTCATGAACGCCATCAACTCCGGCGAGCTCGACGTCAACGACGACGATGCCGTCAACGCCTGGGCCGGCGAGTACGTCATGGGCCTGGTCGCCGAGATCGAGCCCTCCGAGAAGACCATCGAGCTCGTCTACAACAAGACGGACGACGGCTGGGAGATCGACAACAG
>CAUGFC010000008.1 GCA_959598545.1 uncultured Olsenella sp. | reverse complement strand
CCCCGCCGGGACCTCCGGCGAGCGCGAGCCCGACCTCGACTGGGGCGTGCTCGTCCCGCTCCACTTCATCGAGCGGGCATACGACGAGCTCCGAGCCGCGGGGACCGAGCCCGGACCGTACCGCATGGTCCGCATGGGCATCTCCGGCCTCTCCCCGCTCCAGCACTACCGCATGGGCCAGCTCGTCGCCCGCGCGGCGGAGCGCCTCGGCCGCCGCGTCGCCTACGTCGCGTCCGGCGACCTCTCGCACAAGCTCGCCGAGGACGGCCCGTACGGCTTCTCCCCCGACGGCCCCGTCTTTGACCGTCTTACCTGCGACGCGTTTGCAAGCGGCGACTTCCTCGCGCTGCTCACGGCAGACCCCGGCCTCTGCGAGCGCGCCGCCGAGTGCGGCCTGCGCTCCTTCCAGATCATGGCCGGCGCCCTGGACCGCACGCCCGTCACGGCCGAGCTGCTCTCGCACGAGGGCCCCTTCGGCGTGGGCTACGGCGTCGCGTGCTTCTCGCCCGCCGGACCGGCGGGGTCGGATCCCGGCCGTGCCTTCGGCGAGAAGTACGGGGCGTGGCACGCGGCTGACATGGAGCGTCGTCGCGCCGGGGAGGACGACCTCGTCGCGTTGGCGCGCGCCTCGCTCGAGCACCGCGTGCGCACCGGCGGCCGCCTTCCCCTGCCGGACAACCTCCCGGCGGAGCTTCTCTCCCGTCGCGCCGGCTGCTTTGTCTCACTCACAAAGAACGGCCAGCTCAGGGGCTGCATCGGGACCATCGCGCCCACGCGCGCGAGCCTTGCGGCTGAGATCGTGGCCAACGCGGTCTCCGCCGGCCTCCACGACCCGCGCTTCCCGCCCGTCACGGCTGACGAGCTCCCCGAGCTCGTCTACGACGTCGACGTCCTCGGCGAGCCCGAGCCCGTGACGGGCCGCGAGGGGCTTGACCCGCGCCGCTACGGCGTGATCGTGAGCGCGCCGGACGGCCGACGCGGCCTGCTGCTCCCGGACCTCGACGGCGTCGACACCGTCGACGACCAGCTGCGCATTGCCGCGCGCAAGGGCGGCATCGCGCTCTCGGAGGATGACGTCGCGATAGAGCGCTTTGTCGTGGAGCACCACAGATGAGCGCGGGCGAAAAGGACCGCGCGCCCGTCGCCGGCACCGCCGTCTGCGACGTCTGCCCGCGCCGCTGCCGACTCGCCCCGGGGGCGCTCGGCGCCTGTCGGGCGCGCCGCAACCGCGACGGCCGCGTCGTGCCGGACGGCTACGGGCGCCTCGCGTCGATCGCACTCGACCCCATCGAGAAGAAGCCGCTCGTCCGCTTCATGCCCGGCACGTACGTGGTCTCCGTGGGCGGCTACGGCTGCAACCTGCGCTGCCCCTTCTGCCAGAACTGGGAGATCTCGCAGGCGGGCGAGAAGGACGTGCCCTGGCGCGAGGTCTCCCCCGATGGGACGGTGGCGCTCGCGCTCGATGCGCGGGAGCGGGACGACCGGGTCTCCGGCATCGCCTACACCTACAACGAGCCGCTCGTCACCTGGGAGTACGTCCGCGACTGCGCACGCCTGGCGCACGAGGCGGGCCTCGTCAACGTGCTCGTGTCCAACGGGTGCGTGGAGCCGGCCGTCATCGACGGGCTCGAGGGGCTTCTCGACGCGGCGAACATCGACCTCAAGGGCTTCTCGGACGCGTTCTACGACGCCTGCGGCGGCGCGCCGGGCTCGCTCGCGCGCGTGCGCGACACGATCGAGCGACTCGCCGCCGACCCGCGCTGCCACCTCGAGGTGACCACGCTCGTGGTGCCGGGCATGAACGACGGCGAGACCGAGATGGACGAGCTCGCGGGCTGGCTCGCGGGCCTCGACGGCGGACGCGGGCGCGAGACGGTCGCGCACCACGTCACCCGCTTCTTCCCGCGCTGGCGCCTCACGGACCGGCCGCCCACGCCCGTCGAGGTCGTGCGCAGGCTCGCCGAGGTGTCACGCCGACACCTCGACCACGTCTACGTGGGCAACTGCTAGCGGCGCGGGCCCAGGGCCCGCCGCCCGCGCCTAGTCGCGGCCGTTCCAGCAGTAGGTGCAGACCTTCTTGCGGTCGATGCCGATGGCCTCGAGCATGCCGTCCAGGCTCTGGTACTCCAGCGAGTCGAAGCCCATCTCCTCGCAGATGGAGCGCAGCAGGCAGCGGCTGCGCTCGCTGCGGCCGTCGGCGTACTCGTCGAGGTGCTTCTCGCCCTCGTCGCCCTCGAGCTCGCGTACCTTGCGACGCGCGATGAGCTCGTACTCGGAGCGGCTGCGGGAGAACGAGAGGAACTTGCAGCCGTACATGATCGGCGGGCAGGCCGAGCGCATGTGGACCTCGGCGACGCCGGTGTCGCGCAGGAAGTCGATCGTCTCGCGCATCTGGGTGCCCCGGACGATGGAGTCGTCGACGAGCAGCAGGCGCTTGTCGCGGATGAGCTCGGGTACCGGGATCTGCTTCATCTTGGCGACGCGGTTGCGGACCTCCTGGTTGGCGGGCATGAAGGAACGCGGCCAGGTGGGCGTGTACTTCACGAAGGGGCGCGCGAGCGGCACGCCGGACTCGTTGGCGTAGCCGATGCCGTGGGGCAGGCCCGAGTCGGGCATGCCGGCCACGTAGTCCACCTCGGGAAGCAGCCCCGCCGCGCGCTCGTCGCGAGCCATGATGGCGCCGTTGCGGTAGCGCATGCACTCGACGTTGACGCCCTCGTAGTTGGAGTTGGGGTAGCCGTAGTAGACCCACAGGAAGGCGCAGATGCGCATCTCGTCGCGCGCCGGGGAGAGCGTCTCGTAGCCGTCGGCGGTGATGCGCACGATCTCCGCAGAGCCCAGCTCGTACTCGTCCGCGTAGCCGAGCTTGCCGTAGGCGAAGGACTCGAAGGACACGCAGTAGCCGTCGTCATCCTTGCCGATGAGGACCGGAAGGCGGCCCATGGCGTCACGCGCGGCGATGAGCTCGCCGGCCTCGGTCATGATGAGCAGCGTGAGCGAGCCCTCGATCGAGTCCTGCGCGTAGCGGATGCCCTCGACGATGCTCGCCTGGGTGTTGATGAGCGCGGCCACGAGCTCGTTGACGTTTACCTCGCCCGAGCTCTGGGCCATGAACTGGTGGCCGTCCTTCTCGAAGCGCGCCACGAGCTCGTCGATGTTGGCGATGGCGCCCACCGTGGAGATGGCGTAGACGCCCAGGTGGGAGCGGACGAGCAGCGGCTGCGGGTCGTTGTCGGAGATGCAGCCCACGCCGCACGTGCCCGAGAGGGCGGGCAGGTCGTGCTCGAACTTGGTGCGGAAGGGCGTATTCTCGATGGAGTGGATCTGGCGGTTGAAGCCGCCCCCCTCGCGGCAGGTGACCATGCCGGCGCGGCGCGTTCCCAGATGTGAGTGATAGTCAACGCCAAAGAAGACGTCCAGTGCCACGTCGCGATGAGAAACCGCGCCGAAAAATGCTCCCATGCTGCCTCCCGTCCTCCGCGGTCGCACGAGCGGCCGCACGTCAGTCCAAGGGAGAATTATACGTCGAGACCCGGCCCGCCCGTAGTCCCAAAGACATCCGTGCCACTCTGTTTCGAGTTCGTGTTGATGGCCGCCCGCACACGACACCGCTCGCGCATCGGAACTAGAATTGCGGCGAATTTGGAGCCGACTGCCAAGATGCCGACGCCACCTGAGAGAAAGAGGCCTTTCATGAAGCGTTTGCGTGCAATGCGGGAACCCCTGAAGTATGTCCAGGGCAAGGGCGCCCTGCTCAAATTCACCGAGGAAATGGGCTACATGGGCCATCGCTGGCTCTTCGTCTGCTCCAAGAGCGGCCACAAGGCGTGCCATGACAAGATCGAGCAAAGCTTCGAAGACGCCGGGTCTGATGACTACCGCCGCTATGAGATCTTTGGGGGCATCTCCAGCAAGAGCGAGATCGCCAAGATGCAAGCCATCGTCGAGCAGGACGAGATTGACACCGTGGTCGCCGTTGGGGGCGGCTCGGCCGTCGACACCGCCAAGGCGACCGCCTACTACACGGGCAAGCACGTCGTGATCATCCCGACCGTCGCCGCGACCGACGCCCCCTGCACCGGCCTCTCCGTCATCTACAACGACGACGGCACCTTCGACAAGTACCTCTTCTATCCCACCAACCCCGACGCCGTGATGGTCGACAGCGAGGTGATTGCCAACGCGCCCGTGAGCTTCCTGGTGGCCGGAATGGGCGACGCGCTGGGCACCTACTTCGAGGGCCGCGCCTCCATCCGCACCGAGTCCCCCAGCCTCGAGGGCACCGGCATCACCCGCGCGGGCATGGCCCTGGCGCGCCTGTGCTACGAGACCCTGCGCGACTACGGCTCTCAGGCCATCGCCGCATGCGAGAAGAACGTGGTCACTCCGGCTCTCGACGCAATCATCGAGGCCAATGTGTACCTGTCCGGCGTGGGTGCTGACAACGTCAACTGCGCGGCCGCGCACTCCTTCTACAACGGCCTCACCGCCCTCGGCGGCCACAGCGCGCCGCACGGCTGCTGCGTAGCCTTCGGCACGCTGGTCCAGCTGGTCCTCGAGGGCGTCTCACAGGACGAGTTCGACGAGGTCCAGGACTTCTGCCTCGAGGTCGGTCTGCCCGTGACCCTGGAGGAGCTGGGCGTCACCACCGACGAGCAGATCCGCACGATCGCCGAGAACGCCTGCGCCCCCGGAGAGACGATTCACAACCTGGCGGGCGACGTCACGCCCGACGAGCTGCACGCGGCCATCGTCGCCGCCGATGCCCTGGGCCGCAAGGTGCTCGGCAAGTAGCGGGGCGGGCAACAGAAAGAGCCGCGAGAGGGCGTCTGGCACCGATGCGTGCGGGACGCCCCCTCGCAAGACGGTGGCGCGCTTGCGGTATGCTGGGTTCACAGCAGTCGCGATCAAGGAGGCGCCATGACGGCCGAGAAGTGCGTGCTGGTTGGACAGTCGGGCGGGCCCACCGCCGCCATCAACGCGAGCCTTGCGGGCGCCATCGCGGCGGCCCGCTCCCAGGGGGTCCGCGTCACGGGCATGCGCTACGGCATCCAGGGCTTCCTCGCCGGCCGCACGGTCGACCTGGACGAGAAGGTCCCCGACGCGCGCAGCCTCTCCCTGCTCAAGCAGACGCCGGCGAGCTGGCTCGGCAGCTGCCGCTTCAAGCTCCCCAAGGCCACGGAGAACGAGGCCCTCTACCAGGACCTGTTCCGCCGCTTCGAGGAGGCGGACGCGTCCTGCGTGCTCTACATCGGCGGCAACGACTCCATGGACACCATCGCCAAGCTCGGCGACTACGGCCAGAGCGTCGGCAGCGAGATCCGCTTCATGGGCATCCCCAAGACCATCGACAACGACCTCGTGGGCACCGACCACACGCCAGGCTACGGCAGCGCGGCGCGGCTCGTGGCCACCTCGATGGCCGAGCTGGCCCTCGACGCCGACGTCTATGACCTCAAGAGCGTCACCTTCGTGGAGATCATGGGCCGCGACGCCGGCTGGCTCGCTGCCTCCTCCGCGCTCGCCAGGCCCGACCTCGTGCTCCTTCCCGAGGTCCCGCTCGTGGAGGACGTCCTCGTGGAGCGCCTGGCGCAGCTCCTCGAGCAGAAGAACACCGTCATGGTGGGCGTCAGCGAGGGCGTCCGCACGCCGGACGGCACGCTCTACTGCGAGCTCGCCGCCCCCGGCGCCGGCGTGGACGAGTTCGGCCACCTGGCGACGCTCTCCGGCACCGGCCGCTACCTCGCGTCCGTCACCAAGGAGCGCCTCGGCTGCAAGACGCGCGCGGTGGAGCTCTCCACCCTGCAGCGCTGCGCGAGCCAGGTCGTGAGCCGCACGGACCTCGACGAGGCCTACATGATCGGCGGCACGAGCGCCCGTGCCGCCCTCGACGGAGAGAGCGTCAAGATGTGCGCGCTCCAGCGCATCGCCGACGACCCCTACGAGGTGCGCACCAAGCTCATCGACGTGCTCTCTGTCGCCAACCAGGTACGCCATGTCCCCGCGGACTGGATCTCCGAGGACGGCATGGGCGTCACCGAGGACTTCCTGCGCTACGTCCGCCCGCTCGTGGGCGACATGCCCGAGCAGCTGCCGCCCCTGCCGTAGGGCGCCGAGCGGCCGCGCTACTTCTGCAGGTGCATGCAGGTCTGCGTGGCGCGGGCGACGGGCGTCCCCAGCTCGTCGGTGACCAGGCAGGTGTAGAAGCCGAGCGTGCGGCCGTTCTTGTCGGCGTCCGCCGTGGCGATGAGGCGCGTGCCGCGGGCCGCGCTCATGAACTCGATCGAACTGCTCACCGAGACGGACGTGGCCTCGCCCACGTTGGACGCCACGGCGAAGGCGAGGTCGGCCACCGTGAAGATGGCGCCGCCCATCACCCCGCCCTTCTCGTTGCGGTGGCGCTCGGTGATGTCGAACTCGCAGACTGCGTGGCCACGGGATGCCTCCACCACGCGGCAGCCGCAGGCGTCGGTGGCGAAGTGGTCATTGCGAAAGACGCGCTGGACCTCCTCCAGCGGGGCGTTCTCGTCGATCATGCCCAGTCCTCCTCCTTGATCTGGATGCCGAGAAGCCCGATGAGCTCGACGGCCTGGTCGGAACCTATGATGGCGCCGCGCAGCTCGCGCAGGTCGCTCGAGACGCGCAGCCCTGAGACGTCGCACGTGGAGAGGTCCACGCCGGAGAGGCTCGTGTGGAAGAACGTTGCGCGGGAGAGGTCGCAGCCGTCAAGCGCCAGGTGGCGCAGGCGCGTGGCGTGGAAGCTCGCCTCGGAGAGCTTGGTCTCGCTCGCCACGAGCTGGTCGACGGCCGCCTCCGAGAAGTCCGCGTAGGCGAGCTGGCTGTCCGCCAGCGAGACGCCGGAGAGCCGACCCTTGAGGAGGGACAGGCCCGGCGCGGAGCAGCTGCGGAGGTCCACGCGGTTGAGCCAGCTGCGCCCCATGTCGCAGCGCACAAAGCGGCATCCCGAGAAGAGCACGTCGGTGAACGTGCAGTTGGAGAGGTTGACGCGCTCGAACGTGCAGCCGCGGAAGACCACGTTCTCGAAGACCGTCCCGTTTGCCGTCACGTCAGAGAGCTCCAGGGCCGAGAAGGCCGTGTTGGCCACGTACGCGTCCGGCGCGGACAGGGCTGCGAGCAGCTCATCCTCGCTCAGGTTGCATCCGAGGTCGTCGCGGACCTGGGCGAAGCGACGCGACCTGCGGGGCCGCGCCATTACGGGAGCCTCACGATCTTGGTGCCATGAACCTCGCCGACCCCCAGCTCGGCGGCGATGCGCTCGGCGTTCTCCCAGGTGATGCCGCCGCCGGGCAGGATCGTGATGCGGCCGGCAGCGCGCTCCACGAAGGAGCGCAGGCGGTCGAGGTTGTCCTCGATCGGTGTGCCCGCGGGACCTCCGTGCGTGAGGATGCGCGTCACGCCCTGCCCTGCGAGCCAGTCGATCGCGTCGAGCTGCTCGTCTGCCGGCAGTGCGTCAAAGGCCATGTGGAAGGTCACCTCGATGCCATGCCTGGGACCGACGCCGGGGGCGTGCGCCATGTCGACGAGCTCGGACGTGAGCTCGCGGTCCAGGTGCCCGTCGCGCAGGCAGCCGAAGACCACGCCCGTCACGCCGAGGCTGGCGGCGGTGAAGAGGTCGCTCCGCATGATCTTTGCCTCGTCGCGCGTGTACTCGAAGCTGCCGCCGCGCGGGCGGACCATACACATGACGTCAAAGCCACGACGCTCGGCAAGGCGCGTCGCCGCCTCGATGACGCCGTAGCTGGGCGTGGTCCCGCCCACGGCGAGGTTGTCACAGAGCTCGATGCGCGCGGCACCGGCCGCGACCGCCGCCGGCACCAGCTCCATGTTCTCGGCGCAGAACTCGCGCGTCAGCATAGCCTTCTCCCCCCTTTGTTCTTCCCACTCAGTATGCCATGGACGTCAGACGCGATATCCTCGCGCCCCGCTTGATAACTACGTGATAACTAGAAGGCAACTAGAGCTGGATGCAATGGGCGAGAAGAACCGCAGGTAGACGATTCGCAAAGAAATCGGGGCCCGTCCTCGGGCCCCGATTTGTGATTCACGCGCAACTAGAAAACATGTGTTCCCCAAACGAGGTCACGCCCAATAGGGGATGTAGCGGCGATACTTGTCCCCCGCCTCCTCGTCCTCGCTTTTTATGAGTCTTGCCTCGCAGCAATCCCTGATGAGCCTGGACATTGCCACCGTGTTCTTGCGGTTCTCCTCAAGCCCGAAGCGCTCGCGCAGCGACTGGTTCCCCATGGACTCCCCCTGCGCGAACATGAGGCAGGCGTGCCAGTACACAGCATCGCGTCGCTCCGCCTTGGTCATGTGGTCGTAAGCACTCCCGGCAAGAAGCGTCACACGCGTTCCCATGCCATCCTCGCTGCGCACCTTTGGGGCGGCCATGTGTATGGCCTCACAGGACGCCACCGTCAGGTCCCATCCCGTACCACCCTCCTCGCAGAGGTCCATTTGCCGCATGAGGTTGACCAGTTTTGTGTTCCGCGTCTTTGGCGGAGCGTTGAGCAGCCGAGCGACCGGAATGAGCGTCGTCCCTGGATTGGAAAACTCGATTCTGTTCTCATAGAGCATCACCATGGGACCTTCGGTAGCATCGGAGAGATCCTGGTGAATCACCGTGTTGGAGAGCAGCTCGCGGACCGCTCTCTGGGGGTAGGCGGCCACGATTCTTCGAAAGGCACCGTCCACCAACTCGCGCTTTGGCACGCGCGACATTATGAACTCCTCTGCCTTGGGAAGCGCCAGTGCGTAGCCGCTGTTGAACGTCTGGTCTTCGATGATCTCAAGGTTTCCCTTGCCCGCGTAGCACATCACACGCAGCGCACGCCGACCCAGACCGTAGAACTCCCCCAGGTCGCGCCCGACGAGCAGCGCTCCCAGGTTGGATATCCCCAGGCGGCCGTTGTCCTGCCTGAAGACAAGCTCCTGTTCGCAGAGCGTATCGAGGATGCTCTGCTCCTGTTCGGGCTTGCGATTTCCCGAGAGAGAATAGTACGCGTCAACGTCAAGCAACTCAAAGATCTCGTCTACAGTAAGGTCGGTCAGCGCCGGACGCGTCTCGAAGTCTGAGCGCTGGAGACGTCTCCACAGTTCCGCCTCCTTGGCAGATCCGCTCTCCAAGCGCTTTGTGCTACTACCCTCGCGAATGTAGAGCGCTTTGTCAAAGCTCACCGGCTGTCCAGTTGCTGCAGCCACCTTGAGAACGACAAAACTCTTTTCGGCATAGTTGAAGCAGTCGAATTCGTAGCTGGCATTTGTAGACAGGAATTGAGGCAGCCAGATTAGTAGGTTCTGGTTTCCCCTCGCCTTCTTCGTATAGGGGTTGAATGTAGTTCCGACAAGCTCATGCGTGTCATCGGCAACACCCCAGATACGATAGGCAAAGTCCCGCCCAAGATAGGCGGCGGAGTTTGCCAATGCAGAGATGTCTCTACCTATGCGCTCGGCTTCGCTGTTTCCCTCCTTGAACTCTAGCCACTCCGTCTCGTTTGGAAAACCAACCAGAGAGTAGACGAGCTCAATCTTATCGGCGTCGGACATGTGAGCCACCAATCAATTGTGCTGTTTGATAACTACATGATAACTACGTGATAACTAGAAGGCAACTAGAGCTGAGCGCAAT
Source organism: uncultured Olsenella sp. (assembly GCA_959598545.1). Classification (GTDB taxonomy): domain Bacteria; phylum Actinomycetota; class Coriobacteriia; order Coriobacteriales; family Atopobiaceae; genus Thermophilibacter. Next base: position 20,407 of record CAUGFC010000008.1, on the reverse strand, counting down.
GGGCGAGAAGAACCGCAGGTAGACGATTCGCAAAGAAATCGGGGCCTGTCCTCGGGCCCCGATTTGTGATTCACGCGCAACTAGAAAACATGTGTTTGTATGACAGTCGCTACGATAGCGCGGCCTCCCACTCGCTCTCGCGGAATCCCACGAGCACGAAGTCCTCGCCCACGACGATCGGCCGCTTGACCAGCATGCCATTCTCAGCGAGCAGGGCGAAGGCGTCGGCGTCCGACATGCCGGCGTCGAGAAGCGCCTTCACGTTGCGCTCGCGGTAGAGCATGCCGCTCGTGTTGAAGAAGCGACGCACAGGGAGACCCGAGCGCGCCTGCCAGGCAGCGAGCTCCTCGGCCGTCGGGTTGTCCTCGACGATGTGGCGGTCGGTGTAGTTGACACCGTGCGCATCCAGCCACGCCTTCGCACGCTTGCAGGTACTGCACTTCGGATACTCGACAAACAGCACGTCAGACATGACGGGTCCTTTCGAACTCGGCGATTACCTTCCCTATCGCATGCGGAATGCCAACAATTAGGGCATTTCCCATACAGAACGCGCGCTGGCCGTCAGTCATGCCCGTACCAGTCCAGCCCCGCGGGAAACCCTGAAGCTGGTCGAGCTCATCCGGAACAAGCCGACGATAACGACCATCCTCAGTCTTGATGACATGTTTGAATCGAGAGGCGCCCCGGCCCCCTTCGCCCGTAAGAATCGTGCGAGAGGGACGGTCGAGCGCATCGGGGAATGCCATCGACCCTTCGGAGTACTTATACGCAAACCCGGTTTTCTTGTTGACGCGTTCCTCGCTCTTTGCGCCCTTGAGGTACTCCCACTTGGGAAGCTGGGCCGGCTCAATGAAGAACTCGTCCGGCACGTCGGACTCGTCGACAAGGACGTCCCCGAGCACATGCCGAGCGCCCTCGTACGCCTCGACCACCTTACAGGTCGCAACATGACCGTCCTGCATGACGCCGGCGTCCATGAAGGGAGAGACCTTTCCGCCCTTGTTGAAGTCACGTGTGGCGATATAGGGATCGGCAGGGATTTCCGTGTGTTGAATCGTCTTGGCTTCGGGGGTTTCAATCGAAAACGCCTGTGCCATCAGGCCCCGAGAGATACGAGAGTCAAGGTCCCACTCCTCCCCCGTCAGGTACGCCAGGATGTAGGTGCGCTTGCGGCGCTGAGAAAAGCCGTACTCCGCGCTGTTCACGACGCGCCACTCAACCGAATACCCAAGGTCGTTAAGGCAGGAAAGAATAATTGCGAAGTCGCGACCTCTCTGAGAGGCGGGACTCTTGAGCAGACGGTCTACGTTTTCGAGAAGAACGTATCGCACGGGGCTGTCAGGCGTGTTCTTGAGTTTGAGGAAACGATAGATGTCCCACCAGAGGACGCCCTTCTTGCCCTCAATACCTCCCGCCTGCGAAAGCGGCTTTGCCACCGAATAGTCCTGGCAAGGAAACCCGCCAACAACCATATCAACGTTGGGAATGGTCATCTCGCCGCGCTCGCACTTGTCGAGCACCTCATGAATATCCTCGTTGACGACGGAGTCCTCGCCGAAGTGGGCGCGATAGCATCTTGCCGCGAACTGCCTGGCGTCCGTTCCAGGAGGCTCCCACTGATTGGCCCAAACGGTCTTGAAAGGACCGGCAGCCGGTAATTTCATATTGGGCTTATCTGGGCTGCTATATCCCTCGAGGCCCAACCTAAACCCGCCGACGCCCGCAAAGAGCTCGGCCACCTTAATGGTCTTCTTGGACGACACGTTTCTCCATTCGCTGACTGTGTCGCTGTACGTCCCCATCATGACGGTTCGGTCGGAGAAATCAAAATCGAATACCCGTGGACGTCTTACAGATATGCCTCTCCTGCGAGCCTCTCCGCCACTGTCCTTCCGCGAAGCCACACGGCCTGGCGATACATGCGTATGCCATTCACAACCTCAGGCTTGTCGTTCGCATCCGCGCCGGAGCCACGGACGAACAGGGCACCGTCCTTGGACTTTGGCCAGTTTGGAGCAGACATGGGAACGCCGCTCTTCTTGTTCACGCGCTGCCTGCCGTCCTTGTCGAGTTTCGGAACGTCTCTCAACTCGCCCGAGCGCACAAGTCGGCGCATCTGACTCCAAAGACTGTGGGCATCGTCCTCGAGCTCCTGAGAGGGGAGCCACTTGAACCCCCGGAACACGTTTTCTGACAACGGCGCCTCGGCCGATGGTTCCTCGAAAACGGCGCAGAGGATGCGGCCGTCGAACCACGTCGAGAAAAGGGAGTCCTCCCATGTAAGGTCCCAGTCGACAATCTCGTCCATGTCTATGCGGAACAGTTTTGCGTCCTCGGTTCTACCGCCCTGCCGGGTGAGAACGACACTCTTGCAGCGGACTCCCGCCTTGGCAAAGATGTCCACCCTCGACATCTTGCTTGCGGTACCGCCGAACATCCTGACAATCAGTGCCTCGCTCACGGACTTACCGGCAAGGTTCCCGTCGTAGCCAACGGACCTGGCAATCTCGGCGACCGCCTTGCCGTCGAATTCGATCCGCAGGTCATGACACCTTCTGTCAATATCTCGGAAGCTCGTGAAGCGCCCGCTCAGATGCTCCAGGCCGCCCTCGAAGCGCTGCCGCACCAAGGCGGAGACCGTCGAACGCTTGAGACGCCAGCGAGGAGGGTTGGGCCATTTGGGTGAGGTATCGGTATACATGAGCTGTCGATTGAGCTCATGGCTAATCTTGGGATACTCAACGTCGGGGTCCAAGCTCTCGACATGCACCCGCTCGACAAAGCTCCTGACGATCTCCCAATCGCTTTCCAGGACGCCACGGTCCTCATCGCTCCACTCGTGCAGCTCGTAGCCCAAAAATGGAAAGTCGGCGTACTCAAGTGTGTCGTCAACCTTCGAAGAGTTACCACCGTTGTAGAGGTAATACGCAATGAGCATGTGCTCGAGTTTGTGCCAGAAAGCGGAAGAGTCGAAGCTCTCGCGCCAGATGTTGTCGACCGAGACCGCAGTTATCGACATGGGCTCTTTGGCAACGAGCCCCTCTCCCTTGCGCTCCTTGACGACACCGGTGGTCTTGACCTCGTAAGGAACGCCGTCAATCTCGATGTCCGGCTCTTGCCGAGTGTCAGCCGGATAGCCAAGGACCGACTGCTCTATGACATCGCCGGCAATCCCCTTGTTCTTTGGCTTCCCTTCAAATAATCCCGTCGAATCAATCTGCCCAAGCGTCTTTCCCTCGCACGAGTCGAAGCGAATGCGAATCTCCTGTGAGGTGAAGCAATGGACTATGCGATTCGTCCGTCTCATTTCTCTCGCCCTTCTCGCCTTATCTACGGAAAAGGATATAGCCGGTGGCCCTATCCCGCCGCCGCGCTTCGGCCAAGGGAATCGAAGAGATGGCTCGGACGGGATGCCGCTGACCTTCTCGTACGTTATTCGACGTCGAGCGCGCTCTATACTTGTCCCACCCCACGTTAGGAGCGCCTATGTTCAGCGACGACGAGAAGCGCGCGATTCGCCGGCTCTACCTCTGGCCCAAGCTCGGGACGTACTTTCTCTTCTCGCTCTTCCCGGGGCTCGCCGCGTGGATCGCCTGCATCGCGGTGGACGACGTCATTCTCAAGTCCCAAGGCGTCTACCCGCTGGGACTCTACTCGCTGCTGCCCTTCGTTTTCGTCTACGTTGCGCTCTGTCTCGTGTTCTCCATAGGCACGCGCGTGATAGCAAACCGCCCCGCCTGGCGCTCCGTGGAGCGGAAGGTCTTCGGCGAGGCCGCGGACACTCCCCTGCCCGGAGAGCTCTACGCGGGCATCGGCACGAGCGCCGCCGGTCGCCTCATGGACTCGCGCGACGGCGGGGCGCCGGCTGGCGAGGCGCTGCAGGTCGTGGGCAGTGCCCTGGGCTTCATCGGGTTCTGGCGCCTCATGCGGGCGTTCCACCAGGCCGCGCGAATCGCCGCAGAGAAGGGCGGCGTGCGCCTTCCGAGTCTCGGCGCCTGGCGCGCGGCGGTCGTGCTGGTGCCGGTCCTCATGTTCGCGGCGATATTCGCCCCGCGTCTCGTCTCGTCCGCGCAGGCGAGCTCGGAGGCGCGTGCCGAGGCGGCGGAGCGCGTGTCGGCCATCGAGGCGGCGTTCGAGGACGGCGGGTGCGCCTACGTCTCGGCGGACGACCCGGCCCAGCGTCAGACGTCGTACGGCTACTCCGTCTACGGCTACCTGGACGACCTCGACGAGCCCCAGGTCTCGTACGCATGCGTCGACACGGACGCCTCGGGCGACCTGAAGGAGATCAGCTATCACGCGGACATAGACGTGGCGCTCTCGCCGGAGGAGAACCTCGCCGTCGTACAGGCGGACTTCGACCGGCTCGCGGGCATGCTCTCCGGTCTCGACATGCCATCTCCGACGCTGCCCGCCGAGTTCACCGAGGAGTTCCTGGCGGGGACCTACTACGATGACGTCTCCGTGTACGAGGGCACCGAGGATGGGCTCACGGTCTACGCCCACTTCGCGACGGACCCCGAGGAGGAGTTCGACGAGGACAGCGACACGTACGTCTTCCTGAGCATCGAGGTCTAGCTGCCGGCGTCTTCTCGTCCCCTCTCGCCGGCGCCGCTATACTTCGGCATAGGGAAGCGTCGAAGGGGGAAGCATGGGAAAGCCGGTACGTTACGTCATCTTTGACATGGGCAACGTGCTCATGACGTTCAACGGCCCCTACTTCGCCTCGTGCTTCACGGACACGCCCGAGGACGCCACCCTGCTTAACGCCGCGCTCTTCGGCAGCCCGCTGTGGACCCTGCTCGACTCGGGCACCATCGGGCACGAGACCATGACGCGCTACGCCGAGCACCACCTGCCCGAGCGCCTGCACCCCAACCTGCACGAGTGCCTTGCGCACTGGCCGGAGCGCTCGGAGGCGATCGTCGACGTCAACGAGCTCGGCATCCGCCTCAAGGAGGAGGGCTTTGGCGTCTACGTGCTCTCCAACGCCTCCACCCGCATCATGGAGCAGCTCGGCCACGCGCCCGTCATCCCCTACGTCGACGGCGTGGTGGTCTCTGCCGACGAGCGCATGATGAAGCCGGACCCGTCGATCTACCAGCTGCTCTGCGAGCGCTACGACCTGGACCCGGAGGAGTGCCTCTTCGTGGACGACAACGAGGACAACTGCATCGGCGCCCGCGTCGCAGGCATGCACGCGTACCACTTTACCGGCGACGTCGCCGAGCTGGAGACGGCCGTCAGGCAGCTGGCCTAGACTCCCGCCGCCATCGCCGCGACGACCCACGCCATAAACACGACGAGAAGCACGAGCAGCCCCCGGAGCGTCTCCTGGCGCACGGTGAGCCGGGCGAGCGCGGGCACCCTCCGGCGCAGCGGCCGGCGGTCGAGCAGCAGGTAAGAGACGACGAGTATGACCGGCATCGCGAAGGCCAGGTACGCGTAGAGGAGATACCACGTGGGCCAGGTAGTGAGCTCGGCGTTGGGATAGAGCATCGCCCCCACGCAGCCGATCAGAAGCAGCGCACAGGCGGCCGCCACGAGCACGTTCCATGCGACGCCCATCCAGCCCGGGACGCGCGAGAGCCACGCGAGGGGACTCGTGCCCGACGCCTCGAACGTGGGAGGCTCGGTCTCCCGGTCCTTCTCGCCCAGCGCGGAGAGCAGGGCATCCTTGAACGCCCGGGCGGACGGGAAGCGACGCACGGGGTCGAGCTCGGCGGCGCGGACGATGACGCCGCACAGGCCCTCGGGCACGCCGTCCGCCGCAAAGCCGCGCTCGCGGTCCGCTGCCACGGGGTCGCGGCCCGCGAGGCAGAAGAAGAGCAGCATGCCCAGGGCGTAGACGTCGCTCGTGACGTCGGTCTGGCCAAAGCCGAACTGCTCGGGCGGGGCGTAGGCGCGTGTGCCGAAGTGGGTGGTGTCCTGCTCGCCGCCCTTGCGCCAGGTGCGCGCGATGCCCAGGTCGATGAGGGTAACGCCGCCTGCCGAGACCATGACGTTGCCCGGCTTGAGGTCGCGGTGGATGACAGGCGGGTCGAGAAGCTCGTGGAGCTCGCTCACCGCGTCGCAGAGGTCGGGGAAGACGCGGCGCACGAGGCCGAGGCGGTCGGTCGCGGCCGCCGCGGCATCCTCGAGCGTCTCGCCGGCGACGTGCTCCATGACCACGACGAGGCGCTCGTCCTGGCGGTGGCACTCGACGATGCGAGGCAGATGGGAGAGCCGCACCCCGTCGCGCTGGGCGGCATAGATCCGCTCGTACGCACCGCCCAGCCCGAGGGCGAGGTACTTGCGCACGAAGGGGCCCAGCTCGGCGCCGTTCTCGCCCACGAAGTAGACGAGCTGGGTGGTCTCGAGGCGACCGTCCTTGAGGATCGCGTCCACGCGATAGCAGCCGTCACGGTCGAGCGCGGAGAGGTAGTTTGAGAGCTCATCTTCCATGCGCCCATCCTAGCAGAGGGCTACTTCGCGACCTCGGGAAAAAGTACCCAGACAACGGCGATTCGGGAGACGCCAACTGGGATGACGTCGCCACAGGCACGTTGTCTGGGTACTTTTGGGTGACCCTCGCTAGCAGATGGTCTCCTCGCCGAAGCGGTAGAGCTCCTCGTTAACCTTCTGGAGCGAGCAGCCGCGGTCGATGCAGAAGATGATGATCGCGTCGCGGCGGTCCTTGCAGTAGAGCTCGCTCACCCCGGCGGCCGTCAGCGCGCGGTTGGTCTCGCGCAGCGTGAGGGCCATGGCGAAGGCGATCTGCAGCACCTTGTTGCGGCTCGGGTGGCGCGTGCCCTGGAAGATCTGGTAGCCAAACGTGTCGTTCAGGTTGGCCATGCGCACCACGCGGGAGCGCTCGAGGCCCTTCTCGTCCAGCAGCTGCTGCAGGTACTCGGCGAGGCTCAGGGCGCGCGGCTCGTGCTCCTCGAGGTACTTGTCCAGGTCAGACGCGGAGAGGAGCTCGTCGAGCAGCTCCTCGGTCAGCGGTTCGCTCATGCGTGCCCCTCCCCTCTTCCACCCGTGCTATGCCACCGAGAAGGTGGCCTCAGCCAGCATCGTATCATCGAACGAGAAGAGCTCCTCGACCTCGACGGTGACGTCGGACTCGTCAGTCAGCGCGTAGGCGATGCGGGCCGTGGTGGTGGCACCGGGCTTGATCTCCGCCATGTAGCCGTTGCCGAGGTCGTCCGTAGTGATGGCACGCTCGAGCTCGACACCGTTCTGGAACGCCTTCTGGGAGCACGCGACGGCGAACGAGGTCGCCTCGTCGGAGTTGTTGGTGAACGTGAAGTCGACGATCATCGCGGGGTTGCCCTCGTAGTCCTCCGTCATCGCGGAGCCGTCGATCGTCACGGCATACTCGGCATCCGAGGCCTCGGGCTCGGCCTGCTCGGGCTCGGCCTCCTGCTCGACGGGAGCCTCGTCGGTGTCCGCGGGCGTCTCGCCGCCGCATCCGACCAGCGCGTACGGTGCCGCGAGGGCTGCGACCGTCAGCGCGGCCACGACGATCCTCTTGCCCATGAGAGCGTTCTTCCTCACTGTCATCACCCGGTCCTTCGTGTGTCCTTCAGCCAACAGGTAGCTGAAGACTAGCAACGCGGCCAGCGGGTTTCATTAGCTCGCAGCTAATTTGGCGGCGTACCCCAGTTCCGAACGGCGGATAACAGAATGCAACATTCTCGCAGGTAGTTATAGGTGTCGGAATGAAGTTCGGATAACACTCCGCAACGGCTTGAAACGCTCCGAGCGGGTTTATTCGTACCGCAATTCGTACCACCCCAGATAAGGGGAAAACTCACTACATGAGAGAATTGGAGCACAGATATGACCGACTGGAAGGCACTCGAGGAAGCCGAGGACCACGCCTACTTCATGGCGGAGCTCATGGACATATCGCCCGAGAGCTTCACCCTCGAGGAGAAGAAGCAGATCCTGCGCGACATGATCGAGAGCTCCACCGCCATCGAGAACGCGATGCGCGACGAGTTCGCGGAGCTCGACGAGGTCACCCAGACCCGCCTGATAGACGACCTCGCGGCGGACGGCCCGAGGAGCAGGGAGTGGTGGTACGAGGTGCTCGTGGACGGCCCCAGGCACCGCGACTTCCCGACGCTTACCGACGGCCCGCGCCGGAGGCGGTAGCGACGGAGGCCCTCGCCCCATCCCGGGGCGAGGGCCTCTCCTTGTGTAGACCTTCGTGAAGCGACGGAACGCTACGGATCGAGCCTGCCCGCGAGCCAGAGCAGCGGCGCGAGGGGCAGCGCGCCCAGGCACAGCAGAACGGCCAGCGCCGTGGCCGCGCCCCAGCTGGCGTCCTCGCGCGTCACGACAGGATCTCGTTCACGCGGGCCTGCACGGCGCCGTAGAGCGAGCCCAGGCGGCGCTTTCTTTCGGCCCCGTTGCCGTAGTCGCCGCGGATGACGGCGCGCGCCAGGGCGTCGACGTCCGCGCCGCCGGACGAGCCTCCCGAGGAGCCCCCGGCGCCCAGCATCCCGTTCACGCGCGCCTGGACTTCCGCGTAGCGGTCGCCCAGAGCGGCCTTCCGCGCCGCGCCGTTTCCGAACTCGCCCGCGATCACGCGGCGCGCGAGGTCGTCCACATCGTCGGCCGCCGGCTCCTGGGCCGCGCCCCCGCCGGAGCCGCCCGCCAGGATGCGGTTCACCTCAGCCTGCACCTCGTCATAGCGTGACCCGAGCGCCGCGCGCCGCGCGTCCCCGTTGCCGAACTCGCCCGCGATGACGCGCCGCGCGAGCTCCACGACCGTGCCGCCAGAAACAACGCCGCCCGTGATCGCCGCCTTCAGCGCCGCCCACTTGGACGCCGCCACGTAGGGCGCGGGGCAGAGCTTACCCGTCACGTCGTAGTGCCGGATCACCCCGGAGGCGCCGATGCCGTACTTGGCCATGAGCCTCCGCACGAGCCAGCCCAGCTTCTCGATCTCCGTCGCGCTGAAGTCCTCGCCGGCCGAGACGACCTCGATGCCGATCGCGCGGCAGTTCATCTGCCAGTCGCCCGCGTGCCATGCGGTGTCGCCCTCCGCCACGCTCTGGTAGATCTCGGGCGTGACATCGTCGACGAAGTAGTGCGCGGAGGCGCCCTGGCCCTCGTTGCGCGCGAAGTACGTCGCGTTGTTGCGCGCGGAGGCGAGCGTCGCCGTGAAGTGAACCACGATGCGGTCGATCGCGCGGGAGCGCCCGCGCGTCATGTGGTCGCTCCCGCACTGCTTGAAGAGGATGCTATACGCCATCGGGCACCTCCTCGAAGCCGCCGTCCTCGCCCTCGTCGGGCTCCCAGCCGTCCGGCGCGGCCGCCTCGACGCCCTCGCCGCGCAGCGCCTCCCAGCGCTCCTCCTCGCTCGCGAACTCGCGCCCGTCACTCATCGGGACCACCGCCCGACGGCAGCGCCGCGCCGAGCTCCGCCATCACCGGCGACAGCACGGCCATCACGAGCGCCACCACGACCGCGCGCCACTCCGGCGCCAGCACTGCGCAGCCCACGAGCATGTCCACGTTGGCCGCGACCACGCCGAGCACGCCCTGCACGATGGTTCGCGCCAGGCGCCACGGCCACTCGTTGGATGTCAGGAAAGCCTCCATCATTGCCCCTTCCTCAGGTTGTCGATCTCCGCTTTCACGACGGCGACGTCCTGCTCCAGGGCGTAGGTGCGCTCGACGAGGCAGTTGTGCCTCTCGACCTGACGCGTCAGGTTGTCGATCTTGACCTCCATGACCGCGCGGCTGCGCGAGTTGGACACGAGCACCCCAGCGAGGGTGAGAACCCCCGTCACGAGCGCCGCGACGACCGACTCCATGCGCGCCTCCTCCCCGGACGGGAACGCCCCGCCCTCTGGGAGAAGTGTCCGATGCGGTCACAAACGACTATGTCTAGCTGCGGTAATGTTGTGAAGCGTCACCTTCCGTCGCTTCACAAAGGAGTTCACATAGAGAAGCGCCCGCCGATATAGTGGCGGGCGCTAATTTGAGGCTGATGTTGAATCGCCACATTAAGCAACCGACGGCGGCTTGAGGACCACCAAGCCCCCAAACAGCGTGACCGAGCCGCCGCGCAGCACGGTGATGACGATTCCTAGGCCGATGCCACCTCCCAGCGTGAGGAACGCGGGAGCGAGTTCGCCGCGATCAATCGCAGCCGCCAAGCTATTCAGCACCCTCTCAATCCCCTTGGCGATGGGGCCGTCGGCAACGTCTCCGGTTAGAAGGGCAGGGAGCTTCGTTTCGCAGTTGTCGTTCATTGCTATCCTCCAATCGTCAATGACCCTAAGCCGCCCACCGCGAGAGGCGATACATGCCGTACCCGGCCGCCCCCGCTCCTAGGACATAGAGGAGAATCGCCGCAGCATCGCGGGCGATTTCCGAGATCATCCCGACCCTGTCGGCGACGGGCCCGTCACTAACGAGCGAGTCGACCTCGACGGCGCTCTCCGATGCCGCGTCGCTTCGGGCGGCAGCCCTCTCGGTCGTCACGATGAAGTCTGCGATGTCAGAGCGGAGCTGGTTGAAGTCCAGCGGGGGCTCGTAGAGGAAGGTCTGTCTCGCCCCCTCGACGGCATCAGCCACCACCAACCTGGCGTCCCGGTCGAGGGCCTCGCCCTTCCTACCCTCGATGAGGGAGCAGATCTGGCCGCTGTTGCACACGTCCACGAGCCCGAAGCGATCCTCGACGACGGCGTTGTTGTTGGCGACGAAGAGGGCGCTTCTGACGCACGAGCGAGGGACCGCGCCGGGAGAGGTCGCCTCGATGACGCTGAACAGCACGTGCTCTTTGGCTCTCATCTTCTCGCCGACGTTGTAGCTCCTCTCCCGGGAGCGGGCGCGGTCGTGAAAGAACCCGTCCGGGTCGATCTCGGCGTGGTAGTTGAAGAACTTGCTCTCCACGATGTCGATGCCGGAGGGCGTGATCACGATGGCGTCGTACTCGCACCGCTCCCCCTCGTGCTCCAGCTCGACGTTGAGGAGCACCTCGTTCTCGCACTTGAGCCATCCGAGGGCGCGCGCCATGTAGCGCTCACCCCTTGCGCCGTTCACCAGGGAGGAGATTTCCCGGCTCAGTCGGTGAAGCCCCGAAGAGAGACGGCCGTATACCTCGTTGTCGCAGAGCGCGTACTTGGAGGCCATGTCGCGGAAGTGGGCAGCGAGGTCGTACGCGCGCAGCGACTCTGAATACCCGTCGCGGAAAACCTCCCTCAGAGCCGCCCGCTCGAAGCCCTTCATGCCGTCGAGCAGCTGGTCGTGCGTGTAGGCCTTCTCGGTCATGAAGCCCGTCCCCTCGAGCCTCTCGATGATTTTGTTCGTCTTGCTTGTCATGTCTGACCTCCTCGGTTCCTAACTCGTTGCTAGAAGTATCGCTGAGGAGTAATATCCAAAACTAGGGGGTTTCGAGAATACTTTGATGATATTTGGAGTGAATCTATCCATCATGCGCATATTTGATGAGAAAGCCTCGAAATGGTACGAGAGGATTCAGTCCTGCCTCGAGAGGTACAAACAGGACGAAAAGGGCAGAACCGGATCTGGGAAGGTTACTCAGTTCGAGCTTATCCGGAGGATGGAGGAGAGATACCCGGAAGAGGGCTCTGGGTTTCGCCTCACGCAAGCGAGCATAAGCAGGTGGTTCAACTTCGGCGGCACAGGAAAGTGGGGAGCCGGAATACCACCTCTGAAAGTCGTCATCATGCTAGCCGACTTCTTCGGGGTGGACGTGGGCTACCTGCTGGGAGAAACGGAATATCGAACGTTCAGGCAGGAGGACGCTGTCGAGTATCTGGGTCTAAATGAGAAGGCAATCGAGCACATCCGGCTGGCGACCAGATATGAGACAGCATTCAAAAACGTGCACATGCTTCCCGATGAGGCTGGGGAAAAGATAAGCAGGCTGCTCGCCTCGGAAGGCTTTTTCGAGCTAGTTATGTCGATGGAGGAAATGGACAGGGTCTACAGTGGACCCGATATCCAGAAAAGGCTCTTCAAGGAACTTGAGGAAAAATACGGTCCAGAGCTGCTTGCAGAGGCCCTGGAATTCGACCCGTACGCAGATGAAGGCCAAGAAGTTAACCCGTTGCTGAGGGAAGCCTATATAGATACGGAAGCCGCACTAAGCGAGATGTATTCAGCGGATATGGATAAGCAGGCATACGTTGAAGCGGCCAGATATAAGCTAATGAAGAAGTTCGAGGAAATCGTCATGGAGCTCTATCCGGACTAAAACGACCCGCCCCTCGCGCCGCCCGCACGGTGGGCTCGTCCCGAGCTCCCTCCGACGGCGCGTCCACCCCTCCGGCACATGCGGCGCAAGCGCCGCATGTGCCGGAGGGGTGCCTATTAAGAGCTCTTCGCCGTCAGATATCCGGCGCCCCCGACGCCGTCGATCCTCATGTACTGGTAGCCCGCGCGCGAGCTCGCGTAGGTCGTTCCCGCGCCGCCCACGAGCGAGGAGCACTGGTAGAACGTCTGGTAGCCGGAGACGCCGGAGGACGGCAGCGCCCAGTCGGCGTCCGCCCAGATCGTCACGAGCGACCCGCACCCGCCGAAGGTGTAGGCGAGGTCCTCGAGCGAGGACGGGTCGAGCCCGGACAGGTCGATCTCGGTGAGCCCCACGCAGCTGTTGAAGGTGTGCTGCATCTCGCGCACGCCGCTGAGGTTCCCCATCCCCGTCACGCTGGCGATCTCCTGGTGCCCGTAGAACCAGTAGTTCGTGTTCACGTGGTCGTAGGAGGCCATGTCGGCGGCGATCTCCACCGCCTCCACGTCGTGCCGGTGGTCGTACCAGGGCTGGTAGCCCACCGAGTTGTACCGGGCGTTCGCGCACAGGCGCCCCGACGACACGAGCTCCCGCCCCGCCTCGGGCTCGGCCTCCGCCGTCAGCACGAGCCCTCCGTCGGCGTAGAGGAAGCACCGGAACCACTCGCGCTGGTCGCTCGCGGGGTCGGTCAGCACGCCGTCCGCCCCGTAGTTGAGCTCGTTGTGGTTGTCCATCTGCTCGGGCACGTAGCCCTGGCCGCCCACGAGCCTGCTGCAGCCGCTGAACATGAGCGACCCGCTCGTGGCGGACGAGGTGAAACCGTCCGCCCAGATCGTCTCGAGCGAGGCGCAGCTCACGAACATCTGGTTCATGCTGGTCGCGCCGGAGAGCTCCTCGAAGCCCTCCACCTCCACGAGGTTCTCGAACCCGTGGAAGAGGTAGCTGGCGTTGGCGAGCCCGCCCTCGGAGAAGTCGCCGTCGAACACGGCGCGAGTCACGGAGAGCTTGACGTCGTCCCAGGGGCGGGTGCCGGCCGACGAGTAGCCCGCGGGGTCCACCTCCCAGGCGTCCAGGATCACCGCGCCGGGCACGTCGGAGGAGCGCCCGTCGCGGTAGTTGAACTCGAGCGTGCCGTCCGCGAGCAGGATCGCGCGCATCTTCACGCCCACGTCCCAAGCGAGCGCCAGGATCGCCGGCGCCATCTCGGAGGGCCTGTAGGTCTCGGAGAGCCCGTTCTGCGCGCGGATCGCGCCGGCGATGCCGTCGAAGACGGTATCCGAGATCACGCCCGTGCCCGTTCCGGCGACCGCCTGGAGCGGCGTCCCGGCCTTCGTGCCGTCGAGCGCGAGCACCGCCGCCGCCATCTCGGAGGGAAGGTAGGTGTCGGTGCCGCCGTTCTGGGCGCGGATGGCGTTCGCGATGTCGGTGAGCACGCTCTTCTGGATCGTCCCCACGGCCATCAGAACTCCACCTCGCTCAGGTCGTCCAGGGCGGCGATCGCCTGGTCGACGTATTGCTTCGTCGCGTATGCCGAGAGGTCGGGCGTCGCGCCGGGCGCCCCGTCCTCGCCGTCCTGACCGGGCGCGCCCTGCGGCCCCTGCTCGCCCGTCTCGCCCTTGAGGCCGGAGAAGGCGAACGCGAACGTGCGCGCCCCCGGCGTGCCGCCGAGCGTCACGGTCACCGACGGCGTTCCCGTGGAGGCGTCCACCGTGGCGGTCGCCCCCGTGATTTCGGCGTCCGCGCCGTCCTGCCCGTCGGCGCCCGGCGCACCGTCTGCCCCGTCAGCGCCCCGCAGCCCCTCGAGCTGCTCGGAGGTGAAGTCCGCGTAGGTGAAGGCGTCGCCCTTCGGGCCGCGCAGGTCCGCCGAGCTCGTGCCGCTCGCGCTCGTCACCGTGAGCACGGAACCCGACCACGAGTGCGTGCAGCTGACGCCGTCGGCCCCGTCCGCGCCCGGAGCGCCGTCCTGCCCGTCCTCGCCGTCGGCGCCCGGGGCCCCCTGCACGCCCTGCGGGCCGCGAAGCGCCTCCAGCTGCTCCGACGTGAAGTCCGAGTAGGCGAACGCCTCGCCGGGCTCTCCCTGCGGGCCCGGCGGCCCCTGGACTCCCTGGGGCCCGCGAAGCGCCTCGAGCTGTTCCGTGGTGAAGTCGGAGTAGGTGAACGGATCGCCCCTGTCGCCCTTCTCGCCGCGAAGGGCCTCGACCTCGTCCTCAGAGAGGTCGTCGAACGTCATCTTGTCGCCCTTGGGGCCGCGCAGGGCCTCCAGCTGCTCGGCGGTGAAGTCGGCGTACTCGAAGGGGTCACCCTTGTCGCCCCTCTCGCCGTCGTCGCCCTTGTCTCCCTTGGGGCCGTGAGTCAGCGTCGCCGTGGTGGTGCCCGTCGCGTCCGTGACCGTCACCACCGCGCCCACCTCGGTCTGCTCGACCTTGGCCGTGGGGCTCACGCCGTCGGCGCCGTCCTCGCCGTCGGTCCCCGGCAGGCCGTCCGCGCCGTCGAAGTCGCCGCGCGCGGCCGCCTCCAGCAGCTCGTCCTTCGCCTGCGTCGCGGCAGCGGCGGCAGCGTTGGCGGCGGCGACCGCGCCGGAGGCGCCCTGCGCCGCCTCGACCGCCTGCCCCGCCGTGGCCACCGCGCCCTGGGCTGTCGTGACGGCATCCTGCGCCTTGGCCACGGCGTCGGCGATGACGCCGTCCGCGTCCTCGAACTTCTTGAGCGCGTCGAGGAAGAGCGAGTACCCGTCCGAGCCCCCGCCCTCGCCGCCGACGAGCGCGGGGCCCACCAGCACCGTGAAGGAGAGCGACGAGAGCGCCCGCCCGTCCCAGGAGACCATGACCTGGGCGTCCACGGCGCCCTCGGCGCGCGCCATCGCCACCGGCCAGAACACGCGGAACTTCCCGGCCCCCGCGTCCACCTCCTCCAGCGGCTCGCAGCCGCGCACGCGCAGCTCGCGGTGGCGCCACAGCAGGTAGAGCGAGGCGCCCGTCAGGTCCACCGCCTCGCCGCCGCGCGTCACCGAGAGCGCTATCCCGCGCCCCTCCGTGTCCGCGGGCGAGGCGACGAACGGCCCCGCGAAGGGCGCGTCGCACTCGTCCCAGACCACCTCGCGCAGCCCGTCGCCGTCCAGCGGGAACGTGCTCTCGTCAGCCATGTCAGAACTCCCTCTCGCCCAGGTCCTCGTAGGACGCCACCGTGTCGGATGCGGCTGCAGCCGTCTCCTCGACCGCCGTCACGCGCGCGGCCACGTCGGCCGACGCCGCCCACGTCGTGCGCTCGACCGTGCCCAGCGTGAGACGCACGACGGGCTTGCCCTCGCCGAGCTCGCGCACGCGCCGCACGCAGCGGGCGCGCAGGTGCCACTCGGGCGTGCGCGACGAGTCGATCACCGCCACGTCGTCGCCCAGCCGCACGCCCGCGCCGCCGTCCACGGCGGCGACGTCAACCTCGTAGGAGACGCGCGGCTCGCACGCCGCCACGAGCGCAGCCAGCGTCAACGCCTTCAGTTCCGTCGCGTCCTCGCAGTCCGGGAACACCACGTGCCCGAACCGGTGCGCCTTCCCGCCCGCGCCGTCGGGGCGCCCCCACACCAGGCGCGCGGCCTCGTCGCCCACCCAGTTGGCGCCGCCGTTCACGGAGCCGAAGGTGAGCCGCCTCGTGAACCCGCCCGTGGGCGTCCCCGTCTCGTCGTAGATCGGCATGCCCTTGCCGTAGCCGTAGAGCGCCGTGAACACCTCGTCCTCGAGGACCGTCCGCGTGCACGCCGCGAGCGTCTTGCCGTGGCTGAAGCGCGCACCGCGCCACGTGCCCCGCCGCGCGGGCAGGTTGACCGTCCGCGACCCCACGCGCCCGTTCTCAACGGAGATCACGGCCTCGGCCTCGCCGCCCCAGACCTCCTCGATGCGCCGCAGCGCTGCCAGCGCGTTCACGTGGTAGAGGAGGCACCTGCGCGCCGCGTCGCCGACGCCCACCTCGCCCGCGGACCAGCGCGTCACCCCGAGCACGGAGGCGAGCGCCTGCGCGGCCGTCTTGCTCACGAGCTGGATCTCCTCGACGAAGTCGCCCAGGAGCTCGCAGAGCGAGGACTCCGCGTAGACGTGCGCGGGCCCGCCCAGCGGCTCGTCGGTGCGCACCACCACGTGCTCGCGCCACACGCCGTCCGTCGGGTCGCGCCACAGCAGCCGCTCGCCCTTCTCGGGGGCGAGCGCGCAGTCGAACTCGACCGTGTCCTCGCCGCCCAGCTCCTCGGTGTGCGTCACCGCGCCCACGGCGGGCAGGATCCCCAGCCGCTCGTCGAAGCGGTCGAAGAGGTAGAGCGTCGGCACCATCAGAGCCACCTCTCCACCCACTCGACGGTGTGCGCCGAGCACCCGGAGAAGGCCAGGGTGTGAGAGCCGGGGGCAAGCGAGAAGAACGTGCTCTCCACGGCCACGTCGGCGGAGGCGTCGGCTCCGTCCACCGTCACGGCCTCGGATGCGAAGTCCATCACCACAACGTCACCGGTGGCGAAGTCGCGCTCCACGAGCACGTAGCGCCCCAGGCCGTCTGCCACCCTCACCGAGGGGCCCGCGAGCGCCGTCAGCGTCACCACCGGCCACGTCGCCCACGTGCCGACCACCGTCAGCGTGCTCGCCGCACTCGACTTCCCGTCGCCATACGCAACCGGATCGAAGCAGGTGAACGCCAGCTCGCAGGAGCCGTCCTCGAAGAGCGAGTCCCAGTCCGAGGTGTCCGTCACCACGGCGTCCCGCCACGAGAGCCCCGGCTCGCCGGGCAGCTCGAGCTCGGCGCCCGAGGGCGCCGCGAGCCACCCGTACATCTCATGCCGAATCGCGCTGCGCTCCTCCGCCGCGAGCGTCACGCCCGCGTCCAGGAAGAGGCGCACCCGCAGCACCCTCGGCGGCAGCTCGCAGCCCAGAAGCGCCGCGCCCGGCCGCCCCGGCACCGCGAGCGAGCGCGGCGAGAGCGCGTGGCCCGCCGGCTCCACCAGCTCCGCCGTCACGTACTCCGAGAGGTCGTGCCCGTTGTAGGTGAGAGAGCTCACAGCCGCCCCCGCGCCCGCCCGTAGGCCGTCGCGCGGCGCTGCTGCTCGCGCCCCATGCGGTCGGTCTCCGCCGAGCCCGACCGCTGCTCGCACGACCCCTGGGCCGCATGCTGCAGCGGGTTGCTCTTGCGAACCACGTCGCGGTCGTCGACGCCGCGCCCGGCCCTAACCCTGTCCGCCAAAGTCGATCACCACCGTCAGAATCAGCGTGAACCCCCAGAGCCACCGCCCGGAGCCGTCGCGGCCCCTCGGCGCCGAGCCCCCGGAGTCCACGGCCGCCACCCTGCACCGCCAGCCCTCGCCGGAGCCCGTCCAGGAGCCCCGGCGCAGGTCGCGCTCTACCGCGCGGCACGTCGCCTCCGCGTCGCGCGCCGCCTCGCAGCACACCAGCACGTCTACGGGCACCCGCCCGCGCTCCATGCCGTCCGCGAGCCGCGCCTCGCGCTCGAGCGCGCCCTGCGTCAGCACGATCGGCTCGCAGCAGAGGCGCGCCGGCGGCGGCGAGCAGAACGCGTTGCCGTAGCCCAGCGCCCGGAGCAGCGCCGCCACCACGCCGGCGACCCCGCCGCCCTCGGCGTCCCAGTCGGTCGGCACGTGCGCGCCGAGGGGCTCGGAACATGCCATCAGCCCACCTCCAGCTCCCAGTGGTGCACCTGGCCGCGCACCACGCAGCACCGCCGGCACGCCCTCACGAGCATCGACGGCCCCGCCCCTATGAGCACTCGCGCCCCGGCCGGCACCTCGAGCGCGCCCTCGGAGTTGACCGCGTCCACGAACACGGTCCCGTGCCCCGCGTCGGCCGAGCGGTGCGCGTCCGCAACGGCGGACTCCTCCCGCTCGAACCTCACGTGGCGCACGAGCCTGCTCTCGCCGCGCCCGCCGGTCCCGTCCGGCATGAACACCAGCATGTCGTCGGGCAGGAGTCGCCTCGGTATCGGCCTCAGGTACCTCATCGGCATGCCCCCGAGAAGCAGAGGCCCGTCCCCGCGAGCTCGGCGAGCGCGGCCCCCCGCGCCACCTCCGAGCCGGTCGTCCCCTCGTCGCGGTAGTTCGTCACCGAGAAGGACCCGACGGAGAAGCCGCCCACGCGCCCCTCGCCGTACTCTGCGAAGGCGTCCGCGGCCGCGCACACGGCGCGCCGCCAGGCTTCGGCCTGATCGTCGTCCCACTCATCGCGCACGTCGCGCGCCCCCGTGAGCGCGCCCACGCACCGCACCGCCGCCGGCAGCGCCTCCGCGAGCGCCTCGGCGGAAAGCGCCCCACCGTAGCCGTCCTGGTAGAACTCATAGGAGACGGGCGCGGGGCCGCAGCCCGCCGCGCCCGTCGCCCCGTCCACTAGGCCAGCGGCGCGCAGGAGACGTGCACGCCGTCCAGCTTGTTGTCCAGCAGCTCCACGATGCCGTACTTGCGGTACTTCATCATGTAGGAGTCCAGGTTCTCCAGCTCGTCGGACGAGAAGACCCTCGACGCCACGTGCTTGTCGAACTTGATGACGGCGGAACGCTCCACGACCATGAAGTTGATCGGCGCGCCCGCGCCCACGAGCTCGTAGTAGCTGGAGAGGCTGCCCGATGCCGGGCTCGAGACGGGCGTGTACTGCTCGCCGCTCTTCGTGTAGTAGGTCTTGCCCGAGACCACGGAGGTGTCCTCCGTGAGCTGGTAGGTCCCCTCGGCGCGCGAGTACCCGAACTGGTCCTCCTCGCCGGAGTTGAGCGCGATCGCGCTGTAGAAACGCGTCTGCGGCACCTCCACGATGCGGCTGAAGCGCTCGAGCACGCGGTTGGAGCGCGCCGGGTTCGCCAGCGAGAAGTCGTCCAGCACGCCCTTGAGCGTCGGCGTGATGAAGAGGATGCGGCTCCCGGTCGTCACCTCCGCCTCGTCCATCGCGTTCGTCGCGGCGCGCAGGCTCGCCAGCACGTCGTCGGCGTCGGCGTCGGCGAAGTCCTCCGTCGCGGGCGTCACGCCCGCGTGCCCCGCGATCTCGGAGAAGGTGAAGGCGTCGGCCTCCGGCGCCACCTGCGTGCGCTGCAGCTCGGAGCCCGCCGCCACGAAGCAGTCGAGGACGCCCGCCTCCTCCACGTCCATGACGTCCGCGAGCAGCTTGATGCCGCGGTCGTAGTTGAACGTCTTGGTCTCGAACTCGTAGGTGATGGATCCGGTCTTGTACCCGACGTTGCGGGTGTAGTCGCCGAGGCCCGTCACCTCGATCTTCGGGACCATGATCTCCTTGGCGTTGCGCCCGGCGCGCGCCATGCGGCGCGGCGAGTTCAGGCACGTCGAGCACGCCGCGCGCTTGTAGACCTCGTCCAGGACGGCGGTGTAGTTCCTGGTGTAGGCGATGCTGTTGGCCATCTGCTACTCCTCGCTCTCGGGAAGGCCGGCGATCTTGCGCCAGCGGCTCATCTGCGTGGACTCGTCGGCCCCGGCGGCGCCGGCGCTCGGGAGGCCCGTCGCGCCGGCCGGCGCCGGGGCGGGAGACGCCGAGAAGAGCCATGGCTCGGCGGCCTTGAGCTTCTCTACGTCGTTGTCGTGGTCGGGCAGGAGCGCGCGGGCCGCCTTCACGTTGCGCGCCCCGGCGAGCTGCAGCTCGAAGCCGACGCGCTCCTCGTCGCCCCTCCGGCGCAGCTCGTCCATCTTCTTGCGCAGCTTCTCGGCGCCCTCGGCGGTCTTCGCGGCCTCCGCGATCTCGCCCTCGAGCTCCGCGATGCGCGCGTCGCGCTCCGCGAGCGCCGCCTCGTAGTCCGCGCGCGCCTTGGCGGCGCCGTCGTCGGCCCTGGGAGTCGCTCCACCGCCCGCGGCAGCGCCCTCTCCGCCGGTCACCTGCGCCGACGCGTCCTGCGCCTGCTGCGCCGCGCCCTCATCGACCTGCTTCGTCTCGTCCTGCAAGCCATCCATCTGCCCGTCCTTCCCGTAAGGCGGGCAAAGGAATAGCCCGCACCCAAACGATGGGTACAGGCTATGGGTGTGTCACAAGATCAAATCATCTGGAATGAGTACCTGACGTGGCGCTGAGAGAAGAAGTAGATTATGCTCATGCAATGAGCGCTCTTTCGTCTTATGCAAAGCAAAGGCGCAATACCACCACATTTGCCAGAATCCAACGAGCAAAATCTGGT
>CAUGFC010000007.1 GCA_959598545.1 uncultured Olsenella sp. | reverse complement strand
GCGCGTGAAGGACCACCTGCTCGAGGACGTCGCCGAGCTCCTCGACGAGATGGGCGCGGTCGTCCGCCTCGATTGCCTCCACCGCCTCGTAGGCCTCCTCGACCATGTTCTTGGTAATCGAGCGGTGCGTCTGCTCGCGGTCCCAGGGGCAGCCGTCGGGCTGGCGCAGGCGCCACATCGTGCGCACCAGGCGGTCGAACTCGGGGTGCGCGGCCGGCGCACCGGGGCGGGCCGCCGTCTCGGCGTCCACGCGATCTGCTGCTTGCGACATGGCGGCTCCTTTGGCGAGGTGTTCTTCTCGCCTGCGATTCTACCGCGCGACGGCGGGAAGGACGCATTGTCGCAACGATGGCCTCCTTCAATCGGGAATACGGAATCTGTGGAAAATCACGGTATCGTGATATACTATCCATGCCTGAGAGATCGGAGGTTGGCATGCCCGTGCTCGCGCGCTTTTATGGAATCGTCATACGTATGTACTTCCTCGGCTCGGAACACAACCCTCCGCACATTTCGAGGGCCGCCGCAATGGTCCGCGAATGGATTGGCCTTCACCAAGACGCTCTCGCCGAGATATGGGAAACGCAGGAGTTCAGGAAGCTTGACCCGCTGGACTGAGAAGAGAGGATCCATGTTTCACAAGATAAAGGACGCTACGCCCCTTCCCGGTCTTCGTCTGCTCGTCCAGTTCGCCAATGGAACGACCAAGCTCTACGATGCAACGCCGTTCACCGAGCGATTTGGCGCCTTTCGGGAGCTCGAGAAGGGCCACTTGTTCGAAGACGTCGAGGTCGACGCCGGTGGATACGGCGTCTCGTGGAATGATGACCTTGACCTCTCCTGCGACGAGATTTGGGAGCACGGCGAGTGCATAACGACGGAATTCGACGGACTGATGTCGTTCGCAGACGCGAGCGAACTCTGGGGGCTCAGCGAGTCCACGCTTCGCAAGGCCATCTCATACGGCAAGATCGTCGCCGGCATCGACGCAAGGAAGTTTGGCAAGCAGTGGGTCGTCACCTCCGCCGCCATGCATAGAGAGTACGGGGAGCCACTGAGCGCCTAGGTTCGTCCGGCCCGGCCCCAGACTGGTAAGCGGGCGTAGTCATCGGCTCGGCCGCGCCGCACTTGACGTCTCGGCGTAGGCACAGACAGCGAGAAGGACGAACGGCCGCTACTCCTCCTCGACCTCGTCGTCGCCGCCGATCTCCTCGAGCACGCCGAGCGCGGCCGGCATGATCTCCTCCTGCGTGCGGTGGAACGGGTAGGCCACCTTCTTGGTCTTGGGGTAGACCACGCCGCCGCGCTCCTTGAGGCGCAGCGCCGTCTGGCGCGAGACCTCGACGCCCTGGTAGACCAAACGGCCGTTGGCGAGGCTCACGCTCGCGCACCCCAGCCGCTGCGCACGGATGCGCACGCGGGCGCGGTCGAAGAGGTTGCGCCCGGCAAGGGGCAGCGCGCCGAAGTCCTTCTCGCACTCCTGCTGCAGTGCGTCCACCTCCGCCAGGTCCACGGCCGCCGCCAGACGGCGGTACACGAGCACGCGCTTGTCCACGTCTGGCAGGTACTCCTCGGCCAGGAAGAAGTCTGCCGGCAGGTTGATGGTGACCTCGGCCTGCTCCACGTCGCGCGTCTCGCCGCGCGCCTCGGCAACTGCCTCGCCGAGCATCTGGGTGAAGAGGTCAAAGCCCACGCTGGAGAGGTTGCCGTGCTGCTCGGCGCCCATGAGCGAGCCCGCGCCGCGGATCTCCAGGTCGCGCATCGCGATCTTCATGCCGCTGCCCAGGTCCTGGTACTCGTTGATTGCCGTGAGGCGGTCGGTAGCCTCGGGCGTGAGGGGCTGCTCTGCCGGGAACATGAAGTAGGCAAAGGCCTGCGTGCGACCACGGCCCACGCGGCCCTTGAGCTGGTAGAGCTGCGCCAGGCCCAGGCGCTGCGAGTCCTCGATGATGAGCGTGTTGGTGTGCGGGTTGTCGATGCCGCTCTCGATGATCGTGGTGGCAACCAGCACGTCTATCTCGTGCTCCTGGAACTGCAGCATCACGTCCTCGACCTCGCGCGCGCTCATCTTGCCGTGCGCCACGCCGATGCGGGCCTCGGGCGCGGCCTCGCGCACGCGCTCCACCGCGTCGTCGATGGTGTGGACGCGGTTGGACACGTAGTAAACCTGCCCCTTGCGCGCCAGCTCCTCGCGGATGGCGGCGGAGACGATGTCCGGGTCCCACTCGCCCACCGTGACCTTGACGGGCAGGCGGCCGGGCGGCGGCGTCGTGATGAGGCTCATGTCGCGCACGCCGCTCATGGCCATCTGCATGGTGCGCGGGATGGGCGTCGCAGAGAGCGTGAGCACGTCGACCTGCTCGCGCATGTTCTTGAGCTGCTCCTTGTGCTGCACGCCAAAGCGCTGCTCCTCGTCGATGATAACGAGGCCCAGGTCATAGGGGTTGACGTCGGCCGAGAGCAGCCGGTGCGTGCCGATGAGCACGTCCACGCTGCCGTCCGCGAAGCCTTCGAGCGCCTTGCGCTGCCGGGCCGGCGTCACAAAGCGGGAGAGCACGGCCACCTTGAGGTCAAAGGGCGCAAACCGCGAGAAGAACGTCTCGAAGTGCTGCTGCGCCAGAATCGTGGTGGGACAGAGCACCATGACCTGCTTGGCGTCTTGGCAGCACTTGAACGCCGCGCGGAGGGCGACCTCCGTCTTGCCGAAGCCCACGTCGCCGCAGAGCAGGCGGTCCATGGGGCGGCGCGCCTCCATGTCGGCCTTGATGTCAGCGATCGAGGCGCGCTGGTCAGCCGTGAGCTCGTAGGGGAAGCTCGCCTCCATCTCCTCCTGCGCCGGGGTGTCGGCCGAGAAGGCGTAGCCGGGCACGGAGCTGCGACGCGTGTAGAGGTCCACCAGGTCGAAGGCGAGCTTCTTGGCGGATTTGCGCGCCTTGCCCGTGGCGCGGGACCAGTCCGCGGTGTTGAGGCGCGTGAGGCGCGGCGAGCTGCCGTCGGGGCCGACGTAGCGCGTGATGCGGTCCACCTGCTCGAGCGGCACGAAGAGCTTGTCCTCGCCGGCGTACTCCAGCAGGAAGTAGTCGCGCTCGCGGCCGGCGACCTCCTGGCGCACGATGTCGGCGAAGAGAGCAATGCCGTGCGTGGCGTGAACGACGTAGTCGCCGGGCTTGAACGGGAAGGTCACGCTCGTGGGGTCCACGCGGCGGGCGCGACGGCGCGCCTTGGCCGTGCGGGCCGCGAGGTCCGAGACCGAGAGCACGGCCAGATGAGCGCCGGGGACCACGATGCCGGCCGGGACGGGCGCGTCAGTGAAGGTGACGCGGCCACGGTCCAGGGGAGGTATCTGCGGGTCGTTGTTCTCGACAGCCGTGCCGAGCGACTCCACGAAGGGGACGCTCTCGTCCGAGAGGCGCAGCTCGAGCGACTCGCGCGCGCCGCGGTCGGGCACCGCAAAGATGACGGCGCAGCGGTCTTCGACGAGCTGGCGGATGCGGCCCATGAGCTTGGCGTCCGAGCCCGCGATGCCGGGCTGGCGCACCTCGAGGTCCGCCGTGGAGGTCCCGGCCCCGGCGCGCAGCATGGACGAGAAGGACAGGCGCTGCTGGCCGCCAAAGTCCATCTCACGCGGGGAGGTGTAGAGGCCGTCGAGGGAGACGCGGGCGGCGTTGGCGGCAGCGGTGAGCTCGTCGGTGGCGCGCATGCAGTCGTCAAAGAGAGCGCGCGGCTCGGCGAGAACCACGAGGGCGTTTGCGGAAAAATGCTCGAGCGGGCTGGCGGTGGAGCCATAGAGCTGCGGGAGGTAGCGCTCGAGCACGGGCGCGGCGGCACGCTGGCGAATGAGCTCCAGGTCGGCGGCGGTCTTGGTGCTGTCCTGGGCCGCCTTGAAGAGGGCGCGCTCGGCGCGGGCGACGGTCTCGTCCGTGAGCGCGAGCTCGCGACAGGGTGCCACGGTCACCTCGCGGAGCTCGCCGATCGTCTGGCCCGTGGAGGGCACCATCCGGCGGACGCGGTCGATCTCGTCGCCGAAGAACTCGATGCGCACCGGACTCGTGGCCTGCGCGGGGAAGACGTCGACGGCGTCACCGTGCACGTGGAAGGTGCCGGGGGCGTCCACGTCGCCGGCGTCGTCGTAGCCCATGCCCACGAGCAGCGCGGGCACGTCCTCGAAGGGGACCTCCTCACCCACCGTGAAGGTGCTCGACGCAAAGTAGCCCGAGCCCACGGGCGGCACACGGCGCAGGAGGGCATGCGCGGACGCCACGATCACGCACTTCTCGCCGGCGGCAAGGCGCGCCACGGAGCGGCAGCGCGTACCGATGACGGCGTCGTCGGGCGCGGTGTCCGCCCAGGGGCGGTCGCGGCGCTCGGGGTAGCGGCCCACGACGCCCTGGCCGAGCCATGCCGCGAGCGAGCGGGCCGTGCGGTCGGCCGCCTCCTCGCCGGAGACGACGAGCAGGCAGGGGCGCGGGTTTCTCGCCCAGAGCGCAGCGAGCACGAGCGGGCGCGCGGACTGCGCGACGGAGACGCCGGCGTCGTGGCCGGCGTCGAGCTCGCGCACGAGCGGCGCGAGCTCCGGGGCGGCGGTCAGCTGGCGAGAAACGCGATCGATGAGCATGGGCTGCCTTTGCATGACGAGTGGCCGGCGTCCGGGAGGGCGTCGGCTGCGGCGGGTGGTTCTTCTCGCCCATTGTAGCGGGTACGCACGGCCCGGCCCACCTCGTCCAGCGGGTTAAAACGACCTCATCGTCCCCGTTCTCGACAGCGTTTGGGTTAAAACCACCTCATCGTCCCTCCTGAGCCGCGCTACAAAAGAGGGACGATGAGGTGGTTTTAACCGCCGGCATGGTGAGAAAAACAAGGGCAGCCCGGCGGACTCGGCGCATTCGTATAAGACGGTACGCCTTGGTCACGTCCTTCCGCGGCCCAAGCCAGCGCACTCGCGAGCTCGGACTCAGACGGCATCAGCTTCTCGGCAGGCGGCATCGCCCACCGCGGCGGCCAATGAGGGGCAGTGGCATTCACCTGCCGTTACTTGAATCCGAGAAGATTCGCGTCAGCTACGCGTCAGACTCATGCAAGCGACCTTCGCTACGCTGTCCCCATGAGCGTCCTACTCTCACATACCACCGCACTCGAGGCACTCCGCATCTGGGGCTTACCGCCGGACAGAAGACGAGCGGAGCTGGTCACGCCCGGCATCCCGAGCGAGCTGCCGGGCTCAAGAGACCTTGCCTCCCGTCGAGAGATCGACCCCTTCCTGTGTCGGCTCAGCCTTCCGCTCCACCTGCTCGCATCCACTGGACGTGGGAGGCGACGAAGCGAGAGCATGCACGCCCATCTCCAGCGCAGTCCCCTGCCCGCCGGCTCGATCCTGCGCCTCTCCGAGGACGTGCTCTGTGTCTCCCCCGAGCACCTCTGCGTGCAGATGGCGTCACGGCTCACGCAGCTCGAGCTCATAGTCCTTCTCTCTGAGCTGCTTGGCCTCTACGCCATCTGTCCCGCAACCGAGGACGGGATGCTCCAGCGGGACGTCCCCATCATGACGCCCGACAGCCTCCTCGAGCATCTCAGGCTCCTGGGGCCCTGTCACGGAGTGGGAAAGGTGCGACAGGCCCTTGCGATGGCCTGCGTCCGGTCCGGCTCGCCGCGCGAGACCAAGCTCTCGCTGCGCCTGGCGCTCAAACCCTCGCTTGGCGGCTACCATCTCAATGTCCTTTCTATGAACGAAGCCATTGAGGTGCGTCGCATCGAAAACAGAATGCGCCGCGGCGTGCGCAGGCCCGACATCCTGATCGCCGGTCCCAAGATTCCAGGTAGGCCACGGAAGGTCGTGGCGGTCGAGTACAACGGGCGTCGCCACGACGAGCCGGCCCGTCTGGCACAGGACGCCGTTCGCTCCAACGAGCTCAAGGCCATCGACATCATTGAGTTCATCGTGAGGCGCGAGCAATACAGCGACCTCGACTATATGGATGGGCTCGTCGTCCTCATCCGGGAGAAGCTCGGTCTGCCCCGCGTGGGTGTAGACCCCGCCGAGCGACGCTGGCGCCGCTGCCAGCGTCTGAGGCTGTACCACGAGCTTGAGCTCATTGACGGCACCAACTGGAACGGCCTCGAGCGAGAGAAGGCGCCCGCCACACCCGAGACACCCGCGGAAGAGGACGACTGGAACGTTGTGCCCGTTGACGCATACGGGATGTGAGGCCTCGCACGTCACCGGTTAAAACGGCCTCATTGTCCCCGTTCTTCTCGTCATTCGGGTTAAAAACAACGGGTCGTCCCCCCTTACAAGTATCTCGAAAGGGGGACGACCCAGTAGTTTTAACCCAAACGCGGCCGGAGGGAGGGACGATAAGGTCGTTTTAACCCACGTGCCGGAACGTCGGCGGCGGGCCGAGAAGGACCGCTAGCCCAGGATCCTGCCGCTGCGCTCGGCCAGGTCCGCGAGGCGCCCGGCGGCGGCAGCGACGGCTGCGTCGTCCGCGATCCAGGTCCAGTTGCCCGAGGCCACGCCCGGCACGTTCATGCGCGCCTCGTCGCCCAGGCCCAGGACGTCCTGGAGCGGGACGATCGCGACGTCGGCGTCGGAGGCGAGCACGCGCCGCATGATGTCGTCGGCGAGCTCGACCGCCCCCTCGCGGTCGACGCCGAAGCGCGTCTCGCAGAAGCCCACCAGCGTCTGGTTGTCGTGCGTGCCCGTGTAGGCGACGGTCTCGGGACGCGGCTCGTAGCCCTCGCGCACGTCCCCGTCCGAGAACTGCGCGACGTCCATGCCCGGGAAGCCCGTCGTGGTCATGAGCGCGCGCACGGCGGGCGTGATCGCGCCGAGGTCCTCGGCGATGAACGGCAGCGGGCCGAACTGGTTGCGCGCGGCCTCGAAGAGCTCGATGCCCGGGCCGAAGGCGTAGGCGCCCTCGCTCGCGCCCCTGCCCGCCGGAATCGCGTAGTAGGACGAGAACCCGATGAAGTGGTCGAGGCGCACCACGTCGTAGAGCGCGAGCGCGCGACCGAATCGACGCAGCCACCAGCTGAAGTTCTGCTCGCGCAGGATGTCCCAGCGGAAGGCGGGGTTGCCCCAGTTCTGCCCGTCGGGCGAGAAGGCGTCCGCGGGCGCGCCGGCCGTCCGGCGTGGGTAGCCCTGCTCGTCGAGGTCGAAGATGTCCGGCTCGCTCCACACGTCAGCAGAGTCCGCCGAGACGAACATCGGCATGTCGCCGATGACGCTCACGCCGCGCGCATGGGCGTACTCGAGCAGGTCGTCCCACTCGCGCTGGAACTCGTACTGCAGGCGGCGCTCCGCCTCGACCGCCTGCCGCAGCTTCGGGTCTTCCGCGAGGCGCGGCGAGTACGTGCGATACGGCTCGGGCCACTCCTGCCAGGGCGCCTCGTCGAAGAGCTTCTTCGCGGCGCGGAAGGTCGCGTACGGGGTCAGCCAGTAGTCGTTCTCGTCACAGAAGCTCAGGTAGTCGGGATCGTTGCCCAGCTGCTCGAGCATCGTGAGCGTCTCGTCCTCGGGCTGCTCCAGAAGGCCGAGGTTGCCTGCGAAGGCGCCGAGGCCCGCATACGGCGAGCCGTAGGCGTCGCACGGGTTGACGGGCAGCACCTGCCAGTACTTCTGGCCGCCCGCGGCGAGCCAGTCGACGAAGCGCCTCGCGGGCGCGCCCAGGGTGCCGGGCCAGCCGCCGTTGGGGACGGAGGTGATGTGGCACAGCACGCCCATGCCCCGCTCGAGCGTCGCCTGGAGGCGCTCCGGCTCGTGGAAGTGGAGCACCGCGGTGCCGAGCGGCCAGAGGAAGACCTCGGCCTGGCCGTGGCTCACGCGCGGGGCGGTCCCGGACACGACGTCGGTCACCTGCAGCCCGCCCACGGGTACCCGGACGGTGCGCGCATCGGAGAGGCTCGCGTTGACGAGCACGCAGACGTCGCCGGGGCCGGCCGAGCCGGAGCCCCTGACGGCAGGGGACGCGGCCGCGCGGCGCCAGAAGCCGAAGACGTCGTCACCCGACGAGAAGGGCTCGAACTCGCCGTCGACCAGGACGTCCGAGAGGGTCTTGCGGATGGCGATGGCGTTGCGGTAGATGGCGGTGCAGTCGGCGCGCCCGTCGTCCCACGGGAAGCTCGCGCGGTTGTACGGGTCGCGGAAGCCCTCGACGCCGCGCTCGTCGCCGTAGTAGACGCACGGCACGCCGGGCAGCGTCATCTGCAGCAGCGCGGCCACCCACAGGCGCGCCTTCGCGAGGCCGGCCTGGTCCTCCGTGAGCCGGTACGTCGCACGCTCCTCCTCGGAGAGCGAGTCCGGGTCGGGGGCGCCGCCCAGCACCGTGAAGAGGCGCTCGCGGTCGTGGCTTCCCAGCAGGTTGAGCGCCGAGTAGAAGTTGTCGCGCGGGTAGTTCTCGCGAAGCTCCTCCAGGCGTGCCGCCAGCTCGCCGGCGTCGATGTCGCGCCGGATGAAGGCGAGAAGCGCCGTGCGCACGGGGTAGTTCATCGTCGCGTCGAGCTCCGCGCCCTGGAAGTACTGGCGGAGCTTGCCGTACGCCATCTTGTGGGAGGCGTCCTCCCAGACCTCCCCGATCAGCACGCCGTCGGGCTTCTCGGCGAGAAGGGCGCGCTTGATCTGGGCGATGAACTCGTCGGTGAGCTCGTCGGCGACGTCGAGGCGCCAGCCGCGCGCACCCTGGCGCAGCCAGTGGCGGATAACGCCGGAGCGGCCGCACACGAGCTCGTGGAAGGCGTCGCAGTCGGAGCGGATCGACGGGAGGTTCTGGTCTCCCCACCAGCCGGCGTAGGTCCCGTCGTCGTTGAAGGTGAACCAGTCGCGATACGGCGACGCGTCACCCTGCCAGGCGCCGGGCTCGGCGTAGGTCCCGAAGCGGTTGAGGTAGCGGGAGTCGGCGCCCACGTGGTTGAACACGCCGTCGAGGATGACGGAGATGCCGTGCTCTGCCGCGTCCACGCACAGGGCCCGGAAGCTCCGCTCGTCTCCGAGCAGCGGGTCGATGCGCAGGTAGTCGGCCGTGTCGTAGCGGTGGTTGCTCGCCGCCTCGAAGATCGGGTTCAGATAGAGAACTGTGACACCCAGGTCCTCCAGATACTCCAGCTTCTCCCGGATGCCCTCGAGCGTGCCGCCGTAGAAGTCCCAGCATGCCACGCTGCCGTCCTCGGCGCGCCGGTAGGAGGGCGGGGTGTCCCAGTCCTCGAGGACCTCGCGGTCCGGCCCGCCCTTGCGGCGCACGGCCAGGGTGTCCGCGGCGCGCTCGCGCCAGTCCTCCCCGCGGGCGAAGCGGTCGGGGAAGATCTGGTAGACGACGCCCTCCCGGTACCAGCGCGGCTGCTGCGTGCGCGGCGAGAAGACCGTGATCTGGAACGACGGCGGGTCACCGTAGGCGAAGGCGCCCTCGCCGGTGGTCCAGCCCGGGCGCGCGCCGTAGCGCCACACGGCGCCGTCGCTCGCCTCGATGTCGAAGCTGTACCAGACCACGCCCGTCTCGTGCGGCCTGTAGCTGGCCGAGAAGCGCAGGCCGCCGGCGTGCTCGGCGCCGCGCATCTCGATGAGCTCCTCGCCGCGGGCGTCGCTCCACAGGCGCAGCGTGCAGAAGGTGACGTCGTCCTCCCACACGTCTATGCTCAGCGAAACGGTGCCGCCCAGCTGGACGGCACCGAATGGGGTTCTGTACTCGGACTCAGAGGTTACGTGACGAGCCTTCAAGCGCTACCTGTCTCTCCGCTTGTTGTACCTGATGATCTCCGGGTGGAGGTCATGGTAGATGTCCATGTAGTCGTTCGCGGCGCGGCGCCAGCTGAAGTCCGTCGCCATCGCCTGGAGCTGTAGCTTATGCCAATTCTCCGGCTCGGTCCAGAAGATCTCGCAGGCCCCGAGCAGGGTGTCGGCCATCTCGTCGGCGTTCATGTTGGCGAACGAGAAGCCCGTGCCCTCGCCGGTGTACTTGTTGTACGGGGCGACGGAGTCGCGCAGGCCGCCGGTCTCGCGCACCACGGGCAGGGTGCCGTAGCGCATGGCGATCATCTGCGACAGGCCGCACGGCTCGAACTCGGACGGCATGAGCAGGATGTCGCCGCCGGCGTACATGCGGTGGGAGAGCGCGTTGTCGAAGGCGATGCGCGCGCACATCTGGTCGCCGTACTTGGCGTCGAAGTAGCGGAAGGCGTCCTCGTGGTCCTTGTCGCCGGTGCCGAGGATGGCGACCTGCACGCCGCGCTGCATGAGGTGGTCCATCGCGTAGCGCACCAGGCCCAGGCCCTTCTGGTCCGTGAGTCGGCCGATGGACACCACGAGCGGGCGCTCGGGGTCCTGCGCCAGGCCGAGCTCCTCCTGGAGGGCGCGCTTGCACTCGGCCTTGCCCTCGAGGTCCTTCTCGGTGTAGTTGGCCGGAATCATCGAGTCCGTGGCCGGGTTCCAGATGCCCTGGTCGATGCCATTGAGGATGCCGCGCAGCACGCTCTGGCGGCGGCGGAAGATGTCGTCGAGGCCCTCGCCGTAGAAGGGCATCTGCAGCTCGTAGGCATAGCTCGGGCTCACCGTGGTGAGGAAGTCCGCGTAGCAGAGCGCGCCCTTCATGTAGTTGATGGAGTCGCGGTCGCAGTAGAGCTGGTCGCGCGCGGCGGGGATGTGGCCGAGGCCGAGCACCTCGTCGAGGACCTTGTCGCTGTACTGGCCCTGGAACTTGACGTTGTGGACCGTGTAGACGGTCTTGACGTTGGCGCACTGCGGGATCTGCTGGTAGAACTCGCGCAGGAACACGCAGCACAGGGCCGTCTGCCAGTCGTTGCAGTGCAGGACGTCGCACTCGAGCTCCGGGACCTTGGCGATGGCCTCGCAGATCGCCTTGGAGAAGAAGGCAAAGCGCTCGCCGTCGTCGAAGTAGCCGTAGAGGCCGTCGCGCTTGAAGTAGGCCTCGTTGTCAACGAAGTAGAAGTCGAGGTCCTGCAGGCTGAGCTTCTCGATGCCGCAGTACTCGTTGCGCCAGGCGAGCGGCACGTAGAAGTCGGCCACGTGCTTCATCTGGTCTTTGTACTCCTGCGGGATGCTCGCGTACTTGGGCAGGATCACCGCGACGCGGGCCCCGGCGTGCTTGAGCGCGCGCGGGAGCGACCCGGCGACGTCGCCCAGTCCGCCCGTCTTGGCGAACGGCACGGCCTCGGAGGAGGCGAAGAGGACCCTGAGCTTGCGGCGCTTAGCTGAAGTGGGCATGGCTCCCCCTCACCCTACGAAGCCTTCTCGGTGACGAGGATGTCCTCGGGGGTGCCGCGCAGCTCGGTGCCGGCCGGCACCACGTTGCCGCGGTCCACGATGGCGTTCTCGACGCGCGCGCCGCTCTTGACCACGCAGCCCTGCATCACGATGGAGTTGCGCACCGTGGCGCCGGCCTCGATGATCACGTTGCGGCCCAGGATTGAGTCGCTCACGCTGCCGTAGATGCGGTCGCCGGAGGACGCGGCGGAGTTGAGCACGCGGGAGCCCACCTCGAACTTGGCGGGAGGCGTGTCGTGCGTCTTGGTCTTGACCGTGCGGTCCGCGGGGAACAGCTCGGCGGAGACGCGCGGGTCGAGTACGTCCATGTTGGCGCGGAAGTAGGTGCGCTTGTTGAAGATCGGCGCGACGTAGCCGTCGAAGTCGTAGGTGCGCACGTCGACGCGGCCGAAGTCGCCGGCCATGGCCTCGAAGAGGTCGAGGTAGTCGGTGGGGGCGTACCAGTCGAACATGTCGAGCAGCAGCGGGCGGTTGATCACGAAGCAGTCGAGGAACATCGTGTCGCCGAAGTTGACGCCCTGGCGCACGCCCTGGACGCGGCCGTCGATGACGTCGAAGGCCGTCACGTCGGCGTCCTTCTCGGAGGCCGTCTTGGTGAGGGCCGTGATGTCCGCGCCGGAGGCCTTGTGGGCCTCGTAGACCTGGTCGAGGTCGATGTTGAAGACGAAGTTGGCCGTCGAGAAGATCACGGCGTCGGCCGTGGAGCGCGTGAAGTACGCCTTGTTGTGCACGAGGTCGCGCAGCAGGAAGCGGGCGCCGGTGCGGGAGGTGCCGAACGCGGAGCCGGGCAGGATGAACAGGCCGCCGTTCTTGCGGTCGAGGTCCCAGTCCTTGCCGGAGCCCACGTGGTCGATGATCGAGCGGTAGTTGTACGGCATGACCATGCCGACCGTGCGGATCCCGCAGTTCACGAGGTTGGACAGGGCAAAGTCAACGAGGCGGTAGCGGCCGAAGTAGGGCAGCGACGCCACGGGCCTGCTCTCGGTGAGCGGGCTCGACTCCTTGGCGGAGTAGTTGCAGGTGATGAGGCCGATGACCTTCTCCATGACTAGTTCTCCCCCTTCCCGACGACGACGTCGTTGCCGATGACGGCGGTGTCCTTGGTGGTGTCGACGCTGCCGACGCTGACGTTCTCCTCGACGACGGCGTTCTCGCCGAGAATGGCGCGGATGACGGTCGCGCCGTTCTTGACCCTGGCACCGGGCAGCAGCACCGAGTCGATGACGGTCGCGCGCTCGCCGACGTAGGCGTCGGTCGAGAGGATCGAGTGCTTGACGGTGCCGTAGACCTGGCAGCCGTTGGCCACGAGGGCGTCGTCGATCGTGCCGTCCTTGCCCACGAACGCCGGCGGGCGCGTGGAGGCGTTGCTCATGATCGGGAACGTGGTGCTGAAGATGTCGAACGCCGGATTGGGCCCGAGCAGGTCCATGCTCGTCTCGTGGTAGCTCGAGATGGTGCCGACGTCACGCCAGAAGCCCTCGAACTTGTAGGTGAACAGGCGCTTGCCGTCGTCCAGCAGCTTCGGGATGATGTTGCCGCCGAAGTCGTGGGCGGAGTTCTGGTCGTTGGCGTCCTCCTTCAGCGTCTCGACGAGAAGGTCGGCGTTGAAGATGTAGATGCCCATGGACGCGAGGTTCGAGTCGGGCTTCTTGGGCTTCTCGGTGAACTTGGTGATGCGGCCGTCGGGGTCGGCGGTCAGGATGCCGAAGCGGGAGGCCTCCTCCCAGGGCACCGGCATGACGGCGATCGTGAGGTCGGCGTTGTTCTTCTTGTGAGTGGCCAGCATGTCCGCGTAGTCCATGCGGTAGAGCTGGTCGCCGGAGAGGATGAGCACGTACTCGGGGTCGTTGGTCTCGATGTAGCCGAGGTTCTGCGTCACGGCGTCCGCCGTGCCCTCGTACCAGGCGCCGCCGGTCTGGGTGGCGAAGGGGGGCAGGATGGCGACGCCGCCGCCGCGCTCGTCGAGGTTCCACGCCTCGCCGGTCCCGATGTAGCTGTGCAGCAGGTACGGACGATACTGCGTGAGCACGCCGACCGTGTTGATGCCCGAGTTCGCGCAGTTCGACAGCGCGAAGTCGATGATGCGGAACTTGCCGCCGAACGACACGGCAGGCTTTGCCACGTTGCTCGTCAGCGCACCGAGTCGACTGCCCTGTCCTCCGGCGAGGAGCATCGCGATGCACTCTTTCTTGCTCATACCCCCACTCCTTTCGACGAACAAAACTCACGCGGGGGCGCGGGGGCCCCCGAAATGTCCTGCCTCTAAATGTGCCAGATGTCACCCATATACTCACGAATGGTTCGGTCTGAGGAGAAGTATCCGGCCTTGGCGGTATTGTGGAGCGCCGAACGGTTCCATGCGCGGCGGTCGGCGTAGGCTCCGGTGAGCTCGTCGAAGGCCTGGACGTAGGCGTGGAAGTCGCGCAGGACCAGATCCGGGTCGTTGTCCACCATGAGGTAGTCGTGGATGCTCTCGAAGCTGCCCGAGAGACGCGCGAGCGTGCCGTCGGTGAGCATGTCCACGATCCGGCCGAGGCGGTCGCGGTCGCCGTTGTACATGTCCCAGGCGTAGTAGCGCCCGGACGCGCGCAGGGCCTCGACCTCGTCGGCGTGCAGGCCGAAGATCTTGATGTTCTCGGGGCCCACGAGCTCGGAGATCTCCACGTTGGAGCCGTCAAGGGTGCCCAGGGTGATCGCCGCGTTCATCATGAGCTTCATGTTGGAGGTGCCGGAGGCCTCGGCGCCGGCCACGCTGATCTGCTCGGAGATCTCGGCGGCCGAGTAGATGAGCTGGGCGTTGGAGACGGCGAAGTTGGGCACGAAGGCCACCTTGATCTTGTCGTTGACACGCTCGTCGTTGTTGATGACGTCGGCCACGGAGTTGATCAGGCGGATGACCTCCTTGGCGAAGGTGTAGCTCTGGGCCGCCTTGCCGGAGAAGATGAAGGCCGTCGGACGCGGGCTGTAGCCCGGGTCGTTGAGCATGCGGTTGTAGACGTCGAGCACCTTGAAGACGTTGAGGAGCTGGCGCTTGTAGGCGTGGAAGCGCTTGACCTGCACGTCGAAGATCATGTTGGTGTCGAGCTCGACGCCCGAGGTCTCCTTGATGTAGGCGGCCAGGCGCTCCTTGTCGGCCTTCTTGGCGAGCTCCATGCCGTCGAGGAAGCTGGCGTCCTGCTCGAACGGGACGAGCTTCTCGAGCTCCATGGCGTCGTCGAGCCAGCCGTCACCGATGGCCTCGGTGATGAGTTTGGAGTAGGAGGGGTTGGCCTCGCACAGGAAGCGACGGTGCGTGACGCCGTTGGTCTTGTTGTTGAAGCGGTGCGGCATCATCTCGTAGAACTCGTGGAACACGGTGTCCTTGAGGATCTGCGTGTGCAGCGCGGAGACGCCGTTGATGGAGTGCGAGAAGATGATCGAGAGGTTGGCCATGCGCACCTGGCCGTCCCAGAGGATCGCGGTGTTGCGCAGGACGTCGGTCCAGTTGCCCTCGTTGGGCGAGAGGTGCTGCGAGAGGTTCTCGCGGTAGCGCCGATCGATCTCGTCGATGAACATGTAGAGGCGCGGCAGCAGGGCGCGGAAGGTGTTGATGGGCCACTTCTCAAGCGCCTCGGGCATGACCGTGTGGTTGGTGAAGGAGATGGTCTCCTTGGCGACCTTGTAGGCGAGGTCGAAGTCCAGGCCCTTCTCGTCGACGAGCAGGCGCATGAGCTCCGGGCCGCACATGGCGGGGTGGGTGTCGTTGGTGTGGACGCACACGTGCTCGCCGAGGTGCTCCCAGTCGGGGCCGAACTCACGCTCGTAGGTGCGCAGGATCGTCTGCAGGCCGGCGGAGACGAAGAGGTACTCCTGCTTCAGGCGCAGCATGCGACCGTGCTCGCCGGCGTCGTTGGGATAGAGGATCGTGGAGATGGCCTCGACGTCGGAGCGGAACTTGTTGGCGCGGGCGTAGTCGCCGGCGTTGAAGGCGTCCAGGTCGAAGTCCTCGGTGTAGGGCTCGGCGGACCACAGGCGCAGCTTGTTCACGACCTTGCCGCCGTAGCCGACGATGGGCACGTCATACGGGACGGCGCGGACGAGCTCGCCGCCCTCCTGGGTGAACCAGAACTTGCCGTCCTCCTCGTGGCGGACGACCTGGCCGCCAAAGCGGACGAGCACGGAGGAGCCGTCCTTGCGGGTCTCCCAGGGGAAGCCGTTGGCCAGCCAGTTGTCCGTGCGCTCGACCTGGCGGCCGCCCTCGATGTACTGGCGGAAGAGGCCGTAGCGGTAGCGCATGCCGTTGCCGTAGCCGGCCATGCCCTCGTGCGCCATGGAGTCGAGGAAGCACGCGGCCAGGCGGCCCAGGCCGCCGTTGCCGAGGCCGGGGTCGGCCTCCTGGCGGCAGAGGTCCTCGAGCGAGGCGCCCATCTGCTTGACGCCGTTGGCGACGAGGTCGCGGACGCCGAAGTTGATCAGGTAGTTGTCGAGCAGGGGGCCGAGAAGGAACTCGAGGGAGAAGTAGTAGACCTTCTTGGTGCCCTTGGGGTGGGACTCCGGGAAGATGGCACGGCCCTTGTTGGCGATGAGCTCCGCGAGGGCGTAGTAGCGCTCCTGCTGGGGCAGCTCCTCGAAGGGGGTCCCGAAGCGGGAGAGGCACGCCTCGCGGTACTGCTCGATGAAGTCCTGCTCGCTCTCGAAGATCTTGGTGGTAGTCAAAACAGCTCCTTGGGTCGGACGACAAGAACACAGGCCCTCGGACGCGGGACGTCGGGGCCGCTTGTTAGGGGGCCGCTCGCGCGGCCCCCTAAGCTTACTCCGTTGCGGCCTTCTTCTTGGCGGAAGGCTTCTTTTCTGACGCCCCCTTTACGGCGGCCTTCTTCGCCGCCGGCTTGGAGGCGGCCTTCTTGGCGGCGGGCGCCTTCTTGGCCTTGGTGGCCGGCTTGGCGTCCTTCTCGGCTGCCGCCGCCTTCTTGGCCGCCGGCTTCTTGGCGGCGGGCTTGGCCTCAGACTTCTTGGCCGGGCGGCGCTGCGCGCCCGTGCGCTTGAGGATCATGCCTCCGAGCGGCGGGATGCGGACGACGACGGACTGCTCACGGCCGTTCCAGGGCTCGTCCTGGCACTTGATCTTGCCGGTGTTGATGACCCCGGAGCCGCCGAAGCGCTCGTTGTCGGTGTTGAAGAGCTCCTCGTAGACGCCCCACTCGGGGACGCCCAGGCGGAAGTCCTCACGGGCGTTGACGTCGAAGTTGATGAGGACGACCAGGTCCTCCTTGGGGTCGGCGCCCTTGCGGACGAAGCTGATGATGGACTGGTCGGCGTTGTCGGCGTCGATCCACTCGAAGCCGTCCTGCGAGAAGGCGCGCTGCCACAGCGTGGGGTGCTCGTTGTAGAAGCGGTTGAGGTGGCGGACGAAGCGCTGCTGGTGACGGTGCGTGTCGTACTGCTCCGCGAGGAAGTACTGGATTCCCTCGTAGTAGCGCCACTCGATGAACTGGGCGATCTCGTTGCCCATGAAGTTGAGCTTGCCGCCGGGGTGCGTCATCTGGTAGAACGCGAGCGTCCTCATGCCGGCGAACTGACGCCAGTAGTCACCGGGCATGCGCGTGATGAGCGAGCACTTGCCGTTGACGACCTCGTCGTGGGAGAGCGGCAGGATGAAGTTCTCGTTGAACTGGTACATGGACGAGAACGTGAGCATGCGGTAGTTGCCCGGACGCCACGGGAAGTCGGTCTGCATGTAGTGCAGCGTGTCGTTCATCCAGCCCATGTCCCACTTGAAGTGGAAGCCCAGGCCGCCGTCCTCGGGCGGGTAGGTCACGAGCGGCCAGGCGGTGGACTCCTCGGCGATCATCATGACGTCGGGGTGCTCCTTGCCCATGACCGTGTTGGTCTGGCGGATGAAGGCGGAGGCGTCGAGGTCCTCCTCGGTGCCCTTCTCGTTGAAGCGCTTCTGGCCCGGGTCGTCGATGCCGAAGTTCATGTAGAGCATCGAGGAGACGCCGTCCATGCGGATGCCGTCGGCGTGGAAGAGGTTGGCCCAGAACAGGGCGTTGGAGACGAGGAAGCTGCGGACCTCGCCGCGGCCGTAGTGGAACTGGTGCGTGTTCCAGTTGGGGTGGATCTTGTGCTCGTAGAGCATCTCGCCGTTGAAGTTGGCGAGGCCCTCGGCGTTGGCGCAGAAGCCGCCGCAGACCCAGTCGAAGATCACGCCGATGCCGGCCTCGTGGCAGGCGTCGATGAAGTGCATGAACTGCCTCGGGTTGCCGTAGCGTGCGGTGGCGGCGTAGTAGCCGGTGGGCTGGTAGCCCCAGGAGCCGTCGAACGGGTGCTCGTTGACGGGCATGATCTCTATGTGGGAGTAGCCCATCTCCTTGACGTAGTCCACGAGCTCGTCCGCGAGGTCGTCGTAGCTGTAGACCACGCCGCGCTGCGCGGGGAACGGGTCGCCGGGGCCGGGGTAGGTGCCGTCGGGCCGAGGCTCGCCCTGGGGCTCGTCGCCGTGGCGCTTCCAGCTGCCCAGGTGCACCTCGAAGATGTTGAGCGGCTCGGCGAACATGTCACGGCCGGAGCGCCTCTCGAGGTAGCCGCCGTCCTTCCAGGCATAGCCGTCGAGGTCGAAGGTGCGCGACGCGGTGCCGGGGACCTTCTCGGCGTAGAAGCCGTACGGGTCGGCCTTGTAGAGCTTGCGGCCGTCGTTGCACTCGATCAGGTACTTGTAGAGCGCGCCCTCCTCGACGCCCGCGACGAAGCCCTGCCAGACGCCGCCGGTCTCGGACACGGAGAGCGGGGTCGCCCCCTCGTCCCAGCCGTTGAAGTCGCCGATAACGTGGACGCTTCTCACATCCGGCGCCCACACGGCAAAGTGGTAGCCGTGCGTGCCGTCGTCCGTGACGGCGGGGTGCGCGCCCATCTTCTCGTAGCTCCGGTACCACTCGCCGCGAGCGAAGAGGAACAGGTCGTCATTGCTCAGGTAGAGGGTGCTGTCAGGGGATTCCATGTCTCACTCCTCGAAGGTCCGGCACAAGACAACACTTATTCTGAACGTTGCGTCAACGTTTCGTCCACAGAAAAACCGCGAGTGCGCGCGGACCGTCGGCAGGGCGGGAGCGACGACGCGTCCTTCTCGCCGCGCGGAGGGCGGTTAGAAACGACGCGTCGTCCCCGTCTGCGGGGGTACCCGCGTTAGGAAATCGCGCCCGTCCCCCTTGCCGGAGCCGCCTGGGTTAGAAATCGCGGCCCGTCCCCCTCGAAACGGCTCGACGGACGGGGACGCGCCCGTGTTTCTATCCCGCGCGGCGAGAAGAACGGGGACGATGCGGTCGATTTAACCCGCGCGGGGCGAGAAAGACGAGCGCCCGGGTCGCGGTGGGCGGCCCGGGCGTTGGGGGAGGGGGCTTGAGCCGGGTCGTCCCGGCTCAGGAAACCTGAGGTTGGGCTAGTGCGTCATGTCCTGGAAGAACTCCCAGGCCTCGGCGTCCGTGGCGCCCTCGTGCACGATCTTGCGGACGGCCTGCGCCATCTCGAGCGGGTGCGTGCTCTGGAAGATGTTGCGACCCATGTCGACGCCGCGCGCGCCCTTGCGCATGACGTCATAGGCCATGGCGAGCGCGTCACGCTCGGGGAGCTTCTTGCCGCCGGCGACGACGATGGGCACGGGGCAGGCGGCCACGACCTCCTCGAAGTCCTCGCAGTCGTAGGTCTTCACGATCTGGACGCCCATCTCGGCGATGATGCGGGTGGCGAGCTTGAAGTAGCGGGCCGTGCGCTCCATGTCCTTGCCCACGGCGCAGACGCCGAGGGTGGGGATGGAGTAGCGGAAGCCAGCGTTGACGAGGTAGCTGATGTTGTCGATGCTCTCGAGCTGGCCGTCGGCGCCGATGAAGACCTGGGCGGCCATGCAGTCCGCGTTCATGCGGATCGCCTCCTCGATGTCGACGGAGATGACCTCGTGGGAGAGGTCATCCTGAAGCATGGAGGAGCCGGAGGAGCAGCGCAGGGCGACGGACTTGGTGATCTCGGGCGGGACGCAGGAGCGGATGGCGCCGCGCGTGCCCATGAAGCAGTCGACGTACGGGGCGAGCTGCGGGAGCAGCAGGTCCAGACGCTCCAGGCCGGCCGTGGAGCCCATGAAGTAGCCGTGGTCGAAGGCGAACATGACGGTGTTGCCGCTCTTGGGGTCGAAGATGTTCGACAGGTGCTTCTTCATGCCCCAGTCAAGGCTGTTGGCGCCCTTGACGTAGAAGCCCTCGCAGTTGGCGAAGGGGGTGTCAACGTGGTAGTCCTTCGCAACCTTGACGCCATCGAGGTCTGCCATGTCTGTCCTTTCTCTTGTCCTGTAAGGAGGGGTCGGGCTCGTCCCGGCGCCCGGAAGGGGCCCGACCTCTCCGCACACGACGCGACGTGCCGCGGCGCAGAGTATACCCGCGCCGGCGGCTCCACGGGGAGCTGCCGCCGGCGCGGGAAAGGAGAAACGACTTAGAAGTTGTAGTCGTTCATGTTCTCCGAGGTGAAGATCAGGCGCTCGGGGAGCAGCACGACGCCGTTGTTCTCCTCAGCCGTCTCGACGCCCTCGGCGATGGAGTCGTTGGCCTCGACGGTGACGTCGCCGATCTCCGGGATGGAGATGGTGTCGCCGACCTTGACCGTGTTGCCAGCGGCGATGTAGGCGGCGCAGTAGCAGCCCATGGCGCCCTGGACGGCGCAGTCCCACAGACCCCAGTTGTAGATGGTGCCGTTCTCGCAGTAGGCCTTGACGGACTGCGGGGAGGCGAAGCCTGTGATCGTGATGTCGTCCTGCGTGAGGCCACGGTTCTCGGCAGCCTGGAGCTGGCCCGGGAGAGCGGTGGAGTCGTTGCAGATGATCAGGTCGATCTCAGGGAAGGCGTCGAGGATGGCCTCGCCGGTCGTGATGGCGAGCTCGGCGTCCTGGTTGGAGTAGTAGTTCTCGTGGACGTTCTCCCAGTTGGGATACTGCTCCTCGATCTTGGCCTGAGCAGCCTCGTACCAGGAGTTCTGGTCGGTGACGGTGGCCTGGGAGTAGTGCCAGACGTAGGTGACCGGGTCGTTGGCCGGGTCGATGCCGCGCTGCTCGAGGCCGGCGACGGACATCTCGATCAGCATGTCGGCGAGGATGTCGGGCGTGCCCTGGGAGACCATGAGGGTGCGGTCCTCGGGGTTGGCGTCGGAGTCCCAGGTGGCGACGACGACGCCGGCGGCCGCGGCCTCCTTGAGGGCGTCGGAGACGCCGGAGGCGTCGACGGTGGAGATGCAGATGGCGTCAGCGCCGTTGGCGACGGCCTGGTTGATGACGGAGACCTGCGCGGTGACGGAGGCCTCGGCGTCGCCGATGTAGTCGACCGTCATGCCCCACTTGCCGGCGTACTCCTGGGCGCCGTCGTTGGCGGACTCGAAGAACGCGTTGCCGGTGACCTTGGGGATGAAGGCAACGGTCAGGCCCTCGACGGAGCCGCCCTCGGCGGCGTCGTCACCAGCGGGCTCCTCGGCGTCCCCGCCACCGCCGCCGCAGCCGACGAGCCCGAGGCCCGCGACGGTCGCGCCAGCGCCGGCGACCTTCAGGAAGTTGCGACGAGTCATCTCTTTCATGGTACTTCCTCCTTCTTACGTGCCTTGCTAACGTACTTCCCTTACTTGCTTACCGAACGTGCCTTATCGCTGCCCTTCCCCGGAAGCAGCGACCGAAGCCAGGGTCCGAACCCGCCCACACCGGCTGCGGAGCGGCCGACGATGACGGCCACCAGCAGGATGCCGACGGGGATGTCCAGGTACTGGGTACTGATCTTGAAGCACAGGGGCAGACCGAAGCGCAGGAACGCGATCAGGAACGACGCGAGCGCCGTGCCGACGATCGAGCCCTTGCCACCCGTGGACAGCGTGCCGCCGAGAACGACGGCGGTGATGATGTCCATCGTGAGGTCGCCGCCGAGGTCGGAGCGGGACGTGCCGAGGTAGGCCGTGGTCACCGTGCCGGCGATCGCCGCGGCGATGGCGGACAGGATGTAGGTGGACATGATCACGCGACGGGTGTTGATGCCGGAGTACTCGGCCGCGCTCTGGTTCACGCCCGTGAGGAAGATCTTGCGGCCGTACTTGGTCTTGTGGAGCAGGATGAACGCGACCACGAGCATGAGCGCGTAGAT
This sequence comes from uncultured Olsenella sp., assembly GCA_959598545.1. Lineage (GTDB taxonomy): Bacteria > Actinomycetota > Coriobacteriia > Coriobacteriales > Atopobiaceae > Thermophilibacter. The sequence continues at coordinate 8,806 of CAUGFC010000007.1, read as the reverse complement.
GAAGATCTGGATGGGAACGACGCCGCCCACGTCATAGGTGCCGACGAAGCGGAAGTCCTCCGGGAAGCCGCTGATGCCGAGGTAGCTCTCGGTCTTGGAGAGCGTGGAGACGAGCAGGGCCATGCCCGAGAACAGGAAGCTGCCGCCCAGCGTGACGACCATCGCCTGCACCCGGCAGTACGCGATCAGGAACCCCGAGAGCGCGCCGCACAGGGTCACGAGCACGAAGGCGAGGCCCACGGCGCCCCAGATCGGCAGGCCGAAGTCCTGCCAGGCGACGCCGATCGTGATCGACGTGAGGCCCACGAGGGAGGACACCTGGATGTCGATGCCGCCGGTGACCATGATCAGCGTCACGAAGAGCGAGAGCATGAAGGTGGGCAGGTTGTCGTTGATGCTCGTGAAGAGCAGCGCCGGGCGGAGGAATCGGTCGTTGGCCATGCCGAAGACCACGAACTCGAGGACGAGCAGGGCGATCAGGATGGTGTTCCAGCTCGCCTGGCCGTGCGTGGCGTAGAAGCCCTTGATCTTCTCGATCACTTGGCATCACCGCCCTTCTCGGCACCCGCATCCGCGGCTTCGCCCTGGGACACGCGCGCCATGAGGCGAGCCCGCCGGTTCTTGACCATGGAGCGGTGCTGGATCAGGGCGTCGGCGACCACGATGACGATCAGGATGACGCCGGTGATCGCGTTGTCGTAGTTGGACGAGAAGCCCATGAAGACGAGCAGGTAGCTGATCGACGCCATGATGACGGCGCCGATGGCGGAGCCGAGGACCGTGCCCACGCCGCCGAGCAGCGAGACGCCGCCCAGGACGCACGCCGCGATGGCCTTCATCTCGTAGCCGTCGCCGGACTGCGGGGTGACGAAGCCGATGCGGCTGGCGAAGATGATGCCGGCGACGGCGGCCATGACGCCGCAGATCACGTAGGCGAGGACCTTGGTCTGGAGCGTGGGCAGGCCGACGAGCGTGGCGCCCTGGTCGTTGTCGCCCACGGCCTGGAAGTAGCGGCCGCGGCGCGTGCGGGTGAGCAGGAAGTGGATGCCCACCACCGCGAGGATGGTGACGCAGTAGTAGACCGTGAGGTCGCCGACCGCCGTCACCGACGAGAAGTCCTTGAACTCCTTGGGGAGGTTCTCGACCCAGGCGCCGTTGGTGTAGACGTACATGATGCCGCGCAGGATGCCGTTCACGCCGAGCGTGAAGATCAGCGCCGGCGCGCCCATGACGGCCACGCCCCAGGCGTTGACCAGGCCGATCACCGCGCCGATCAGCAGGCCCACGAGGACGGCGAGCATGAGCGGCTGCCCGTCGCGCAGCATCGAGCCCACGACCGCGGCGACGAGGCCGAGGTTGGAGCCGATGGAGACGTCCAGGTTACCGGTGAACAGCGTGAACGCCATGCCCACCGCAACGAGCGTGTACACGACCGACGTGTTGAAGCACGCCGCGATGTTGCTCGGCGAGAGGAACGACGGGTTGATGATGCCCACGATCACGAAGAGCGCGATCAGGAACAGCAGGCTCGTCAGGCCTCGTGCGTGGAGGAGCTTCTTCACGATCTGCACGGCTCACACCCCCTCTCGAGAACGGTCGACATTCATGGGGAAACGCAGGCAGGTCAGGATCATGCGCTTCTCGCCTCCCCGGTGACGCCGAAGGAGGCGGACATGAGGTTGTCCTGGGTGATCTGGTCGCCGACGAACTCGCCGTTGATGCGGCCCTGGAACATCGTCAGGGCGCGGTCGGCGAGCTCCACGACCTCCTCCATGTCGGAGGATATGAGCAGGATCGAGACGCCGGTCTCGCGGAGCTGCTGCAGGACGGCGTAGACGTCGCCGCGGGCGGCGGCGTCGATGCCGCGGGTGGGCTCGTCGAGGATGACCAGGCGCGGGTTGGTGGCGAAGGCGCGTCCGATGACGATCTTCTGCTGGTTGCCGCCGGAGAGGCCGCCGACCTCCTGCGTGAGGCCGGTCACCTTGGTGCGGAAGTTGTCGACGTAGTGCTGGCTGACGCGCTCCGCCTCCTTGCGGCCGAGGATGAACTTGCCCAGCCCGTGCGCGAGCAGCGCGCTCGTGGTGTTCTCCTCGACGTCGCGGATGCGGAAGAGGCCGTCGCGGAAGCGGTCCTCGGGGACGTAGTTGACGCCCTCGCCGATGACGGCGGCGGTGGAGAGGCCGGTGATGTCCTTGCCGTCGAGAAGGACCTTCCCGCCGAGGACCTTGTCGCGCCCGAAGATCGTCGTGGCCATCTCCGTGCGGCCGGCGCCGATGACGCCCGCGAGGCCTACGATCTCGCCGGGATAGACCTTGAGGTTGACGTCGGCAAAGCCGTAGCCGCTGAAGTTCTGGAGCTCGAGCACGGGCTTGGCCGCGTAGTCGATCTCGCGCTTCTGGGCGGCGGCGGTCTCCTTGACCGAGCCCGCGTTGGGGGGCAGCAGGCCCTTCACGAGGTCCTCGCGGGTGAAGTCCTTCGTGGAGCCCTGCATGGTGACGATGCCGTCGCGCAGGATGGAGACGCTCGTGGCGATCTGGAAGACCTCCGCGAGGCGGTGCGTGATGTAGATGATGCCGATGTTCTTCTCGCGCAGGCCCTCGATGACCCTGAAGAGGGCGTTCACCTCGTCGAAGGTGAGGGCGGAGGTGGGCTCGTCGAGGATGAGCACCTCGGAGTGGCGCATCATGCCGCGCAGGATCTCGACCATGCCCTGCTCGGCGATGGAGAGCGTGGAGGCCTTGCGGTCGGGGTCGAGATGCCAGCCGATCTGATCCATGACCTCCATGAGCTCGCGGTCGAGGTCGGCCTGGCGCGCGTTGAAGCCGATGGTCACGTTCTCGCGCACCGTCATGTTGGGGAAGAGCATGGGCTCCTGCGGCACCATGTAGATGCTGTGCTCGAGGGCGACCTTGGGGTTGGAGACGTCGACCTTCTCGTTGTCGACGTAGACCTCGCCGCTGTCGGGGCCGTAGATGCCCATGACGATCTTCATGAGCGTGGACTTGCCGGCGCCGTTGCCGCCGATGAGGGCGAGAACCTCGCCGGGGCGCAGGTCAAGGCTGATGCCCTTGAGCACGTGGTTGGTCCCGAACGACTTGTGGATGTCGCGGACAGAGAGAAGGACGTCCTTCTTCTTGGAGACCTGGGGCTGAGCCTCCTGAGCGGTCTTGCCGGGCTCGTTTGCCATGGGCACTATGTCTCCCCTCCTCACAGACGGACGCATGAGACAGCAACGCTGTTATAGGTGACGATATCCATACGCCCGCCCCGCCCATAGCGCACGGGGGGCGAGCGGTAACGTGCGCGCGGTGAACGGTTCATTTTTGCTCAGTGGTCGGGCATTTGTTCAGCATTGTGCGTATCGTTCCGCACATTTCGACAATGCCCGCTCTACTCGCCAATCCAAAGCAACCCTTTACCGTTTTCTCGCCCGTCCCCATTGACACGGCTGTATGGTCGCGGTATATCCAAATCGTACTTTTGTATTGACGTATGACAAATGTCCACCCTATCCACAAAGGAGACGGGATGAGCGAAGCCGGGTACCCGTTGGTCCTCAAGGCCGCGTGGTACTACTACATGGAGGGCTACACCCAGCAGCAGATCTCGGGCATGCTGGGCGTCTCGCGCGCGAAGGTCATCCGCCTTCTGGAGGAGGCCCGCGAGCAGGGGGTCATCCAGTTCATCTTCCGCCAGGACGACGCCGAGCGGATGCAGATCGAGCGTCAGATCATCGAGCGCTTCGGTCTGGACGACGCCTTCATCATCCCCACGCCGGCCGCGGGCTCGGACGTGCGCGACAGCCTCGCGAGCGCGGCCGCCATGTACGTCACCGACCACCTGCGTCCCGACGGCTACCTCAACATCGGCTACGGCGACACGATGAGCCTCGTGCTCAACCACCTGGCGAGCGGGCGCGGCAGCTCCCTCAACATCGTGAGCCTCACCGGCGGCGTGAGCTACTACCTGCCCAAGATCTCCTCCGAGGTCTTCGGGCTGCGCCTGTACCTCACGCCCGCCCCCCTCGTGGTCTCCTCCCCCGAGCTGCGCGACGCGCTTCTCGACGAGCCGACGATCCGCGACGTCTATCGCATGACGGAGTACGCCGACATGAGCATCGTCGGCATCGGCGGCGGGGACGAGAACGCCACGGTCCAGCGAAACGGCATCCTGGGCAAGAACGAGCTCGCCCTGCTCAAGATGAAGGGGGCCGTGGGCGACATCCTCACGCACTTCGTGGACGCCGACGGCGAGCCCATAGACACCACCATAGAGAGCCGCATCGTGAGCACGAGCCTCGACAACCTGCGCAGGATGCGCAACGTCGTGGGCGTGGCGGCGGGCAGCGAGAAGGTCGCGGCCATCCGCGCGGTCCTCGGCGCCGGCTACCTCAACGTGCTCATCACCGACGGGGACACGGCACGGAAGCTGCTCGCGCACGACGGGGCCTGACGGCCGGCGACGAGCGGCAAGGCTATGACGGAAACGGACCGAAGGCAGGAGGCCGAAATGAGCGAAACCGAGAAGTACCTGCTCGCCATGGACGCGGGCACCGGAAGCGTGCGCGCCGTGATCTTTGCCGTCGACGGCACGCAGGTCGGCGTGGTCCAGAAGGAGTGGACGCACCGCGAGGACCCGCGCTGGCCGGGCAGCATGGACTTTGACTGGGAGCACAACTGGGAGCTCGCGAGCAGCTGCGTGCGCGAGGTCCTGGCCAAGACCGGCGTGGCGCCCGAGGCCATCGCCGCGGTCTCAACGACCTGCATGCGCGAGGGCATCCTCCTCTACGACGCCGAGGGCAACGAGATCTGGGCCTGCGCCAACGTGGACGCCCGCTCCGACGACGAGGTGGGTCAGCTCATCGCCATGAATCCGGACCTCGAGCGCGAGATCTACCTCGAGAGCGGCCAGACCTACGCGCTGGGCGCCCTGCCGCGCCTGCTGTGGGTCAAGAACAAGATGCCGGAGGTCTACGAGCGGACCGCGCGCATCGGCATGTTCAACGACTGGCTCATCTACAAGCTCACGGGCGACCTGGCCGTCGAGCCCTCGAACGGCTCCACGACCGGCATCATGGACCTCAAGAGGCGCGACTGGGACCCCTCGATCGCCGAGCGCTGCGGCCTGCGCACCGACATCTTCGGGCCCGTCCGCGAGTGCGGCGAGGTCGCCGGCTCCGTGAACGCGCGCGGCGCGGCCGACACCGGGCTCGCCGAGGGCACGCCGGTGGTCGTCGGCGGCGGCGACTGCCAGCTCGGCATGATCGGCGTCGGCGCGGTGCTCCCCGGCGAGGCGGCGGTCTTTGGCGGCAGCTTCTGGCAGTACGAGTTCAACACCGACTCCGGCGCCACCGACCCGGGCTGCCGCGTGCGCGTCAACTGCGCCGCCGCCCCCGGCACCTGGCAGTACGAGGCACTCGCCTTCAAGCCGGGCCTGGTCATGCGCTGGTTCCGCGACGGCTTCTGCCAGGCCGAGAAGGCCGAGGCGGACGCCGCTGGCCGCGACGTCTACGACGTCATGAACGAGCGCGCCGAGAAGGTCCCCGCGGGCAGCCACGGCATGGTCTGCTGCTTCTCCGACGTCATGAACTACATCCACTGGACGCACGCGGCGCCCACCTTCACCAACTTCGAGCTCGACCCCGAGCGCTTCGACAAGTACACGTTCTACCGAGCGATCCTGGAGAACACGGCCCTTCTCGTCCGCGGGCACATCGAGCTCGTGCGAGAGGCCACCGGCAACGAGCCCGAGGAGCTGGTCTTCGCGGGCGGCGCGGCCAAGAGCCCGCTGTGGGCGCAGATCCTGGCCGACGTCACCGGCAAGCGCGTCAAGGTCCCCGAGGTCAAGGAGGCGACGGCGCTCGGCGCGGCCGTGCTCGCGGGCTACGGAGTCGGGCTGTACCCGAGCATCTCCGAGGGCGCGCGCCAGGTGGTGCGCTGGGACCGCACCTTCGAGCCCAACCCCGACAACAAGGACGTCTACGAGCGGCTCTACCAGCTGTGGCGCGAGGTCTACGCCAAGCAGTTCGAGCTCTCCGAGGCGGGCGTCACCAAGAGCATGTGGAGGGCCCCCGGCCTGTAGGCCCGGCCCCGTGGTTTTTCTCGGCAACGCACTCACAGAGAGGACAGGGACATGGCAGAGAGCTTCGTGGTGAACGAGAACGACTTCGAGTATCGCTTCGGCGACTCGGGTCCCAAGTATCTGATGAAGGGCCCGCGCATGAACTTCGCCCTGGTGCAGTTCCAGCCCGGGCAGGACTTCCAGGCGCACTACCACAACGTCATGGAGGAGAACTTCTTCGTGCTCGAGGGCCAGGTCGACGTCGTGGTCGACGGCGTGGTCCACTCGCTCAAGGAGGGAGACCTCATCCACGTCGGCCCGGGCGAGGTCCACTACGTCAAGAACGCGTACGACAAGCCGGTGAAGATGGTCTCGACGCTGGCCCCCTACCAGGAGGTCGACAAGGTCGAGGTCGAGAACCCCGTCTACTAGGCAATGGGTCAAAAGGGGCCGTCCCCTTTTGACCGAGAAGGGAGAGAGATGACGGCAACGCTCGAGGGCAAGAGGGTCCTCATCATCGCTGGTAACTGGGGCGTCGAGCAGGTCGAGCTCATGACGCCGCTCGAGGCGCTGCGCGAGGCCGGCGCCACCGTCGACTTTGCCGCGACCGAGGCGGCCCCGGTCGAGTGCTTCACCGAGGACCGCTATCCCGGCAAGGTGATCGAGCCCGACCTCGCCTACCGTGACGCCAAGGTCGAGGACTACGACCTGCTGGTCATTCCGGGCGGCACCTGCAACATGGACCGCCTGCGCATCGACGACGCGGCGATCTGCCTCGCCCAGGGCTTCGCGCGCGCCGGCAAGACCATCGCCGCGATCTGCCACGGCCCGTGGCTCCTCGTGAACGCCGGGCTCGTCGAGGGGCGCACGCTCACGAGCTGCCCGTTCATCGTCCAGGACCTCAAGAACGCCGGCGGCACCTACCTTGACCAGGAGCTCGTCGTGGAGGAGAAGGACGGCTGGAAGCTCGTCAGCTCCCGCCTCCCGTGCGACCTGGACGCCTTCGTCGGCGGCATCAAGGACGCCCTGACCGCATAGGCGGCCGCGACGGACGACCATAGGCGCGCCGAGGGTGCCGAGCGCCCCTCGGCGCGCTACCTTTTGGCGCGGCGCGCGCGGAAGAAGTCGCGCAGCAGCTTGGCGGCCTCGTCCGCGAGCACACCGGAGGTGACCTCGAACTCGTGGTTGAGCCGCTCGTCGTGGCTCACGTCGTAGAGCGTGCCCACTGCGCCGCCCTTGGGGTCGGCCGCACCGTACACGCAGCGGTCCACGCGGGCGTTCACCATGAGGCCGGCGCACATGAGGCACGGCTCCAGCGTGACGTAGACCGTGCAGCCCGTGAGCCGCCAGCGCCCCAGCGCCCGGGCGGCGGCCACCATGGCCGCGAACTCGGCATGGGCCGACGGGTCGGCGTCGGTCTCGCGACGGTTGTGGGCGCGGGCGACGACCTCGCCGTCGCAGACCACCACCGCGCCGATGGGCACCTCGCCCTCGGCCGCGGCGGCCTCCGCCTCCTCGAGCGCCAGGCGCATGTACCGCTCGTCGTCCTTCTCGGCGACGCCGTTGTTCTTGGCCACCGATCCCTCCCGAGCCTCGCGTGGTTTACATGGGGTAGGATACTAGTGCTTGCGCACTCGGAGGAGTGGCAGAGCGGTTGAATGCAGCGGTCTTGAAAACCGTCGAGCGGGCAAACCCCGTTCCGAGGGTTCGAATCCCTCCTCCTCCGCCATTTGCGCCTCTTGAAGGGAGCGGGCGTGGACCCCATCGTCGTGATCCTCTTGGTCGGGCTTCTGCTCATCGCCGTCGTCATGGTCTACACCCGCACCTACCTCAACATCATCGGGGCGGACAACAAGTGCGAGGACGCCTGGAAGGTCGTCGAGCGCCAGCTCGCGGCCCGCGACGAGCTGGTCCGCACGCTCGAGGCGCGGCTCGGCGAGCACGGTTCCGCGAGCGCGGACATGCTCGCCGCGGTCTCGACGGCGCGCGCGGCCGTGGGCGAGGCCAGGAAGCCCGCCGACAAGCTCGCCGCCTCGGAGGCGCTCACCGTGGCGCTGCGCGACGTCTTTGCCGTCGCCGGGCGCTCCGCGACGCTCATGGCCAAGCCCGAGCTGGTCGAGCTCATGTCCGGGATCGCCGAGGCCGAGAACACGCTGGCGCACGCCCGCAAGGGCTACGACGCGCGCGTCCGCGAGTACAACAGCCTGGTCACGACCTTCCCCGGCAGCAAGATCGGCGGCATGCGCTACCGCCCGCGCATGAGCCTGGAGTCCGGGCGGCGCGGCCGCACGGAGCAGGAGCTCCCCTGGGTGAGGTTCTAGGGACGCGTCCTTCTCGCCGTGCGCGGCACACGGGTTAAAACGACCGCATCGTCCCCCTTCGCCGCCGTGATTCGACGCGGACGATGAGGTGGTTTTAACCCAGGCGCCCGCCGAAACGGGGACGATGACGTTGTTCTAACCCGGGCGGCGCACGCCGCGCGCTTGGGCTACAATACAGCCGACAAAATCCACCTAGGAGAAAGGTCCGCATGAAACCTCGACCTCACAGTCGATGACCTGCGGCGTGCTCCCGCGAGCGGGCGCGCCGACGCGACGCACGTAAGGAGCACGAATGATCTACCTGTCCCAACTCCTGGGCAACCCCGTTCTTGACGCCGACGGCGAGAAGGTCGGCACGGTCTCCGACCTTGGCATCGCCACGGGCGAGGTCTTCCCCCGCATCACGAGCCTGGCCTTCATGGGCC
>CAUGFC010000006.1 GCA_959598545.1 uncultured Olsenella sp. | reverse complement strand
AGAAGGTCAAGCCCTCGGGGCCCGCGCCGTGCGCGGTGCTCTGGGGGCTTGACCCGTCTGGCGAGAAGGGCGCGGCGGTCCGGGCGGTGCTGAAGGAGATGGGCGTGGTCGCGCGCACGGCCGGGTATGAGCGGCTGGGCGACGCCGCGGGCGCGTTCGCCCGACTGCCGGGATTCCGATCGGCGCCCGTGCCCTATGCGGGTCCGGAGCCGGCGGTGGGGGAGTTCGTGCTGCTCTGCGGGCTTACTGATGCGCAGGTGAACGAGTTTCTCGCCCGCTCGCGTGAGGCGGGGTGCGTCGTGGGCCCCAAGGCCCTGCTCACGAAGGCCAACCGTACGTGGCCGCTCGCGAAGCTCATCGAGGCCGTTGCCGCCGAGCACGCCGCCAACGCGTAGGGCCGAGGTCCTCCTTCGGTGTGACCTCCCCTCGGCTGCCTCCCTCTTTCCGGGTATGTACACGGTTGTATCGTTGATGTTCTTCTCGGCAAGCCATCTACCTGCGGTTTTATGATTGCAAGGTACCGTATTAATAGTGCAACTTCGTACATACCTTGAAGAGGGGGCGGACGGAGACCGAGGCTGGGTGTTTTGACTACACTGGAAAGGCTGAAACTCCGAGCGAGAAGAGCTGTGAATGGCCGAGAAGATCATCCTTGCGCTGGACACGTCCACTGACATGCTGGCCTGTGCCGTCGGGCGCGTGGGCGCGGACGGCGCCGTGACGGTGCTGGCCGCGCGCGACCACCTGTGCCGCCGCCAGGCCAACGTGGAGCTCGTGACCACGGCTCAGGCCGCACTCGCCGACGCCGGCCTTGCGATGGGTGACCTCGACGCGGTGCTCGTGGGCCGCGGCCCCGGATCGTTCACGGGCGTGCGCATCGGCATTGCCACGGCCAAGGGCCTCGCGTGCGGCGCGGGCCTTCCGCTCTACGGCACTTCCGCGCTCGACGCGATGGCGTGGTCGGCATGGGACGCTGGCGTGCGCAGCACGCTCGCGGTGGCGGGCGACGCCATGCGTGGCGAGGTCTACCCCGGCATCTACGAGCTCGACGAGGCCGGCGCGCACCGCACCTTCCCGGCCGAGACCGTCCTCAAGGCCGATGCCTGCGTGGCTGTGTGGGCAGGCCGCACCGATGCCGCCGATCTCACGCTCACAGGCAACGGTCTGACCAAGTACCAGGCGCGCTTCGAGGCTGCGGGGCTCACGTCCTTCTCGCCCGAGGGGGCGTGGTACCCCACGGGTGAGGGGCTGCTCCGCGCGGCCGTCGAGGCCGGCGTCTTTGACGAGCAGCCCGGCGACCCGGCGCTCGTCCTGCCCATCTACACGCGCCTCTCCGACGCCGAGGAGGCCGAGCGCACGCGCCTGGGCCTCAAGAAGCCCGCGACCGTCGAGCTCACCGGCGTCGACGACGCGCTTGCGGGCATCCACCTGCAGCTGCGTCCCATGACGGTGAACGATACTGCCGCCGTGGCCGCGCTCGAGGCGGCCGCCTACGAGGGCGCGGCGCACACGCCGTGGTCCGAGAAGATGTTCTACGAGGAGCTCTCCCAGCCCGGCCGCAGCTGGTGGGTCGCGCACGACCAAGGGACTGTCATCGGCTTCGCGGGCGGTGTGCTCGCGGGGGCCGACTTCGAGGTCGAAGAGGTCGTCGTGGACGCGACGCGCCGCCGCGAGGGCATTGCGACGCGCCTCGTCGCCCGCGTTGCCTACGACGCGCAGATGCTCGGCGCGCAGACGATCTCGCTTGAGGTGGACGAGAAGAACGCACCTGCCCGTGCACTCTACGGCGCGCTCGGCCTCGCGGAGGAGGGCCGTCGCCCGGGCTACTACGGCGCTGGCCACGACGCCCTCATCCTGCGCGCACCGCTGCCGCTCGCGGCGGACGCCGTGATCGCGACCGGCCGCCCGGAGCCGGCGCCGAGCATCCGCCCGTGGCCGATTGTGCCCGGCGAGCGCACGCCCGAGGCGGCGGCCGCGCTGGCGGCCGCCGGTCCGCTCATCCTCACGATCGAGTCCTCCTGCGACGAGACCGCCATGGCCGTGACGGACTCCCACGGCGTTGTCTGCGCGAGCGTCGTGGCCACGCAGATCGACTTCCACGCGCGCTTTGGCGGCGTGGTGCCCGAGATCGCCTCCCGCAAGCACACCGAGGCCATCGTGGGCGTCTTCGAGGAAACGCTCGCGCGCGCCGGCGAGCACTTCGGCGTGGACACGCTCGCGCCGTCTGACCTTGCGGCCGTGGGCGTGACGGCAGGGCCGGGCCTGGTGGGCGCGCTCGTGGTGGGCGTCGCCTTCGCCAAGGGCCTCTGTGCGGCCGCTGACCTGCCGCTCATTGCCGTCCACCACCTCGAGGGCCACCTCATGGCCAACCTCTTCGAGACCCCGGACCTCGAGCCGCCCTTCGTGGCGAGCATCGTCTCCGGCGGCAACACCATGCTCGTCCACGTGCGCGCCTGGGGCGACTACGTCCTTCTCGGCGCCACGATCGACGACGCGGTGGGCGAGGCCTTCGACAAGGTGGCCAAGGCTCTCGGGCTGGGCTACCCCGGCGGCCCGGTGATCTCCAAGCTCTCCGCGCAGGGCAACCCCAAGGCCATCCACTTCCCGCGCGCGATGATGCACAGCGGCGACTACAGCTTCAGCCTCTCCGGCCTCAAGACCGCCGTCATCACCTACATCGAGGGCGAGAACCGCGCCGGCCGCGCGATCAACCTGCCCGACCTGGCGGCGAGCTTCGAGGCTGCGGTCATCGACGTGCAGGTGGCCAAGGCCGTGACCGCCGTGGAGGAGACCGGCGTGGCCGACTTCTGCGTCGGCGGCGGCGTGGCGGCCAACCCGGGCCTGCGTGCGGCGTACAAGAAGGCGCTCGAGAAGCGCGGCGTGCGCGTGACCGTGCCGCCCATGCGCGCCTGCGGCGACAACGCCGCCATGATTGGCATCGCGGCGCTGCGGAGCTACAACGCCGGGTCCTTCTCGCCGCTCACGCTGGATGCGGACCCCAATGCGCCGCTTGGCTCCTGGTCGACGCCCGACGCCCCGGTTCCGCCCACGTGGGAGTAGGGTTTGCGGACGGCGGCATCACGCATGACCGCGCATTTCCGGTAAAGCGCGTTGCTGCATTCTTGCGACGCTCTTCCGGGATGCACAATCGAGAAAAACTGTCCGCCATGCCAAAGATTTGCGTCCGTGCGTCCGCAAAGAGGTCCCGCAGCCCGCACAATCGCGCATAACCAGCAATCGTCGTCTCTGCGTCCTCACTCCGCGGCGTCGATAGACCCGCAGCCGGGATGCGCCCGACAAGGTCCGCCGCGAGTTCCGCAGCCGCGCTCTTTGCGGCGAGGACTGTCCGAAGCGCCGGACCTTGTCGGGCGCGTCCCGGCCTAGGTGCGGTCTAGCAGGCGCCGCTCCCGCACATGAGCTCGATGATCGTGCGGTCCGTCTCGCGCATGCCCCGGGCGGCCAAAACGCCCACGTTGCGGATGGTGTTCTCCACGCCCTTGACCACGATGCCGTCGCCGCCGTAGAACTGCTTGCCCTGGCGCTGCATCTGCATGCCCAGCAGGCCGGCCTCCACCGCGCTCGCGATCTTGGCCGCGCAGCTGGCCTTGGCACCGTCGCATACCATGCCGGAGTCGATGGCGATGGCGTTGACCACGGTGTGCGAGATCTCGTCCGCGCGCCCGCCGTAGAGGTAGGTGATGCCGGCCGCCGCGCCCGCACCCGCGCTCGTGGCGCCGCAGTAGGCGGAGAGCCGTCCGATTCCGGTCTTGAGGTGGATGGTCACGAGGTTGGACACCACGAGCGCGCGGAGCAGTTCGTCATGGGAGACGCCCAGCTCCTGGGCGTAGACGATCACGGGCACGCTCGCCGTGAGGCCCTGGTTGCCGCTGCCGGAGTTGATGACCACGGGCAGCTCGCAGCCGCCCATGCGTGCGTCGGACCCGGCGGCCGCCCAGGCCTTGGCTCGGTTGGCCACGCCGTCGCCGTAGGCGGAGAGCAGGACGCTGCCGATGTTGGCGCCCCAGCTGCCGTGGAGGCCTTCCTGCGCGATGGCGGTGTTGCAGGCGATCTGGCGGCCCAGCACCTGCTTGACGTCCTCGAGGTTCGCCTCGTCCGCAAACTCGACGATCTTCTCGATGGAGAGACTGCCGCGGTCCGTCCCGGCGTCCTGCTCGCCCGCGGCCTCCTCGAACGGCGCGTCGAGAAGGACCTCGCCGTCGCGCTCCACGTGGATGACGTTGGTATGCGAGCCCGCGATCTCGCAGAACGCCTCGTGGCCGCCGCCCGAGACGCGCACCTGGATGTCGAAGATCCACGGGCGCTCGCTCGGCGCCACGGCGACCTCGTGCGTGGCGAGGTAGTCGTGCATCTCGGCGATCTGCTCTCCGGTCACGCCGGCCAGGACCTCGAGCTTGGCGTCCGCGTCGCCCGCGACCACGCCCGCCGCCGCGGCGGCCTCGATGCCGCGCGCTCCGCCCGTGTTGGGCACGACGACGCTCTTCACGTTCTTGATGATGTTGGCGGAGGCGGCAACCTCGACGCGCTCGGGCGGCGCGTCGAGCGTCTGGCGTGCGAGCGCGGAGCAGTAGGCCACGGCGATGGGCTCGGTGCAGCCCATCGCGCAGACGAGCTCCTCCTCGAGAATGGCGACGTAGGCGTCGTAGGTCTCCTGGTCCATGAGGTCCTCCCGGGCGAGGCGTTACGGCGGTGTTTCCCACGATGGTATCAGCTCGTGGTTCTTCTCGCCCCGGGGTATTCTGCCCACGTGCGCGTAACTTTCTCGCATTAGGTTGCAAGGGGGAGGGGAATGGGTCCCCTCCGGTTGCGTCGCGCGGAAGGGGATTACCACAAAAGGGAAAGGAACCACCATGAAGGCCACCCCGCACGTTCTTGTATCTGACAGAGTCTCTCGCCGCGACTTCCTCAAGCTCTCGAGCCTCGTGGCGGGCATGGGGGGCGTGATGGTCCTTTCCGGTTGCGGACCCGCCGCGCAGGAGCCCACCGCCGACGACAGTGCCGACGACGCGTCGGACGCCGCCGAGGCCACCACGCTCGGCGACGGCGTGACGCTGCGCGTGGGCATGGAGGCGGCCTACGCCCCGTACAACTGGCAGGTCTCCGAGGAGTCCGAGTACACCATCCCCATCGACAACGTCGACGGCGCCTTTGCCGACGGCTACGACGTGCAGGTCGCCAAGCGCATCGCCGAGGCCCTGGGCATGGAGCCCGTGGCCGTGAAGCTGGACTTCTCCGCGCTCATCGACTCGCTCAACAACGGCCAGATCGACATCGTCTGCGCGGGCATGTCCGTCGACCCGGACCGCGCGCAGTCCGCGGACTTCTCCGACTCCTACATCGACGACGACATCGTGATGATCACCACGTCCGACTCGCCCTACGCCGGCGCCACCACCTTCGCCGACCTCGCGGGCGCCTCGGTCATGGGCCAGGCCGCCACGATGTACGACACGGTGATCGACCAGATCCCCGACATCAACCACATGACCCCCGGCGAGACCGTGCCCGCGGTCGTGGAGAGCCTCGCCTCCGGCACGAGCGACGTCATCACCTACTCGATGCTCTCCGTGCCCAAGCTGCTCGAGACCTACCCCGACTTCGTGGAGCTTGAGATGGAGGAGAAGTTCGAGGGCTCCGTCATGCCCGACAACGCGGCCATCGCCAAGGGCCAGGACGCCATCCTCGAGCAGATCAACGAGGTCATCGCCGGCATTCCCGAGGACGAGCGCCAGCAGATGTGGAACGATTGCATGGACCGTCAGCCGGCCTAGGCTCGTCCGCGCATCATCTAGGATAGGAACGCGCGTCGCTCGGGTGCGGCGCGCGTTCGTACGCGTTGTACCCAAAGGAGAGAAACATGGGCTCTGCCTCATCCGGCGAGCAGCAGGCGAGAGGCGCGCGCGGCCGCGTTGCCTCGTTCCTTCTCGACGACCACCGCTACGTCCTTCTCGGAACGAGCGCCGCGGCGCTGGTCGGTATGCTGCTCTCCAGTTCGCCGCGTCCGGAGATGAGCTTCCTCGCACGGGCGTTCACCGTCGAGCTCGTCATGTACTACGTGCTCGTCGCCTGGCTCGTCCTGAGCGCCGTCGCGCTCGCGTTCAAGCTCGCGCGCTGGAAGGACTACGCGCGGACCGCGCCGTTCGTCAGGCGGGCCGCGCGCCGGGCGCTGCGCTACGCGTCCTACGTCATCTGGGCGATCGCGCTGGTGCTCTTCGTGGACCGCGTGGTCATGGGCGTGGCGTCGGCGTGGAGCGCTGCCGTGACGGCGGCGTCCCTGCCCGAGCCCCGGCGCCCCGAGCCCATGCTGGAGAGCATGTGCTACATCCTCTACCAGGGGCGCGACACGTTCTTCACGGGTCTTGTCACCACCGTCGAGCTGGCCGTCTTTGGCACGGCGATCGCGTTTTTCCTGGCGCTGCTGCTCGTCTTCGCCCGCATCCAGACCATCGACCGCCCCGACAACGACTTCGTGCGCTTCTGGAAGGTCGTGGGCTCGGGCTTCGCCAAGGTCTACTCGACCGTGGTCCGCGGCACGCCGATGATGGTGCAGGCCATGATCATCTACTTCGGCATCTTCGGCCTCTTCCGCCTGACGAGCCTCACCACCACGCAGATCAACAGCATCTGGACGACGTTCGCCGCAGGCCTCGTGACGATCACGCTCAACTCCACCGCCTACATGATGGAGGTGCTGCGCGGCGGCATCGAGTCGGTCGACAAGGGTCAGACGGAGGCGGCTCGCTCGCTCGGGCTCTCGCAGTGGCAGGCCATGCGCAAGGTGGTCTTCCCGCAGGGCATCAAGTACGCGATTCCCGGCCTCTCCAACGAGCTCGTCATCAACATCAAGGACTCCTCGGTGCTCTCCGTGATTGGCACGTTCGACCTCATGTTCGCCACCACCACCGTGGCCGGCATCTACTACCAGCAGTTCCAGACGGCCCTCATCTCCACGGTGGCCTACCTCATCCTCACGATGGTGGCGACGTGGCTGCTCGGCCGGTTCGCGCGCCGCTTTGACGTCAAGGTCGAGTCCGTGGGTAGCACCTCGGACGCGCCCGTGAAGGTGGAGGGGTAAAGCCATGACAGAGAACAACGTCCGCGCCGCGGGCTCCGCCGAGCCGATGGTCCGCATCGAGGGACTGCGCAAGTCCTTCGGCGACCTCGAGGTCCTGCGCGACATCAACCTCGACGTCATGCCCGGCCAGGTGGTCACGATCATCGGCGCCTCCGGGTCGGGCAAGTCGACGCTTTTGCGCTGCATCAACCTGCTCGAGACGCCCGACGCAGGGCACGTCTGGTTCCACGGCGCCGACCTCGCGGCCGAGCACGTGGACGTGAACCGCCTGCGCGAGAAGATCGGCATGGTGTTCCAGGGCTTCAACCTGTTCAACAACATGAACGTGCTGGACAACTGCACGCTCGCGCCCGTGACGCTCAAGAAGATGGGCAAGGCCGAGGCCGAGGAGGTCGCGATGCGCCACCTCGAGTCCGTGGGCCTCGCGGACTTTGCGCGTGCGGACGTCAACAACCTCTCCGGCGGCCAGAAGCAGCGCGTCGCCATCGCGCGCGCCCTCTGCATGCAGCCCGACCTCATGCTCTTCGACGAGCCCACCTCCGCGCTCGACCCCGAGATCGTGGGCGAGGTCCTCGAGGTCATGCGACGCCTCGCGGCCGAGGGCATGACGATGGTCGTCGTCACGCACGAGATGGCCTTCGCGCGCAACGTCTCCGACGAGGTCGTCTTCATGGACAAGGGCGTCATCGCCGAGAAGGGCACCCCCGACAAGATCTTCTCCGCGCCCGAGCACCCCAGGACCCGCGAGTTCCTCTCCCGCTACCTCGAGGAGTAAAGAGAGCAACCATACATACCTACCTGTTTTGGGGTGATTTAGGCCTCAGATTAGGGGGGTGTGCATGGTCGCCTTTGATACGATTGGGCTGAGGACAGCGAGAGGGGGCACCATGCAGGACGGGTTCGTCAAGGTCGCGGCGGTGACGCCGGAGGTTCGCGTCGCGGACGTCGTCTTCAACGTGGACGCGTGCGTGGCGGCGGCAAGCCGTGCCTGCACCGAGGACGGCGCCTCGGTCGTGGTGCTGCCTGAGCTCGCCATCACAGGCTACACCTGCGAGGACCTCTTCTGGCAGGATGCCCTGCTCGACGCCGCCGAGCGCGGCCTGGCGGACTTTGCCGCGCGCACCGAGGACCTCGACGCGCTCCTGCTGGTGGGCGTGCCCGTGCGCGTGAACGCCAAGCTCTACAACTGCTGCGCCGTCATCGCGTCCGGCACGGTCCTGGGCGTGGTCCCCAAGCGCCACATCCCCACCTACAACGAGTTCTACGAGGGGCGCCACTTCGTCCCCGGCACGGCGGACGTCGTGCCCATCGACGTGGCGGGCCAGCTCGACGTCCCCTTTGGCACGAGCCAGCTCTTCGCCTGCGAGGAGCTGCCGGAGCTCGTGGTCGCGGCGGAGATCTGCGAGGACCTCTGGGTCCCGGAGCCCCCGTCGATCCGTCACGCGCAGGCCGGCGCCACCCTGATCTGTAACCTCAGCGCCTCCAACGCGCTCGTCGGCAAGGCCGACTACCGCCGCGAGCTGGTGCGCGGTCAGAGCGCGCGCCTCGTCTGCGGCTACGTCTACGCGAGTGCGGGTGCCGGCGAGTCCACGCAGGACCTCGTCTTCTCCGGGCACGACCTCGTGGCCGAGAACGGCCGTCTGCTCGCGGAGGGCGCCCCCTTCGGGGACGGCCGTGCGCTCAGCGAGGTCGACGTGCGTCAGCTCGCCGCCGAGCGTCGCCGCATGTCCACGTTCCAGACCGTCGCCAACGCCGCGCAGCTCGACTACCACGTGAGCCGCTTCACGCTGGACGTGCACCACGTGCATCTCACGCGCTGGGTCGACCCGCATCCCTTCGTGCCGTCCGACGCCTCCCGCCGCGCGGAGCGCTGCGAGGACGTCTTCTCCATCCAAGCCCACGGCCTCGCCAAGCGTCTTGCGCACACGCGCTCGAGCAAGGCGGTCATCGGCGTCTCCGGCGGCCTCGACTCCACGCTCGCCCTGCTCGTGACTGTGCGCGCCTTCGACCTTCTCGGCCTGGACCGCGGCGGCATCATCGCGGTCACCATGCCCGGCTTCGGCACCACCGACCGCACGTACGACAACGCCACCCAGCTCTCCGACGCGCTCGGCGTCCAGCTGCGCGAGATCGTGATCGGCCCCGCCGTGCGCCAGCACTTCACCGACATCGGGCACGACGAGTCCGTCCACGACGTCACCTACGAGAACTCCCAGGCCCGCGAGCGCACCCAGATCCTCATGGACGTGGCCAACCAGGAGGGCGGCCTCGTCATCGGCACCGGCGACCTCTCCGAGCTGGCTCTGGGATGGGCCACCTACAACGGCGACCACATGTCCATGTACGCCGTCAACGCGAGCGTGCCCAAGACGCTGGTGCGCCACCTCGTGCGCTACGTGGCTGACACCTGCGGAAACGCGGCCGAGAAGGACGTTCTTCTCGACGTTCTGGACACACCGGTCTCCCCGGAGCTCCTGCCCGCCACGGGCGACGGCCAGATCGCGCAGAAGACGGAGGACCTCGTCGGCCCCTACGAGCTGCACGACTTCTTCCTCTACGAGGTGCTGCGCCACGGCGCCGGCCCGCGCAAGGTCTTCCGCCTGGCCCGCCACGCGCTGGGCGAGACCTACGACGACGAGACGATCCTCTCCTGGCTCAAGGTCTTCTACCGCCGCTACTTCGCGCAGCAGTTCAAGCGCAGCTGCCTGCCCGACGGGCCCAAGGTGGGTTCGGCGGCCGTGAGCCCGCGCGGCGACCTGCGCATGCCGTCGGACGCCTGCGCGTCGCTCTGGCTCGCCGAGCTCGAGGAGCTGTGATCCAAAGGGGGGCAGACCCCCCTTTGGTTCATCGCACGGTGAAGGCGTAGACGGCCTCGCCGCCGTCGAAGTATGCCTCGACGGCGTAGCGCCAGCCCGGCTCCACGGTGAAGACGACGTTGCCATCCACGATCTTGCGGTCGTCGACGGTCCAGGCGTCTCCCTCGACGCTGCCGATCTCGACCGCCTGGGCAGACCCCGCCGCCTCCGCCGCCGCTTCGAGCTCGTCCTCGGGCCAGCGAACGATGCCCGCCGCCGTGCAGGGCACGTCAAAAGTCACGGTGACCTCGGTGGGGCCGTCCACGCGCGCGTCGGAAAGCTCGGCCGCCTCCAGCTGGGTGGGGTGCGGTGCGTCCGCGGTTACGGTCTGCTCCGAGCCGTTCTCCTCGTAGCTCCACGTGTAGCCGTACGTTCCGAGCATGACGGACGTTGCGGCCAGCTCCGTCGTGTACTCGAGCGAGGCCAGCGGCGGCTCGGACGGATCCTTGGGCTGCCAGATCTGCGTCACCAGCTCGTCGTACTTCTCGGCGTCCGCGGGCGTTCCCTCCTCGATCACCTCAACGTCCGTGATTCCCGGGTACTGCGCGGGGTAGCTCTCCAGCATGATGCCGTTGCCGGTCACGCGCACGATGTTGCCAGCTGCGAGCTCGGGTGCGTCTGATGGCATGCTAGTGGGGTAGTAGGGGGTCCCGGTCTCCTGGTCCACGAAGAGGACCTCGCCATCGCCAAACGTGACGACCATCGCCGTGCTCACGAACCCCTCCTCCTCGTCGACGGGTTCCGTGGCGGCCCGGTCGGACGCGCATCCGACAAGGACGAGAAGCGCGACTAGGGCGAGAAGGGCGGGGACGATTCGGGCGGAACGGCTCTTCATGGGACTGTCCTCCGAGGTCGGGTCTGCGTTTATGGTACTAGACCCGCGTTCTTCTCGCCGTGCGCTCCCGCGCCTCAGAAAATCTAAGTGCGAGTTGGAAGATTTTTTCTAGCGAGGTGGTATAAGTCCGCGTTGCTGGGTATTATTTTGAGCGTTGGCTATGGCGGCGCGGCACCCGCGTCGCAGACGTGCCCCAGGGCACAAGAAGGAGGTTCTTGAACATGACTCTCAAGCCGCTTGGTGACCGCGTCCTCGTGAAGCCTGCCCCCAAGGAGGAGAAGACCTCGTCTGGTCTCTACATCTCCAGCGGTGCGCAGGAGAAGCCGCAGCGCGGCCAGGTCGTCGCCGTGGGCGCCGGCAAGATGAACGACAAGGGCGAGCGCATCGCCATCGACGTCAAGGTTGGCGACGAGGTCTACTACGGCAAGTTCGGCGGCAACGAGGTGAAGATCGACGGCGAGGACTTCCTGCTCCTGCGCGCCGACGACATCTACGCCGTCATCGAGGACTAACGCTCGCCCAAAGCGAGAAGAACCGCAAACTTGGAGGAACAAGAAATGGCTAAGGACATTCTTTTCGGCACCGACGCTCGTGCCAAGCTTGCCAAGGGCGTGAACACCCTTGCTGACGCCGTGACCACCACCATGGGCCCCAAGGGCCGCTACGTGGCCCTGCAGCGCTCCTACGGCGCCCCCACCATCACCAACGACGGCGTCTCCGTCGCCAAGGAGATCGAGCTCAAGGACCCCATCGAGAACATGGGCGCCCAGCTCGTGAAGGAGGTCGCCACCAAGACCAACGACGCCGTGGGTGACGGCACCACCACCGCCACGCTTCTCGCCCAGGTCATCGTCAATGAGGGCCTGCGCAACGTGGCCGCCGGCGCCAACCCCATCGCCATCCGTCGCGGCGTGGACAAGGCCGTGAACGCCATCGTCGAGGAGATGCGCGCCAACGCGCAGGAGGTCTCCACCAAGAAGCAGATCGCTTCCGTCGGCACCATCTCCGCCTCCGACCCCGAGATTGGCGCCAAGATTTCCGACGCCATGGAGGTCGTGGGCAAGGACGGCGTCATCACCGTCGAGGAGTCCCAGACCTTCGGCATCGACATCGACACCGTCGAGGGCATGCAGTTCGACAAGGGCTACATCTCCCCGTACTTCTCGACCAACAACGAGACCATGACGGCCGAGCTCGACTCCCCGTACATCCTCATGACCGACCAGAAGGTCTCCAACATCCAGGACATCCTTCCGATCCTCGAGGCCGTCCAGAAGCAGGGCGCTCCGCTGCTCATCATCGCCGAGGACGTGGACGGCGAGGCCCTGGCCACGCTGATCCTCAACAAGCTCCGCGGCGTTCTCAACGTCTGCGCCGTCAAGGCCCCCGGCTACGGCGACCGCCGCAAGCGCATGCTCGAGGACATCGCCATCCTGACCGGCGGCCAGGTCGCCATGAAGGAGCTCGGCGTCCAGCTCACCGATGTCACCGCCGAGATGCTCGGCCGCGCCAAGTCCGTCAAGATCTCCAAGGACGACACCACCATCGTCGGCGGCGCCGGCTCCAAGGAGGCCATCGACGAGCGCATCGCCCAGATCAAGGCCGAGTACGACGTGACCACCTCCGACTTCGACAAGGAGAAGCTCCAGGAGCGTCTCGCCAAGCTCGCCGGCGGCGTGGCCGTCATCAAGGTCGGCGCTGCCACCGAGGTCGAGCTCAAGGAGATCAAGCACCGCATCGAGGACGCCCTGCAGGCGACCCGCGCGGCCGTGGAGGAGGGCATCGTCGCCGGCGGCGGCGTGGCGTTCCTCGAGGCCTCCAAGGTGCTCGACGGCGTCGAGACCGTCGACTCCGACGAGAAGATCGGCGTCGAGATCGTCCGCAAGGCGCTCGAGGCTCCCGTGAAGACCATCGCCAACAACGCCGGCTTCGAGGGCTCCGTCGTGGCCGAGAAGATCAAGGCGCTCCCGGCCGGCCAGGGCCTCGACTCCGCCACCGGCGAGTACGGCGACATGATCGAGATGGGCGTGCTCGACCCGGTCAAGGTCTGCCGCGTCACGCTGCAGAACGCCGCCTCCGTGGCGTCCCTGATCCTCATCACCGAGGCCACCGTCTCCGACGAGCCCAAGAACACCACCATCGAGGAGGCCATCTCCGCGGCGGCGGCCCAGGGCGGCCAGGGCGGCATGTACTAGGCTCAAGGCCTGATCAGCACCTGACGGGTCGCCCCGGGTGTTCCTTCGAGAAGTGCGCTGTGCGGAACTTCTCTACGGAATACCCGGGGCGACCCTTCTCTATTCGGGCCTTGGAGGCCCTGCCTTGAAAGGGACGCAGAAGTGGCGATTACCGGTAATGTGCGATGGTGCGGGCTGCAAGTGGGGCGCGAGGATGCACGGGCGGCATTTTGTGGTTGTTTGCGGCCCGTTTGGACAGCGACGCGCGATTTTGCATCCTCTCTAGCATGCATTAACGCGCATTACCGGTAATCGTCGCTTCTGCATGCCCCAGCCTGCCGGGCGAGAAGAACCGTGACACAGAAAGGCCCTCCCGGTTTCCCGGGAGGGCCGAGCCTTACGGCGTGAGGTTCTTCTCGCCAGATGCGCTACCCGACGAGCGCCTTGGTGATGCTCGCCGCGGCGGTCTTGCCGGCGCCCATGGCCAGGATGACCGTGGCCGCGCCGGTGACGATGTCGCCGCCGGCCCAGATGCGCGGGTCGGAGGTGCGGCCGTCCTCGTCGGCGATGATGTAGCCCCACTTGTTGAGCTTGATGTCGCCGATCATCTTGGCGAACGGGTTGGCGTTGGTGCCGATGGCGGAGATGGCCACGTCGCAGGGGATCTCCTCGATGGCGCCCTCGATGGGCACGGGGCGACGGCGACCGGACTCGTCGGGCTCGCCGAGCTCCATCTTCTGCACGCGCACGGCGCAGACGCAGCCGTCCTCGCCCTTCACGAACTCGAGCGGGGCCACGAGCGGCATGACCTCGACGCCCTCGGCCTTGGCGTGGTGAAGCTCCGCGCGACGGGCGGGCATCTCGTCCTCGGTGCGGCGGTAGGCGATGATCGCGCGCTCGGCGCCCAGGCGCTTGGCGGTGCGCACCGCGTCCATGGCGACGTTGCCGCCGCCGAAGACCACGACGTTCTTGCCGTGCTTGGTGGGGGTGTCGTACTCGGGGAAGCGGTTGGCCTTCATGAGGTTCACGCGCGTGAGGTACTCGTTGGCGAAGAAGACGTTGGGGAGGTTCTCGCCCGGGACGTTGAGGAACTTGGGCAGGCCCGCGCCCGTGGCGATGTAGATGGCGTCGAAGCCCTCGGCGAAGAGCTCCTCGGCGTCGGTGATGCGGCCCACGACCGAGTTGTACTCGAACTTGACACCCATCTCCTCCAGGCCGTCGATCTCGCGCTTGACGACGGCCTTGGGCAGACGGAACTCGGGGATGCCGTAGACCAGCACGCCGCCGCCGGTGAAGAAGGCCTCGAAGACGGTGACGTCAAAGCCGTTGCGGGCCAGCTCGCCGGCGCAGGTGATGCCGGAGGGGCCGGAGCCCACGACGGCGACCTTCTTGCCGTTCTTGGGGGCCATCTTGGGCTTGGAGGCAAGCTCGGGCTGGTCGCCGAGGAAGCGCTCCAGCTGGCCGATGGCCACCGGGTCGCCCTTCTTGCCGCGGATGCACTTGCCCTCGCACTGGTTCTCCTGCGGGCACACGCGGCCGCAGATGGCGGGGAGCATGGAGTCCTCGCGGATGATGTCCAGCGCCTCGCCGAACTTCTCCTCGCGGATCTTCTCGATGAACTTGGGGATGTTGATGTTGACGGGGCAGCCGTCAACGCAGAACGGCTTCTTGCAGTCCATGCAGCGCTCGGCCTCGGCGAGCGCCATCTCCTTGGTGAAGCCCTTGTCGACGGGACGGAAGTCGCACGCGCGCTCGGCTGCCGGCTCCTCGTTGTCCGGCGTGCGCGGGGACTTCATGTCGGGGACAAAGCGACCGTTTACCTGTGGCATGCGCAGTTCGCCTCCTCATAGGCCTTGAGGGACTGGCCCTCCTCGGTGAGATACGCGGCCTGACGCGCGCGAAGGTCGTTCCAGTCGACCTTGGTGGCGTCGAAGTCGGGGCCGTCGACGCAGGCGAACTTCGTCTGGCCGTCGACCTCCACGCGGCAGCACCCGCACATGCCGGTGCCGTCGACCATGATGGGGTTGAGCGACGCGGTGATCGGCGTGTTGTACTTCTCGGCCGTGAGGGCGGAGAACTTCATCATGGGCACGGGGCCGACGCAGAAGACCTGGGTGACGGCCTTCTCCTGGAGCAGACGCTCCAGCGGGGCGGTGACCACGCCCTTCTCGCCGTAGGAGCCGTCGTCGGTGGTGATGTGGATGTGGTCCTCGGGCAGGAGCTCGCGGAACTGCTCCTCGAGCAGCAGCAGGTCCTTGGTGCGGGCGCCCATGATGGCGTGGACCTCGTGACCGGTCTCCACCAGGTGGCGGGCAACCGGGTAGGCGATGGCCAGGCCGACGCCGCCGCCGATGACCGCGCAGGGGCCGTCCGCCATCTCGGTGGGGACGCCCAGCGGGCCGGTGACGTCCTTGATGGAGTCACCCTCCTCGTAGGTGGACAGCATCTCCGTGGTCTTGCCGATGACCATGAAGATGAACTCGACCCAGCCCTCCTCGGCGTTCCAGCCAGCGAGCGTGAACGGGACGCGCTCGCCCGTCTCGTTGGCGCGCACCATCAGGAACTGGCCGGCGTGGGCGTGCTTGGCCATCCGGGGCGCCTCGATGCGGAACTTGAACACCTTCTCCGAGAACTGCGTCTTTTCGAGGATCTTGTACATTAACCGCACTCCTCTCCTGCAATCCCTCAAAAACGTGGGGCCATGTGGCCTTCCAACGCTTGATTGTACCCCAGCGCTGGCACATTCCAACGCCTGCAGGCGAGAAGAGCGGCGGGCGGTCAGAGGGTCTGCTCCACGAGGTCGGCGGCGCGCTCGACGGTGAGCTCGAAGTCCTCCAGGAAGCTCCCCTTGAGCTCGCGCAGCACGTAGTCGGCGACCTGCATGCGCCCGGGCGGCCGCCCGACGCCAAACTGCACGCGCGCGAAGTCACGGCTGCCGAGCTTGTCCGCGATGGAGCGCAGGCCGTTGTGGGCGTTGAGCCCGCCCCCCAGCTTGAGCCTGACCTCGCCCGTCGCCAGGTCGACCTCGTCGTGGACCACGAGGATCTCCTCCGGGCGCACGTGGTGGGCGCGCGCCAGCTTGGAGAGCGGTCCGCCGGAGGTGTTCATGTAGCTCATCGGCTTGGCGAGAAGGACCTCGCGCTTCTCGCCGTCTCTGTCGCTCACCGTGATGGAGGCCACCTGGGCGCCGGCCTCGGACTTCCAGTAGCGCACGCCCCTGCGCGCGGCCACGGCGTCGATGGTGGCAAAGCCGGCGTTGTGCCGGGTCCGGGCGTACTCGGCGTCCGGGTTGCCGAGGCCGCAGACGATGCGGATGGCAGCGGGTTTTGCGGCTTGTGACATGGCGATCCTCTCTGCGGCCTGCGTGCGTCGGTTACGTACACTACCACGGTGCGCGAGCCGAACGAACCCGGCCGCCGAGAAAAGCGGGGGTGTGTACCGGTCTCGCTGAGAAAAGCGGCCCCGTGTACCGGTCTCGGCTGCGCATGGGGGCAGAAACCGGTACACGGGGCAGGATTGTTCGGGGCGCGCGGGCGAGATGACCGACGCCCCCATGTCCGCCGCGCAAAAGCGCGGGGCCGCCCGAAGACGACCCCGCACCGCATCAAACATTTCTGTAAATTGGGGACTGTCCCCAATTTGCAGACTAGATCTCGGCGCCCTGGCCGCCGAAGATCTCGGAGACGGACTTGCGCATGTAGACGCTGTTGATGGCCTCGGCCAGCTCGTTGGCCACGGAGACGGTCTTGATCTTGGAGCCCGGCTTGTCGGCGGCCTCGCAGGGGATGATGTCGGTGACCACGCACTCGACGAGCGGGGCGTCCTGCAGGCGCTCGATGGCGGCGCCGGAGAAGATGCCGTGGGTGGCGGAGACGTAGATGTCGCCGGCACCCATCTCCTTGAGCTTGCGCACCGAGCCGCAGAGCGTGCCGGCGGTGTCGATCATGTCGTCGTTGACGATGCAGGTCTTGCCCTTGATGTCGCCGATGATGCCCATGACCTCGGACGCGTTGTGCTTGGGACGGCTCTTGTGGGCGATGGCGACCTCGCAGCCCAGGTAGTCGGAGAGGCGCTTGGCGACCTTCGCACGGCCCATGTCGGGGGAGACCACGACGGTGTTCTCCCAGTCGAAGTCCTTGGCCTTGAAGTAGTCGCCGATGAGGTAGAGGGCGGTGAGGTGCGTCACGGGGATGTCGAAGAAGCCCTGGATCTGGCCCTGGTGCAGGTCGACGGTGATGACCTGGTTGACGCCGGCGGCCTCGAGGAGGTTCGCCACGAGACGCGCGGTGATCGGCTCGCGCGAGGACGCCTTGCGGTCCTGACGGGCGTAGCAGTAGTGCGGGATGACCGCGGTGAACTTGGAGGCGGAGGCGCGTTTGGCGGCGTCGGCCACGACGAGGGTCTCCATCAGCAGGTCGTTCACGTTGGCGCCGGAGAGGGACTGGATGAAGAAGACGTCGTCGCCGCGGACGGACTCGTCGAAGCGGGCGTAGATCTCTCCGTTGGCGAACTTCTCGATCTTGAGGCCCTGCAGCTCGAGGTGGAGGATGTCGGCGACCTTCTCCGCAAGGGCGGGATTGCCGGTGCCGGAGTAGAGCTTGATCTCCTTCTTCAGCGACATGGGCTCGCTCAGGTTCTCGTACATCTAGGCCTCATCTCTCTTGAGTCTCTCGAGTCGCCGCGAGGCGAACCCCTCTACGATGCGCTGCTCGCTGCGCTCGATCGCGAGCGCGTCGGCAGGGACGTCCTTGGTGATGCAGGAGCTGGCTCCGGTTATGGCGCCGTCACCGATGGTCACGGGCGCGACCATCATGGTGTCGGAGCCGATGAAGACGTTGTCGCCGATGACGGTGCGGCTCTTGTGCACGCCGTCGTAGTTGCAGGTGATCGTGCCGCCGCCGATGTTGACGTGCGCGCCCATGGTGCAGTCGCCGATGTAGGAGAGGTGCGGCACCTTGGAGCCCTCGCCGATCACGGAGTTCTTGATCTCCACGTGCGTGCCCACGTGGGCGCCCGCCATCACGTGCGCGCCGCCGCGCAGGTAGGCGCGCGGGCCGCAGGTGACGCCCTCGTCGATGGTGACGTTCACGCCCACGGTCTCCTCCAGCGTGACGTCGTCCGCCACGGTGCAGTCCGTGAGGCGCGTGTTGGGACCGAGCACGCACTCCTCGCCCACGCTCGTCCTGCCCCAGAGCATCGTCATGGGGAGGAGCACGGTGTCGCGGCCCACGGTGACGTCCGGGCCCACCCAGGTGGTCGCCGGGTCGAGCATGGTGACGCCGTTCTCCATGAGGCGCACGTTGATGCGGTTGCGGGCCATGGCGGCGAGCTCGGCCAGCTGGACGCGGTTGTTGGCGCCGAGGCCCTCGCGGTAGTCGTCGCAGTGGAGCACGGTGGTGGCGTGGCCGTGGCCGCGAAGGATCTCCACCATGTCGGGGAGGTAGTACTCGTGCTGGGCGTTGTCGTTGCCGATCTCACCCACGTGGGCGGCGAGAAGGGCGCCGTCGAACGCGTAGCAGCCGGCGTTGCACTCGACGAGCGTCGCGCTCTGCTCGGGCGTGCAGTCCTTCTGCTCCACGACGCGCGTCACGGTGCCGTCCGCGGCGAGCTCGACGCGACCGTAGCCGAACGGGTCGGGCGGCGTCATCGTGAGGATCGCCGCGGCGTGGCAGCCGTCCGCCACCGCGTCGGCGAAGGCGCGGACGGTGTCCGGCTCGATGAGCGGCAGGTCGCCGTTCAGGATGACGACGGGGCCGGAGTCGACCCCCGTGGCCTCGAGCGCCACGCGCACGGCGTGACCGGTGCCCAGGCGCTCGGCCTGCTCGACGCACTCGACGTCCCTCTCGGCGGCAAGATGGGCCCGCACCTCGTCCGCGCCATGTCCCACGACCACGATGATGCGCTCGGCCCCTGCCTCGCGCGCGGCGCGCGTGACCCAGGAGACGAGCGGTCGGTCGAGGAGCTTGTGCAGAACCTTGGGGTGGCGGGACTTCATGCGCGTTCCCTCGCCGGCGGCGAGGACGATCGCGGTCATGGGCATGTGAGGCCTCCAAGCGATGCGTGAGTCCCAGAATCTTTACAGAAACATGATAGCGCGGGGCGGCGGTGGCAGGGGTAGTAGGATTCGAACCCACATTGATGGCACCAAAAACCACTGTCCTAACCATTGGACGATACCCCTGTGCCGCCGGCGCCATTGTATCAGGAAGGGCCGCGGCGGGCTCGTGCGCTCACGCGTCGTCGCGGCGCCGTCCGGTCGAGGTGCTGAGAAGCGCGTCAACGAGCGCCTCGTCGCGGGGGTCCTGCGAGCCCAGGGGGAGGCCGCATGCCTCGAAGAAGTGGCTCCCCGCGAACTGCCGGGCGCGGAACGAGTCGTGCGCGCCGTCGTCGAGGTAGCGAACGCGGCTGCGGCAGTCCGTGGTGCCGCATGAGAGCACGCCCTTCTCGGCAACGTAGTCCTGGTAGACGGCCGAGTCGCTCCAGAGGATGATCCCGGCCATGTTCTCCAGCTCGTAGGACACGGCGTACTCCTGCCAGGCGATGCCGCGCAGGCGCACGTAGCGGTCGAGCAGCGAGGCCATGCGCGAGACGCGGCGCAGCGTCGCGCGGGCGTCTATGAGGCGGCCCTCCTCAGCCGAGAAGAGCCCGAGCTCGCGCATGCGCGCCACGGCGCGCTCCCGCCGCGCGGCGTCGAGAAGGACGGCGGGGACCGTGAGCTTCATGGACTCGTCGCCGAAGAGCTCGATGGCGGAATGGGAGTCTCCCGGGCCCGCGGGCAGGGTGGTGCGGAGGATGAGGGAGTCGTGTGCATGGCTCACGTGGCAGGTGGCTCGCTGCTGCGCGAAGGCCGAGCGCATGGCCTGCACGTGCTCCGCGACCTCCTCTCGCGAGGCGGCGTCGCGGTCGCGCCCCATCCGGTAGAGGTAGAGGTCGAAGAGGGGCAGCGGGCGACCGTAGGCGTCGGTTTCCGGGTAGAACACGGTGCGATGGCCGAACTCCGCGATCTCGCGACGCCTGCCCGTGGCCTTGCCGTAGAGCTCCACGAGGGCGGCGCCGGTCGCGGGGCCGGACGTGGAGCCCTCGCGAATCTCCACCACGCCGTCGGCGATATAGGGAGGGAAGTCCCCCTCCTCGACCCGCACGACCACCACGCCGCGGGCGTCGTCGGCGGGATCGGCGACGAAGCGCACGTCGAAGGGGGGCGCGGGCGAGACGTGCCGTCGGCAGAGCTCGCCGATGATCTGGCCGAAGTCGGCCTGCGGGCGCGGGACCGGGCAGACGGCGTGGGTGTCGTCCGCGACCCCGATCACGAGCCAGCCCCCGCGGGAGTTCGCGAAGGAGGCCACGATCTTGGGGATCTTGCGCTGGACGGAGGCGTTGTACTCCCGCTTGAACTCGAGGACGAACCCCTCATCGAGGTCGGCGAGCTGGGGGAGGTCGTCCCACGTCACGTCAGCGAGGCGCTTGGGCGCGCCGTTGGCATCGCGAAACGGGCTGAACATGGGCCCTCCTCACGTGTGTGGAAGCGTGGTGCGACGACGCCCGACCGCCCCGAGGCCGCTACAGCTCCAGGCGGTCGAAGGCGGCGCAGATCGCGTCGAGGAGCAGGACGGCGAAGGTCTGGGCGTCGCTCATGGTGAAGGTGGCGGCGCCCACGGGGAGCTCGATGCGGATGACCCTCGGCGTGGCGTCGGAGCTCTGGATTGCCGTGCGCAGACGCAGCGGAAGCGTGTCGAAGTCATCGAGCGAGAGGTTGCCCACGCCCGCCGCGACGTTGTCCGGCAGGGGGTCGGTGGAGAGCACGATGAGCACGCGCGTCTCCGGGCTCGCGGACTCGGCGGCGTCCACGAGCTCGAGCGCGCAGTCGTCGACCGTGGCGTGGGCGAGGTTCCAGATGCGCCCGGCAACGTTGCGGGAGATCGGGTCGTCGGCGGTGATGGCGATCCCGGCGTCCTCGAGCACGCTCGCGGCGCGGGCGAAGCCCATCATGCCCTGGGGGTGCGGGCCTGCGGCGGGCTTGCCCGCCCAGACGTGGCGCAGGCGCTCGATGGCGTCGAAGGTGTCGGGGAACGCCATGCCGTCCGCCAGCGCGCCGATGCTCTCCTGGAAGAGCTTCACCGCGGCCTCCGTGTGGACGCCGTAGACGCCGTCGGGCTCGCCGCAGGAGAACCCGAGCACGTTGAGGCGTTCCTGGAGCTGGCGCACGTCGTTGCCGTGGAAGTTGGGGAGACGCAGGTAGAGGGTTCTGTCGCCTAGCTGGTAGCCCTCGTCGACGAGGACGGACCACGTGGCGGTGTCGACGGCGTCGCCGAGGGGAAGACCGTGGTCCAGACGGAAGCGCGCGACGGCGGTGGCAGTCGAACGCCCGAAGAGCTGGGCCTTCCGCTCGTCCTCCTCGATCGCATAGCCGAGCGACGCGAGCCGCTCCTGGATGTCCTCGACGGCGACCCCGGTCGCCCCTTCGTGAATTGCTTCCATCGTCTCTCCCGGTCGGGTTGCGCGCCTAGCTCGCGCGTTCCACGAAAAAGTCTGCCATAGAGCATAGCAGCTCGGCCGCCTCGCCCGAGATGCTGCCGGTGCGCGTCAGGTCGCGCGCGCCGGCCTTCGCCTCCTCAGCGCGCTCGCGCGCGAGGGTGCGGCACCTTTCGAGGCCGCCGCCGAGCTCGATGAGCTCAACCGCTCGTTTCAGCTCGTCCGCGTCCGTGGTGTGCGCGTCGAGAAGGGCCACGAGCTCCGCGCGCTCCTCCGGCCCCAGGTGCGCGAGGGCCCAGACCACGGCGAGCGTGCGCTTGCCCTCCGTGACGTCCGTGCGGAGGTCCTTGCCCTGGGCGTCGCCGTCTCCCACGAGGTTGAGCAGGTCGTCCTGCAGCTGGAAGGCCACGCCCGCGGCGAGGCCCACGGCGAGCAGGCCGTCGGCCGCCTCGCGCGAGCCGCCGCCCGCCAGCGCGCCCACGTGCAGCGGCATCGCGGAGGAGTACCAGGCGGTCTTGCTCGTGACCATGTAGAGGTAGTCGTCCGGCGTCACGTCCCAGCGGCCGTCGCGCACCCAGCCGAGGTCCAGCGCCTGGCCCTCCAGGGTGTGGCGCTCCATGAGCGCGAGGTCGGCGAGGACCCCCAGCTTCCGGGCGTCGTCCAGGCGAGGATCGCCGAGCACGACCTCGAAGACCTGGGTGAGCGCGAGGTCGCCGGCGTTTATCGCCAGCCCCGTGCCCTCCACCCGGTGGAGGCACGGCTCGCCGCGGCGGAGCTCGCCCTCGTCGGCGATGTCGTCGTGGACCAGGGCGGCGCTCTGGAAGAGCTCCACGGCGACGGCGCTGGAGAGCGCGTCCTCCGCGCTTCCGCCCACGGCCTCCGCGCCGAGGAGCGCGAGCACGGGACGCACGCGCTTCCCGCCGGACGCGGTGAAGCGCGCGAGCGGGTCGTAGAGGTAACGGCTCAGGTCAGTCGCCACGGCACCGTCCGTGAGCGGGGCGGCCGCGGCATCCGCCAGCGCCCGCTCCACGAGGGGCAGGCGCCGACCGAGGTAGTCAACGAAGGGGCTTGCCATGTTCTTCTCGTCCGCCTAGCCCTCGTAGCCGTTGGGGTTGTGGGACTGCCAGTTCCAGGAGTCACGGCACATGTCCTTGATGTCGAACTTGGCCTCCCAGCCCATGAGGTCGCGGGCCTTGGAGCAGTCGGCGTAGTTGGCCGTGACGTCGCCGGCGCGGCGGGGCTCGATGACGTAGGGGATCTCGTGGCCGCAGGCGGCGGAGAACGCCTCGATGATCTGGAGCACCGAGGTGCCCGTGCCCGTGCCCAGGTTGAAGATCTCCACGCCGGTGCGGCCGTTCATCCAGCCGAGGGCCGCGACGTGGCCGGCGGCGAGGTCGACCACGTGGATGTAGTCGCGGACGCCCGTGCCGTCGGGGGTGTCGTAGTCGTTGCCGAAGACGTGCACGGCGTCACGCTTGCCGATGGCGGTCTGCGCGACGTAGGGCACGAGGTTGTTGGGGATGCCCTTGGGGTCCTCGCCCATGAGGCCCGAGGGGTGCGCGCCGATGGGGTTGAAGTAGCGGAGCAGCACGACGTTCCACTCCGGGTCGGCCGTGTGGAGGTCGGTGAGGATCTGCTCGATCATCCACTTGGTCCAGCCGTAGGGGTTGGTCGCGGGCTTCTTGGGGCTCTCCTCGGTGAGCGGCAGGGAGTCCGGGTCGCCGTAGACGGTGGCGGAGCTGGAGAAGATGATGGACTTGCAGCCGTGCTCGCGCATGACGTCCACGAGCGTGAGCGTGTTGCCGATGTTGTTGGAGTAGTACTCGACGGGCTTGGTCACGGACTCGCCCACGGCCTTGTAGCCGGCGAAGTGGATCACGCGGCTGGGGCGGTGCGCGTCGAAGATCTTGGCGAGCGCGACGCGGTCGTTGACGTCGGCCTCGTAGAAGGTCATGCGCGCAGCGGCGTCGTCGCCCACGATCGTCTTGATGCGGTCGAGCACCTTGACGGAGGCATTGGAGAGGTCGTCCACGATGACGACCTGATAGCCGGCCTGGAGCAACTCGACGACGGTGTGGCTGCCGATGAAGCCGGCGCCTCCGGTCACGAGCACGCAGGTCTCGGCGGGCGCGATCTTCTCACTCATGGTGGGTCCTTTCCCCGTTGCGCACAGACGTTTTCGACCGCTTTTTAGTATACGTCGGCGGGTCGGGGACACGCGCGGGCATGCGGCAGGCGGTTGAGCCCGGGCGTTCTGGTACCGTCTTCGTGTCGGAGGGAGCGCCATGGGCGAGAGGGACATGCGGTCACGGGTGCTGTCGGCGCTGCGGGCGCGCGGTCTTCTCGCCGCCGACGGCGCGACCACGACCTTCGGGCAGCCGGCCTGGCGCCCGGTTCCGGCAGGACGCGAGCCGCAGACGCTTCTCGACGCCGGGACGCTGCAGCGACGGCTGGTGGAGTGCGCGCTGGCCACGCCGGCCACGGGGGAGGACCTCTGCGCGGCGTGGGTCGAGCGCGCGTTCGCGCGGCTGGGCATGGGCTACGTGAACGCGGACGCGCGCGAGCTGTACGAGGGGTTCTGCTCGCGGACGGACGTCGGCGAGCTGCTGGTGGGCATGGTCGTGGCCGTGGGACGGTGCCCGTACGGAGCCGGTGGCTGGGATCACGGGCACGTGGGGCTCTACGTGGGCGACGGGCGCGTGATGGACTGCGCGGGCGGTCGTGTCCGCACGACGCCGCTGGAGCCGTGGCTCTCCGCGTACGGCGCGGCGTGCGAGCCTCGCTGGGGCTGGCTGAGCGGCATCGCGCTGGGGTGACGGGCCATTCTGCGCCGGGCACTTCTTGTGCACGAGTGGAGGAAACGGACGTTTTGCTCGCCCGATCAAGCCAAAATCGTCCGGTTGCTCCACTTGAGCCATATGCCGAGCGATTGCGGCAGCCCCTTCGTCGTGCCGGCGTGCCCCGTCCAGTGTCAAAAGTCGAGAAATGCGTTCCGCTTCCGCCGGCGCGAGACTAAACTTGTGCGTGGTGTGAAAGGCGGCCGGCGGGGTCCGGCCCGTGAGATAGGAGCATCCATGGCCGAGGACGCCAAGCAGTACGCGCTGGACAAGCACAAGGAGTGGCAGGGCAAGATCGAGGTGATCACCCGTGCGCCGATCACCACGCCGGAGGAGCTGGCCGTGGCCTACACGCCGGGCGTCGCCGAGCCGTGCCTCAAGATCTCCGAGAACGTGGAGGACTCCTACACCTACACCCGCCGCGGCAACCTGGTGGCCGTGGTCACGGACGGCACCGCGGTGCTGGGCCTCGGCGACATCGGCCCCGAGGCGGGCATGCCCGTCATGGAGGGCAAGTGCGCCCTGTTCAAGACCTTCGCCGACGTCGACGCGTTCCCGCTGTGCGTGCGCTCCAAGGACGTCGACGAGATCGTGCGCACCGTCGAGCTCGTCGCCGGCAGCTTCGGCGGCATCAACCTCGAGGATATCTCCGCGCCGCGCTGCTTCGAGATCGAGCGCCGCCTCAAGGAGGTCTGCGACATTCCCGTCTTCCACGACGACCAGCACGGTACCGCCGTCGTGACCTGCGCCGCGCTCATCAACGCGTGCCGCCTGACCGGCCGCGAGCTCTCCGACGTGCGCGTGGTCTTCTCCGGCGCCGGCGCCGCGGGCATCTCCATCGCCAAGCTCATGCAGCGCATGGGCGTGAAGGACGTCATCATCTGCGACCGCACCGGCGCCATCTACGAGGGCCGCGAGGGCCTCAATCCCGAGAAGGCCGAGATCGCCACGTGGACCAACCGCGAGGGCGTGAAGGGCAGCCTTGCCGATGCCGTGCGCGGCGCCGACGTCTTCGTGGGTGTCTCCGCCCCGGGCGTGCTCACGCAGGACATGGTGCGCACGATGGCCGCCGACCCGATCATCTTCGCCTGCGCTAACCCCGTGCCGGAGATCATGCCGGACGAGGCGCTCGCCGCCGGCGCCGCCGTGGCCGCGACGGGCCGCTCGGACTTCCCCAACCAGATCAACAACGTGCTCGCGTTCCCGGGCATCTTCCGCGGCGCCCTCGACGTGCGCGCGTCCGACATCAACGACGACATGATGGAGGCAGCCGCCTACGCGATCGCCGGTCTCGTGGACGACGGGCACCGCGCCGCCGACTACATCATCCCCGGCGCCTTCGACGAGCGCGTGGCTCCCGCCGTCGCCGCCGCCGTGGCCGAGGCCGCCCGCAAGAGCGGGGTCGCCCGCCTCTAGGCGAGAAGAAAGCAGCTCGCAGCTAGGGCCGTCCCGGCACCCTTCACGAGAAGGGCGCCGGGGCGGTTTTTTACGCCCTCTTAAGAAAGTGCATCACGAGCGCCACCATCACGTCCTTCTCCTCCGGCTTTGACTCGGCGATGAGGATGGTCATGGCCACGAGCGCGCTGTCGTCGATGATCTTCTCGCCCGCCGACGTGAAGAGCGCCCGGTTGCGGTCGAGGAAGTACAGGAAGACCGCTGCGGCGATGCGCTTGTTGCCGTCGAGGAAGCTGTGGTCCTTCACCACGAAGTAGAGCAGGCGGGCTGCCTTCTCCTCGAGTGTGGGGTAGAGGTCGCGTCCGTCGAAGCTCTGGAAGACGTTGCCGATGGCACCCCTGAACGACTCGTCCTTCTCCACGCCAAAGAGCGAGCTCTCCCGGCCAAAGCGCAGGGACTCGATCACCGCGCGGCACTCCTCGTAGGTGACCTCGCGCGTGGAGGGCGTGCCTGCGGGCGCCGTCACGCAGAGGTGGTCGTAGTCGTCCAGAAGGTCGAGCGCCCCGGTGTAGCTCTGGACGATGTCGAGGATCTGGCGGGACTCCAGGCTCTCGGGGACGCGCGCCATG
Source organism: uncultured Olsenella sp. (assembly GCA_959598545.1). Taxonomy (GTDB): domain Bacteria; phylum Actinomycetota; class Coriobacteriia; order Coriobacteriales; family Atopobiaceae; genus Thermophilibacter. Next base: position 4,662 of record CAUGFC010000006.1, on the reverse strand, counting down.
ATCTTTGCGACCTGGCCCAGCTGCTCGAGCCGCCGCTCGTTCTCCGCGTGACCGGCCACGACGTAGCGACGCAGCACGTCTGTTGCCCAGCGGCGGAACTCCACGCCGCGCGAAGACTTCACGCGATAGCCGACGGAGATGATGACGTCCAGGTTGTACACCCTGACACGGTAGCGCTTGCCATCGGCCGCAGTTGTCAAGGAATCCTTGACAACTGCCTCGGGCTCGAGTTCTCCCTCTCGGAAGCAGTTGTTGACGTGCAGGCTCACGTTCTGCTTTGTCGTAGCAAACAGCTCAGCCATCTGCGCCTGCGAGAGCCAGACGGTCTTCCCGTCAAACCCGACGTCAAGCGTGATTTTCCCGTCCGCAGACTCAAACAGTACGACGTTCTTCTCCGTGCCCATGTGTACCTCCGCTCTTCCGTTTCTTCGGTAGAACAAATGTACGGTATGGACCGGACAATATTTTCTAATGCCGCCCCGGGATCCTTCACGAGAGAGGCATCGGGGCGGCCGCGCTTATCCTTCCGTCTCCGTGATCAGGTAGAGGCTCGGCGGGTTCTGCGTGAGCTTGGAGCGGAGGGCGTCGTCGCCGGCGAGATAGGCCTCCCAGTCCTCTTCCAGATAGTCGGCATAGATCTGCGTGTAGTCCTCGCGCGGGGAGAACGAATAACGCTTGGTCTGCTCGCTGCCGTCGTTGAACACGGCAGTCATCACAAGCGTGGTCTTGGCGAGCTCCTCGGCAAAGAGCTCGGCGATGCGCACGCTCGCCTGGTTGCGCAGCTCCGCGTCGCGCTGTTGCTCCTCGTCCGTCTCGATGATGGTCTCGCTGCCCTCCGAGCGCTCTATCTGAGCCTCGCCGATCTCCTGCAGCTCCAGAAAGACGGGCACGAGGTCGTCCGGAACGGGAATGTTGGCGTAGACGGCGTAGTAGGCCAACCGCCCGGTGAGGAGGGCCTGGAGGCTCTGGGTGTCCTGGCTGTCGTAGTCAACGGTGAAGCTTGCCACGGGACCGCTGCCCTCGTAGTCTGACTGGAAGATCCAGATTCCGGGCTTGGAGTAGACGTCCACGTCGGTGCCGACGTTGTCGCCCTCGAGTCGGTACGTGAGCGTGCCCACGTTGTCACCCGTGCACGAGAGATTGAGCTCGGTGCTCGCCATGATCAGGTCGTTGCCGTTCGTTGCGGGGTCCACGCCGCCGGACCAGCCGATGTGCCCACCAAATGTCTCGCCGAGTGCCAGGCGCGAGCCGTCCGGCTCCTCGGTGCCCTCGGCGTAGGCGGTGAGCGCGAACCAGTTGCCCCTCTTGCCGGCAGTGTGGTTCATGAGGGCATTGATGCCGAGAAACGCCACGACGCCGCCGGCCGCCACGGTTCCCACGCGCACGAAGGTCCGCCTTGTGACGCCCCGCCGCTCGCGACGAGGCCTGCGCGGGCCACGGGCGCGCTCGCCCTTCTCGACCCTGATCTCGTCCAAGACGGACTCGCGCACGTCCTCGGGCAGCGTGATCTTGCGTGCCCGCGCGCGGAACTGCTCAAGCGTGTGCCTGTCCATAGTGACCCTCCTCTGCGGGGCTCGCGGGGGACCCGAGCGTCTCTCTCATCTGCTTGCGCGCCCGGTGCAGGCGCGTGCGCACCGTCGCCGGCGGGCTGCCCACGATGCGGGCGATTTCCTCGGTCGTGTATTCCTCCACGTAGTGGAGCAGCGCCACCACGCGGAGCTTCTCGGGCAGGGCTTGGAGCGCCTGCCAGACCGGGTCAGCGCGCAGCTCCTCGATGGCCGCGTCCTCCACGGGTGCGTCCGATGCCGGCAGCTGGGCGAGCTCGTCCGCGCTCTCCACGCGGCGCCGCCACGGCGTGCGCCAGAGCTCGCGGCAGCGGTTGACGGTCACGCGCAGAAGCCAGGCGCGCAGGTGATCGTCGCTCGTGAACGCGGTGCCGTCCGTGAGCAAGCGGCAGAAGACGTCCTGTGCGACGTCCTGGGCATCGGCCTCCGAGCGCGTCTGCGCGAGGGCTACGAGGTAGACCGAGCCGCCGTGCGCGGCCATCGCGTGTCGCATGAACTTCTCGGTGCGCTTGATGCTCTTGTCGGTCATGCCCCTCACCTCCTTGCCCCTTACATGCGCCAGCGTCGCATAATGTTCCCCAGGGGAGACGGGGAGGTGCGATGGACGAGCGGGAGTTCAGGGTGTGCGGGCGCAAGAAGCGCTACGAGATGCGCGTCGACGCCAGGAAGGCGGCGGAGCACAGCTCGCGCCGCAAGGACGCGCCCAAGATCTTCGTCTACGAGTGCCCGTACTGCGGCGGCTGGCATCTCACGCACCGCCGGCCAAAATGATCCAAAAGGGGACTGTCCCCTTTTGGATCATCCCATGTAGGTGCCGGCAAAGACCGGAAGGCCGGTGCGTAGGTCCATGATGAGGTAGACAAAGGGCCGGTCGAGGATGACCTCGTGGTACTCGATCGGGTCTCCGGGGCCGGCAGCGCTGTCCATGCCGATGACCGTAGCCGCCGCGGCGCGCGTGCCCTCCTCGTTGACGTCGATGAACGTCTTGTGCAGCACGCCTCCCACGGCGAGCGGACCCTGGTCGGAGGTGCCCATGCGCGAGAAGTCCGCGAGATTGGGATCGAACGCGTCCGTCATCCCAAGCGCCCGCAGCGCGTCCGTGAGCTCCGTCTCGTAGGTGGTCGTGAACTTGGGGAGCCCGATCTCCGCCCCGGCGCCGGCCACGGGCGTGAGCAGCTCCTCCAGCGCACTCCCGTCGAGGCTCGCCAGCAGCTCGTCCACGGTCACGCCTTCGGTGGGCAGCAGCCCCACGAAGGCGTAGTCGTAGCCCTCGTACGGCTTGACGAAGCCGGTTGCCAGCTCGTTCTCCAGGTAGTCGTTCTCAGTGGCATGCATCATCGTGACGTCTTGCTCGGTGCCGTCCTCGCAGGTGAACGTGTCGGGCGAGGTCAGCGCGGAGTCGAAGGGGTCCTCCCAGCCGCCCTCGAAGGCGAGCGCGTTCACGAGCAGGACCTGCGCATCACCAGAGATCCTGTTCAGCATCTGCGGAATCATCTCGTGGGTCTTCTCGTTGATCCACGCGTTGACGTCATCCACGGTGGAGTCGTCGAAGGGTGCCGAGAAGACCTGTGCGCCGAGGCGCTCGCCGCACGTCGCGAGGAAGTCGTCCTCCACGGCAAGGCCGTCGGAGTCGCGCATCCAGACGGAGTTGGCGACGGAGAGCGGCCCGTCGTCGGCCAGGGCCCCGTAGGCCTGGAGCGTGTCGGTGAGCGCGTCCACGCTCATGCCTGTGACCTGCTCCATCTGGGCCAGGGTCGCTCCGTCGGCGCCGTTCTCGGCCAGGGCGAGCGCGGACAGGACCGAGAGCGGGGAGACGAGCGTGCTCTCCTCTCCGGCGCTCTCGCGCAGCAGGCCGAGGGCGAAGTCATAGGTGTCCGCCCCCTCGCCGACCTCGAGCGAGGCGGCGCCTGCGGGTTCGATGCCGGCGGTGAGCTCCGTTGCCGTGAGGTTGCTGCCGCCGCATCCGACGAGCAGCGAGGCGGCAGTGAGGGCTGAGGCGGCGATTCCGAGGATGCGGCGGGTCATGACGTCTCCCTTCGTCGGGAAGCCTGTCCCCATCCTATCTTTCCGACCCGCCTTCCGGGACCTCGCGTCGGTTAACGATCACGATGCCCACGCTCACCAGCGTGAGTGCGGCCACGGCGACCGTGGGGCTTACCACGTTGGTCTCGCCGAGAAGGACGGCGGAGAGCAGCACGCCAAAGACCGGGTTCATGAAGCCGAAGACCGCGACGCGCGAGACGGGGTTCGCGGCCAGCGCGACCGACCACAGCGAGTAGGCGCCCGCGGAAATGAAGCCCAGATAGGCGAGAAGCGCGAGCGCGGGGAGCGGGTTCGCGGCGTCGGCGGGGGCGACGTGCCCGCCGAGGGCGAGCCCCACGGCGAGCAGTACGGCGCCGCCGAGGACGAACTGCCAGCCGGAGAGCAGCACCGGATCGTGGTCGCGCGAGAAGAGCTTGGCGAGGTTGCTCGACATGGCGGCGGCGACGGTGGAGGCGAGCACCATGCCCTCGCCCGCGAGCGTGAAGCTGAACCCGCCGCCCTCGCCCGCGACGTTCACCAGCACCACGCCGGCAAAGCCGACGACGCATCCCAGCACCTTGCGCTCCGTGAGCCGCTCGAAGCGGAACGCGAGCGCGGCCAGCAGGACGCAGAGAAACGAGTTGCTCGCCTCCAGGATCGAGCTCGTCACGCCCGCGCAGTTGGCAAGCCCCACGTAGAAGAGGATGTACTGCAGGATCGTCTGGAAGGTTGCGAGCGCGCCCACGTACGGCAGGTCACGCCATGCCGGCACAAACGCCCGTCGCTGCGCCACGCTCATGCCCGCGGCCACCATGAGACCCGCGATTACGAAACGCGTGCCCGCGAACACGAGGATTGACGGCACGTCCGCGGCGTCGATCGCGAACAGCTCGTAGCCGATCTTCACGCACGGGAACGCCGACCCCCACAGAAAGCATGACGCCAGACACGCCAGCACCACCCCCGGCGTCGTGGCGATGAATGGCTTGTTCTCCTTTTTAGCAATCACGTCCAGCTCCTCAGGCGGCGCTTGTGCTGCGCAAATAACGCGTCAGCAGCAGGCCGCCCCGACTTT
>CAUGFC010000005.1 GCA_959598545.1 uncultured Olsenella sp. | reverse complement strand
CACGCCCAGGCCGCCGGACACGCGCTCGCGGCTCACGTCGGAGCGCCAGAAGCGCGCGAACGTCTGCGGGATGTCCTCCTTGGCGATGCCGATGCCCGTGTCCTGGACGCTCACGAGGAAGTCGGAGCGGTCCTGTCGCAGCGAGACCTTCACCCAGCCGTCGGCGTTGGTGTAGCGCAGGGCGTTGCTCATGAGGTTCACGATGGCCTCGCGCAGGAGGTCGGGGTCGACGTCGGCGTAGAGCTCATGATGGGGCGTCTCGTCAACGAAGCGCAGGTGGAGGCCGCGCTCGTGGAAGAGCTGGTGCTGGGAGGAGACGAGGCTCTTCACGAGGTAGACCAGGTCGGTGCGCTCAACCTTGAGCTCCGTCGTGCCGTTCTCCAGCCGCGAGAGCTTGAGCATCGCGTCGATCAGCCGCGAGAGACGCCGGACTTCGCCCGCAACGACCTCGAGATGCTCGTCGTCGGCGGGGAGCACGCCGTCCTGCATCGCCTCGACGGTGGCCTGCATCGCCATGAGCGGCGTGCGCAGCTCGTGGGCGACGTCGCCGGTGAGGCGGTGCTCGAGCTTGAGGTCGCGCTCGATCGTGCCCGCCATGTCGTCGAACGTCTCGCCGAGCTGGCCCACCTCGTCGGTGCCCGTCACGCCGGAGCGCGCGGTGAGGTCGCCGTTCCTGATCTGCTTGGCGGTGGAGGTGATGCGCTGGATGGGGTGGGCGATGGAACGCGAGACGAAGTAGCCGATCACGCAGGCGAGAATGGCCGCGATGGCGGCGGTGGTGGCGATGGCGCCGTAGGAGTTGGCACGGAACGCGGTGTCCGCCTTGGTAAGCAGGGCCTCCGAGCCGAGCGCCCAGAGACGCACGTAGCCGACGACGTCGCCCGAGCGGGAGGTTATGTCCGCGCTCACCATCGCTTCCTCGGACGCAGGCGCCGTCGCGGGGGTTTGCGGGGCGACGCGGCCGTCGATGGCATGGGTGGTCGAGGTCGCCCACGTGTCGTCGTAGAGGACGTCCCCGTCGACGGTGACGACCTGGACCACGATCTCCGACGAGATGGCGGACGCGGAGCCGGCGACGGAGGCGACCTCCTCGTCCAGCTCGCCCGTGCGCGCGTAGGCGTCGGAGATGACGCCGGCCGTCGAGTCCGCCACGGCCTGCATGTTCTGTCGCGTGTAGGCCATGAACTGGCCCTCCCACACGATGGCGAGAACGATCGCCAGCACGGCGGCCGTCATGATGGCGGTGAGCGCAAAGGCGAAGGTGAGGCGCGTCGCATAGGGGCGGCCCCGCTTGGGACGCGGCTTTATGGTGTTCCAGGAGGCCGACGACGAGGCTGGCGAGGGCGAGTCCTCGTGACGGGCCCGCTCGCCGGTGACGAAGCGTGCCGACATGGCGGGACCGGCCTACTCGGCGGGCTTCTCGGGCGCCTCGAAGCGGTAGCCCACGCCGTGGACGGTGTAGAGCCAGCGCGGGTTGCGCGGGTCGTCGCCGAGCTTGGCGCGGAGGTTCTTCACGTGGGAGTCGATCGTGCGCTCGTAGCCCTCGAAGTCGTAGCCGAGGACCTTCTCCACCAGCTCCATGCGGGTGTAGACGCGGCCCGGATAGCGCGCGAGGGTGGTGAGCAGCTTGAACTCGGAGGCGGTGAGGTCGACCTCCTTGCCCTCCACGAGCACCTTGTGGCCGGAGATGTCGATCACGAGGTCGCCGAAGTCCAGCGTCTCGAGCGCGGGCTCGGCCTCGGTGTGGGCGCGACGCAGCAGCGCGCGGACGCGAGCCACCAGCTCGCGGGGCGAGAAGGGCTTGATCAGATAGTCGTCCGCGCCGAGCTCCAGGCCGATGATGCGGTCCTCGACTTCGCCCTTGGCGGTGAGCATGATGATGGGCACGTTGGAGGTCTCGCGGATGGCGCGGCACACGCGCTCTCCAGAAAGCTTGGGGAGCATCAGGTCGAGGATGACGAGATCGAAGGTGTGCTTCTCGAACTCCTCGACGGCGCTCTGCCCGTCACCGACGCCGCGTACGATGTAGTTCTCGCGCTCGAGGTAGGCGGCGACGGCGTCGCGGATCGCCTTCTCGTCCTCGACCAACAGGATTTTCTTCTCGTCCGAAGCCATCGTGGGGCCTCCCTGGTCTGCTCTCGAGTTGCCAAATCGGGCTCGTAGGTGTCATTAGTGTACCCCACGCGGGGAGAAACGTTGCGACCTTACAGGCGGAAGGTGCGGACGGCAACGGAAGCGGGGTAGCCCGTGTCCGCGTCCTTGACGGTCGCGAAGGTCACGAACGTGTCGCACTCGCCGGCGCGGGCGGGGAACTCGCCGTAGTCGACGGAGCGGTCTGAGGCGGAGAGCACCGAGTACTGCCGTTTGGCCAGGTCGATCACGAAGTACGATGACGTCCCCTTGATCACGACCACGTCACCCCTGCCGCAGCCCCCCTCCGACGGCTCGCGGTTGAGGCGGAAGAAGCCGCCGTCCGCCGTGCCGATGTAGGTGCCCATCTGGCCGAGGAGTCCGCCCGTGCTGTAGCTTGCCTCAACCGAGACGAGAAACCGCTCGCCCACGCGGGTGGCGCGGAACGGTCGCACGTTCTGGGGCATGACGAGCTGGTCGAGACGGGTCTCCAGGTCGTCCGAGAGAGAGTAGGCCGTCACCCCGTAGAACACGCCCTCGTCGGCGCGGACGCGCGGCGTGAGGACGACGGCGTCGCCCGAGACGGTGGGCGCGGTGGCGAACCGGCCCGGGGACTCGACGACGGGCTGCGCCTCGGCGCCGCCCTCGTGCCAGAGGTAGCAGAACGAGCTCTCCGTGGTTCTCGACCCCCCGGTCGAGGGCTGCACCTGCCAGATGACCGATCGGCCGGTCACGGCGAAGGGAGCGGGGTCGAAGTCGGCGTCCCCCTCCCAGAGCGCGGTGGGCGACGCGGCGAGCGCGCCGCCCGAGAAGGGCGCGGCGTAGAGCGTCCACGCGCGGGTCTGGAGGTCCAGCTCCGTCCAGGCGTAGAGGTAGTCGGAGCAGCGTACGTCGTAGATGACGGTCGTGGTGTCGTGGCCGACCGGCTCGGAGACGACCTCGCTGAGCGCGCCCGACGCGAGCGAGAGCGCCGAGGCGACCACCATGGGCGTGGCGGAGGCCCCGGCCGTGGTCACGGGGATCCAGGTGCCCTCCGCAGGGTGCAGCACGTTGGAGAGCGGCAACCTCCAGGACGCCTCCTCCACGAGCTCGGCGTCGACGGACTCGAACGACTCGAGGATGTCCTCAGCGGAGTCCTCGTCGACGACCACGGGGTCGGAGTTGATCTCGTCCCCCGTGTGCGAGCAGCCCGAGAGCGCACCCGCGGCCACCACGGCAACGGCGGAGCCGGCCGCGGCGGCCTTGAGGAACGAGCGCCTCGTGGGCTTGGGGCGTGGCAGGCGCATGGCTAGGCGGTGGCCTGCGCGGAGGCCTCGGTGAGGGCGCGCGCGAGCTGGTCGGCGCAGGAGGTGGGGCGGGGGCCGCAGGTGTTGCCCGCGAGGATGCCCGTGATCTCGTCGACGGTGTGACCGGCCACGAGCTTGCTCACGGCCTTGAGGTTGCCGTTGCAGCCGCCCTCGAAGGAGACCTGCTCGATGGTCTTGCCGTCGTCGGAAAGGTCGATGTGGATGGCGCGCGAGCAGACGCCGCGCGGGGTGTAGTCAAAGTGCATCGTTCTTCTCCTTAGTAACTCAATCGGGGACAGACCCCTTTTGAATCATTCTCCGCATTGTCGGTTAGTCGAAGCTCAGCTGCTCGAGGCGGTCGAAGACCACGCCGGCGCGCGTGAGGAAGGCGCGCGGGTCGAAGATCTTGTCCAGCTCCGCGGCCGGGACGGTGCAGCGCGGGTCGGCCTCGAGCTTCTCGCGGAACGTGGTGCCGCCGGCGCACTGCTGGACCTCGCGCCACGTGGCCATGGCGTTCTCCTGCACGATGGCGTAGGCCTCCTCGCGCGTGATGCCGGTCTCGACGAGGGCGAGAAGGACCTTGGACGAGAAGATCAGGCCGCGCGTCTTGTTGAGGTTGGCGAGCATCTGCGCCGGGTAGAGGATGAGGCCGTCCACGATGCGGGTGAGGCACTGGAACATGTGGTCGAGGGCGATGAAGCTGTCGGCCTGAGCCACGCGCTCGGCGGAGCTGTGGCTGATGTCGCGCTCGTGCCAGAGCGCCACGTTGTCAAAGGCGACCTGCGCGTTGGCCTTCACCACGCGGGAGAGGCCGCAGACCTTCTCCACGGTGATGGGGTTGCGCTTGTGCGGCATGGCCGAGCTGCCCTTCTGGCCCTTGCGGAACGGCTCCTCTGCCTCGAGGGTGTCGGTCTTCTGGAGGTTGCGAATCTCCGTGGCGATGCGCTCGCAGGTGGCGGCGGTGGTGGCCAGGACGCCGGCGAGGTAGGCATGGTGGTCGCGGGAGATGACCTGCGTGGACAGCGGGTCGTGCACGAGGCCCAGGTGCTCGCAGACGTACTCCTCGACGAACGGGTCGATGGAGGAGTAGGTGCCCACCGCGCCGGAGATGGCGCCGAAGGCCACGTTGGCGCGGGCGTCCTTCAGACGGTCGTAGTCGCGCTTGAGCTCCCAGGCCCAGCTGCCGAACTTCATGCCGAAGGTCATGGGCTCGGCGTGGATGCCATGGGTGCGGCCCACGCAGAGGGTGTCGCGCTCCTCGAAGGCGCGGCGCTTGCAGATCTCGCCGAGCTTCCGGCAGTCCTCGATGAGGATGTCGGTGGCCTGGACGAGCTGGTAGCAGAGGGCCGTGTCGCCGAGGTCGGAGGAGGTCATGCCAAAGTGGACCCAGCGGGACGGCTTGGGCTCGCCCTCGGGGACGTCCTTGTCAATGTACTCGCCCATGTTGGTGAGGAAGGCGATGACATCGTGGTTGGTCACGGCCTCGATGGCGTCGACCTCGTCCTTGTTGAAGTCCGCGTGCTCGCGGATCCAGGCGGCCTCCTCACGCGTGATGCCGATCTTGCCCATCTCGGCGTGCGCCTCGCAGGCCAGCACCTCGATCTCCTGCCAGATGCGGTACTTGTTCTCCAGGGAGAAGATGTGGCCCATCTCGGGACGGGTGTAGCGGTCGATCATGCGGGGCCTCCTCGGCGGTTGCGCGGCTGACCCCTCGATTCTACCGCAGGGCGCCCTCGTCCTTCTCGAGCGCGGCGCGCGCCTCGCCCATCTGCACGACAACCGCGTCATGGCCGGTGCCGCCATAGGTCACGCGCGCGTTGGCGATTCCGGCGGGGTCCAGGTCCCGTGCGATGTCCGCCTCGAAGAGCGGGCTCGCCGCAGCGAACTCCTCGGGCGTGAGGTCCTCGAGGCCCTTGCCGTGCTTCTCGCAATAGAGCACGAGCTCGCCCACCACGCGGTGGGCCTCGCGGAAGGGCATGCCCTTCTTGGCCAGGTAGTCGGCAACGTCCGTGGCGGCAGAGAAGCCCGTGCCCGCCTGCGCGAGCATGGCGTCGGCGTTGACGGTCCAGGTCTCCACCATGCCCGCGGCGATCTCCATGCAGTCGGAGAGCGTGCGCGCGGCGTCGAGCGGGCCCTCCTTGCACTCCTGGAGGTCCTTGTTGTAGGCCAGCGGGAGCGACTTCATGGTGGTGAGCAGCGCCATCAGGTCGCCGTAGACGCGGCCGGTCTTGCCGCGCGTGAGCTCGGCGAAGTCGGGGTTCTTCTTCTGCGGCATGATCGAGGAGCCGGTGGAGTACTCGTCCGAGAGCGTGATGAAGCCGAACTCCGTGGAGCTCCACAGCACGATCTCCTCGCAGAGGCGCGAGAGGTGCATCATGCTCACGGCACAGGCGTACTCGAGGTCGAGCAGGTAGTCGCGGTCGGAGACGGCGTCGAGCGAGTTGGGGATCGTGCGCGAGAAGCCCAGGAGCTCCGTGGTGCGCTCGCGGTTCAGCGGGTAGGTGGTGCCGGCGAGCGCGGCGGCGCCGAGCGGGTTGGCGTCCGCGGCGTCGCGTGCGGCGGCGAGGCGCGTATAGTCGCGCGCGAACATCCAGAAGTACGCGAGCAGGTGATGGGAGAGCAGCACCGGCTGCGCGTGCTGGAGGTGCGTGTAGCCGGGCATCACTACGTCGAGGTTCTTGTCGGCCGCGTCGAGAAGGACGCGGCGCAGCTCGACGTTGCCGGTCATGAGCTCCTCGCAGAGGTCCTTGGCGAGCAGGCGGATGTCGGTGGCGACCTGGTCGTTGCGGGAGCGCCCGGTGTGCAGGCGCCCGCCGGCGGCGCCGATCGCGCGGGTGAGCGCGCCCTCCACGGCCATGTGGACGTCCTCGTCGTTGACGTCCCAGGCGAAGGTGTCGGCGTCGATCTGCGCGGCGATGTCGGCGAGGCCCGCGTCGATCGCGGCCTGGTCCTCTGCCGAGATGATGCCCTGCTCGGCGAGCATGCGCGCGTGCGCGCGGCTGCCGGCGATGTCGTGGGCCGCCATGTTCTTGTCGACCTCGAGGCTCGCGCCGAACTCCTGCGTGAACTGGTCCACGCCCTTCTCGAACCTGCCGCCCCACAGCGCCATCGTGACTCCTTCCTCGGATTGCCTGGTGACTAGCTTAGCAAGACGGCCGGCCGGGAACCCTCCCAGCCGGCCGTTTCTCGTGAAACGCGCCTTGCGCCTAGTGGACGGGCTGGAGGCCGGAGCCGGGGCCCTGGACCTTGGACCAGGTCTTGGACTGCAGGCCGTGGAGCTCGATGAAGCCACGCGCCGCGGTGTGGTCGAAGGAGTCGCCCTCGTCGTAGGTCGCGAGGTTGTAGTCGTAGAGGCTGTAGGGGCTGCGCACGCCGTCGACGAACAGGCCGCCCTTGCACAGGATGATGCGGACGTCGCCGGTGACGAACTTCTGCGTGTAGGCGTTGTAGGCGTCGATGGCCATGCGGTTCTGGCTGAACCACAGGCCGCGGTAGACGGTCGAGGCCCACTCGACGTCCATCTTGGCCTTCTGCTTGAGGGTCTCGGCGTCGAGGCAGAGCTGCTCGAGCGTCTGGTGCGCCTGGATCAGCAGCAGCGCCGCCGGGCACTCGTAGCACTCGCGGCTCTTGATGCCCACGACGCGGTCCTCGATCATGTCAATGCGGCCGAAGCCGTTGCGGCCGGCGATTTCGTTGGCCTTGATGATGAGGCTGAGCAGGTCCATCTTCTCGCCGTTGAGCGCGGTGGGGATGCCCTCCTCGAAGGAGATCACGACCTCCTCGGGCTCCGCGGGGCAGTCCTCGAGGTTGTTGGTCATCGTCCAGATGTCCGCGGGCGGCTTGTTCCAGGTGTCCTCGAGCACGCCGCACTCGATCGCGCGGCCCCAGAGGTTGTCGTCGATGGAGTAGGGCTTCTTCTTGGTGGTGGGCACGGGCACGCCGTTGGCCTCGGCCCACTCCATCTCGGAGTCGCGCGTGGTGAGGTCCCACACGCGCACGGGCGCGATGATCTCCAGCTCGGGGTCGAGCGCGCGGATGCAGGTCTCAAAGCGGACCTGGTCGTTGCCCTTGCCGGTGCAGCCGTGGGCGATGTACTTGGCGCCGTACTGGTGCGCGATGTCCACGAGATGCTTGGAGATCAGCGGGCGGGACAGCGCGGAGAGCAGCGGGTAGACGCCCTCGTACTTGCCGTTGGCCCAGATCGCCTTGGAGAGGATCTTCTCGGCGTACTCGGCGCGCATGTCGATGGCCTCGGAGGCGATGGCGCCCATGTCGAGAGCCTTCTGCTTGATCCAGGTGAGGTCCTTCTCGTCCTGGCCGACGTTGCCGCAGATGGCGATGACGTCGAGGTTCTTCTCGACCTGCAGCCACTTGACGATGACGGACGTGTCCAGTCCGCCGGAGTACGCGAGTACGACCTTTTCCTTCTCTGCCATGATGCTTCCCTTTCTGTGGGTGGGTTACCTGCTGAGCGTGCTGCCTACGAAAAAGCCCCGACGTCGCGGGGCGCTGGGCTGGCAGGCGAAAAGAGCCGGCATGCTTGAGCGACGCGCGACATCTAGGGCGTGATTCGTCGGTTCTGGCGTCGGGATGCGAGGAGGGCGGCACACGTGGGTGCGCTGGAAACGTTCTTCAACGTTGGCCTCCTCAGTAGTTGAGCGGGCGCGGACTATTGGCCCGCGGCTGTCTGACGTGCTGAGTGTAGGTCCTGGGCGCGAGGGCGGCGAGAAGCGACTTCGTCTTGAAACATTGGCGCGGAACCGACACTTCCCGAGGGCCCTCGAGCCCCTCTTCGAAGGGTTTGGGTTCGCGGATTGGTCCGAAAACTTGTTGGATTCTCTATTTCCGCAGCTAGTTGTATCGTACGAGATTTTATACTGGAGTTAGGGGGTGTTTTTTGAACCCAAACCGTTTTCGGGTTTGGGTTCAAATTTCCGGACAATCGACTGCATACTCTTTTGAACTATGCGTCTACCTGCGGATTCTCGGCCGGTCTTCCCGAACCGCCGGCAATCGTGAACCCAAACCCTCAACGAGGCGGGGCGGGCGGCACAAGAGAGGGCCGGACGCCGTGAAGGACGTCCGGCCCGAGCCGTGCGATGGTGCGCCCTCAGGGGTTCGAACCCTGGACCTTGGGATTAAAAGTCCCCTGCTCTGCCAGCTGAGCTAAGGGCGCGCGGGTCGATTTTACTACTCCCAGGCCCACTGCCCGTTCACGAACACGGGGACCTCGGTTCCGTCGGCGCAGATGCCGGTGATGGTCATGTCGTCGGTGCCGATCATGAAGTCGACGTGCGCAGCGCTCTGGTTGACGCCGTGCGCGAGCAGCGTCTCCTTGTCCATCTTCACGCCGCCGGCGACGCACTCGGGAAATCCCATGCCCAGCGCAAGGTGGCAGCTCGCGTTCTCGTCGTAGAGGGTGTCGTAGAAGAGGGTGTCGCTCTGGCGGATGGGCGTGTTCTTGGAAACGAGCGCGCACTCGCCGAGGCGGCGCGACCCCTCGTCCGTCTCGATAATGTGGCGCAGGACCTCGCGCCCCTGCTCTGCGCCGAAGTCCACCACCTCGCCGCCCTCGAAGCGCAGCCAGAAGTCGCGCACGACCTGGCCGGCGTGGACGAGCGGCAGCGCCGAGCGCACCACGCCGTCGGCGCGCAGGCGGTCCGGGGAGGTGAAGACCTCCTCGGTGGGGATGTTGGGGAAGAAGGTCACGCCGTCCTGCGTGCGCCCCGCGCCGCCGTCCCAGATGTGGCCCTCGGTCAGGCCGACGGTGAGGTCGGTGCCGTTGGAGGCCTCGTAGCGCAGAGCGTCGAAGCGGTGCTCGTTGAGGAAGCGCTTGGTCTTCTCGAAGGAGGCGTTGTGCGTCTCCCAGGCGCTCTCCGGGTCCTCGCCGTCCGCGCGGGAGACCTCGAGAATGAGGAGCCACAGACGGTAGAGCGCCTCGGCCGGGGAGAGCTCGGGGAACACCTCGCTCGCCCACGCCTGGACCGGCACGCCGGCAATGCACCAGGCGTTGCGGCCGAAGTCCATGCCGTCGCGGAACGAGCGGCACTCGGTGTTGCGGGCGCGCGACGCGGCCGCCGGCTTGGCGGGGTCGATGCCGCGCAGGATGGAGGGGTCCTGGCCCTCCAGGAACAGGAACGCCGCCCCGGCCTCGGCGAGCGAGTTGAGCTGCTCGACCTTCCAGGACGGGGTGTGCTCGAAGGCCTCGAGCGGGCAGTTCTCGTAGGTCAGGCGCGTGACCTCGTCGTCTGCCCAGATCACGGTCACGTGCGCGGCGCCGTTGCGGTACGCGGCGCGCACCACGCGACGGGCGAAGTCGGCGCGCTCGACGGGCGCCTCGAGCACGAGCTCCTGGCCGCGCTGCAGGGCCACGCCCTTGCGGACGAGCAGGGCGGCGTAGAGGTCGAGCTGCTCGGAGAGCCGCTCCGTGGCGATGCGGCACTCCTCGTCGGTCATGGGGATGTCTGCCATGGTCTTCCTTCCTCGGCCCGCAAGCGGGCGGCGGCAACAAAAAAGGGCCCCGGCGTGGGGCCCCGGCTGTTCTGGAGCGGGCAACGGGACTCGAACCCGCGAATGTCAGCTTGGGAAGCTGATGCCTTACCACTTGGCGATGCCCGCGATCACACGCCAGACGCTCCGGCGCATGGAGAAGTATACCCTGCCGCGACGCCGGCGGGCAAGGCGCGCTGAAAGCACACGCGGCGGGCGGCGGGGTGACGTGGAGAGTCCGTGGCGGCGGGCGGCCCCGACGGCGGGCGGGTGGTCCGACGTCGATTTCCGACCGGGCCCCCTACCGGCGGCGACGCGCCCGCACGGGACGCCGGGGCAGCCTCGTGACAGCGGGCGGCAAGCGAGCGTCACATTGGGGGAAGCCGCGCCGCGTAACGTGAGGCCTCCCATCCCCGAGAGGACAGGAGGCCCGATGTCAGAGAGGGTGTTCGGCGCAACGGCGCGCACGGCGAGAAGAACGAGATCCCCACGCTCCTCCCCGAGGGGAGGCGACCTGCCCCACTGCCGGAGCAATCCCGCCGTGGGACACGCCGGCCGGGCGCGACGACCTTGGCGCGCGGCCGTTTCCTAGGGGCGCTACGAGCGGCGGATCATCTCCGTGACGAGCGCCGCGACCTGGGCGGCCTTGTCGCCGTTGACGTTGTCCTCGACGTCGTCCGCGGTGCGCGAGAGCGCAGGCAGCCCGTTGGGGCCGAGGCCCATGAGCGTCACGGAGCGCAGCGAGGAGCGCATGGCGGGCGTGGCGTCCGTGTCCTCCCAGTCGTGGGGCTCCTGGGCGAGCTCCACGTGGAGGTCGGAGGCGACGCCGGAGAGGAGGCGGACCATCCTGCGGTCGGCGCGGCGGGTCTCCTCGAGCCCCTCGGTCTTGAGGACAGTGAGGTGGCCGGCGCCCACGCAGGAAAGGTTGACCACGAAGCATCCCCTGATGTCGGAGCGGTGGCGCGCGAGGAACGCGCGCATGCCGGCGTTGCCGAGGGAGGAGCCGCCCAGGGCGACGAACCAGATGTCATGCGCGAGGAGCTCGTCGTCGCCGAGGGTGAGGACGGCGTCGCGCAGCTCCTCCTCGCTCGGCTCGTTCTCGGCGGGCTGCTCGTCGGCGACGGGCTCGTCGTCCTCGACGAGGCGCAGGCCGGCGCGCGGGGCGGCGCCGCCGCGCCAGGTGCCGTCGTCCTCGGGGACGTCGTCGTCCGTCTCGGCCTCGGCGTCGGAGGACGCCCTGCCGCGGAGCTTTCCGAGGAGGGAGCGGAGGCCGCGCTTGGGCTTCTCGCCCGCGCGGGCGACGTCCTCGGGCGTGATCGTGTCGACGGGAGCGGCGGGGACGGGCGCCTCGGCCGGCTCGGCCGCCGCGTCGTGCGCGGCCTCCCCGGGGGCCTGGACGCGCGTGGCCTGGGGGTCGGTAGCAAAGGGGTCGGCCTCGTTCTCGGACGGGTCGGGGAGGTCAAAGAGCGAGGCGCGGCGCGCGACGCTCGAGAGCCGCGGGCGATAGCTGGTCTTGCCCCACTCGGGGTCGCTCGGGACGTCGGGGCGCTCGACGGGCGCGGTGGGGCGCGTGGCGTCGGGATCGAAGTCCTCGACCAGCTCGGAGAGGCCGGAGGAGTCCTTGGGGCCGACGCCCTCGCCGCCCTCGTCCATGACCGAGAAGCGGCCGGTCGACATCAGGTCCTCGCGCGTGGTCTCCGCGTCGGCGGCCACGTCGAACGCCATCGTGGCGGCGGGCTCGGGCGCGGCCGGCTCCGGGGCGACGGGGACGACGTACTCGATCTCGCAGCTCTCGGGCAGGATGCCGAGCGAGCGGAGCACCTCCTCGCCGTGGCGGGTGCCCAGCACCGGCTCGGCAGCAGGGGCGGCTGCGGGCGCGGCGTCGTCCGCCTCGGACGGCGCCTCGTCCTCGTCAGCTTCCGACTGCTCGGGCTTCGCGATCTCGCGCGCACGGGGCTCGGCGCCGCTCGGGCGCACGTTCTCGAGGATGCCGAGAAGGGCGGCCACGCCGGACTTGTTGTCGTTGGCGCCCTCGGTGCAGGGGGCCATGCGCTCCGCGATCGAGCCTGCGGCGAGCACGGCCGCGGGGACCGCGGCGAGGATGCCCACGACCCAGAAGAGGACGCGGAACGCGCCCGGCAGGAAGCCGAGGATCTGGATGAAGGCGCAGACCGCCACGCCCAGCGCGCACGGGACCGTGAGGCGGCTCGCGAGCGTGAGGTACGGGGCGACGGGCGACGTGTAGAGGGGGTTCTCGTGCGGGGAGTCGTAGTGGGCAACCACGACGATGGTCCTGCTCCCCTTGGTCACGAGCGGGCCCGTGGCGCGATGGACGGCCACGACGTTCTGGCTCTGGGCGCGCGGGCCGAAGGAGATCGAGAAGCGGTGCCCGAAGAGGCGGGCGACGGAGACGGCCGCCGGGGCGACGGCGAGGAGGAACCCGATCAGCGTGAGCGGGAGGACGCCCACCCCCACGAGCACGATGCCGACGAGCGACGCGATGGCGAGAATCGCCGGCGTGAGGCCGGAGACCACGGGCTCATCGAACTCCTCCGTGCTCACCTCGACGTCGTGCTGGGCCATGAGGTCGGAGATGACCTCGGCGGCCTGGAGCTCCTCCTGGCTGTTTGCGGGGGAGATGTCGATCCTGCTGTTCAGGAAGTCAAGATAGTCGTGCGTCATGGCCATGCGAAGCATCCTTCTGACAAGTTCCGCGAACATCGCCGCGAGGCCTGCATACAATCAAAAGAGTATACGTCTTGTCCTCGCGTTACGCAGGAAAGACAGCAAAGGCTCAATGAACGGGAACGTCTGGCGGGTAGGAGGTTTCGTGAGGCTCACGCACGACGACGAGCGGGCGAGGAGGATCTGCTCGCTCGCACTCGACTTCATGAACGCGCGCTCGCCGCTCCCCACCTCGGCGATCGCCCGCGCCCACTACCCCGACCTGCGGGAGGACGCCTTCCGCAAGGCCTTCTCGCGCGACCGCGCCATGCTCGAGGCCTGCGGGATCTCGCTCGTCGAGCGGCGGCAGCGCGGCGGCGAGGCCCTCTGGGAGGCGGACGTCGAGCGCTCGTTCGCGCAGGGCGCCGAGCTCGCGCCGGCGGACGCCGCCGCGCTCGAGCTCGCCTGCCGCCCCCTCGCGCAGGACCCCTCCTTCCCGCCGGCGCGGGAGCTGCGTCTGGCGCTGGCCAAGGTCGCGCGGGCCTTCGCGGAGACCCTGGCGGTCGGCGACGTGGCGGGGGCGGGCGTGCGGCGGGAGGTCGCGACCCTGCGCGGCTGCCTGACGGGACGCCGCGCCGCCCGCGTCACCTACGTGGACGCGGGCGGACACGAGTCGGAGCGCCTCATCGCCCCCTACGCCTTCTTCGGCCTCCGCGGCGCGCTCTACCTCGTGGCGGGTCTTCTCGACGAGAGCGGCGGCGACGTGGCGGACCACGTCCGCACCTACCGCGTCGACCGGTTCCGGCGCGTGCGCGAGGAGCCCGGCACCTCCTTCGAGCTGCCCGCCGACTTCTCCGTCGACGACTGGCGGCGCCTCCCCTTCCAGCTGGGGCCAACTACCTTCGAAGCCGTCTTCCGCGTCGAGGCCGGGCGCGAGGAGGACGTGCGGCGCGCGGTCGGCCGCCAGGGCAGCCTCGAGCGGCGCGGCGAGGACCTGGTCCTTCTCGCCCCGGGAAGCGACATGGAGGCCGCGGCGAGCTGGGCTGTGGCCATGGGGGTCCGTCCGGTCGGACCCGAGGGGCTCGTGGACGCGTGGAGGCGCGTCCTGGAGGGGGCGATGCGAGATGGCAGCTAGACGTGAGGGCGCCGGCCGCCCCGGAGCGCTCGACGAGGCCCGCGAGCTCGTCGCGCTTGTCGCCAGCCTCTCGGAGGCCGGCGACGCCCTGAGCGCGGACGCGGTCGCCGAGCGGCTGGGCACGGACGCGGAGCACGCCGAGAAGCTCGTGGGGCTCGTCCTCTCCTCGACGCTCGTGGGCGGGACGGGCCTGCCCCTCGCCGACGAGGGGGGCGCGCTCACCCTCGTCGACTCCGGCGGGGTGCGCGGCAGGCGCCTGCGCCTCACCCGCGACGAGACGCTCGCCCTCGCGGCGGCGCTCGAGCGGCTGGGCGTCCCGGAGGATGACCCGCTCCGAGCCCGGCTCGAGTCGTCGCTCTCCGCCGAGCCCGTGGACGAGGGCCTGGTGCGGCGCCTCATGGCCGGCGAGGGCGGAGGGGACGGCGTCGCCGACGCGCTCGAGGCCTGCGCCCGGGCGCGCGCGGCGAGAAGGGCCCTGCGCTTCTCGTACCGGAAGGCCGCCGATGCGCCGGCCGAGAGGCGGCGCGTGCTCGTGACCGGCCTTCGAAGCGAGGACGGGTCCTGGTACCTCGACGCCTTCGACCTCGACCGCGACGACGCGAGGACCTTCCGCGTCGATCGGATGGCGGACGCGGAGCTCGCCGAGCGCGTCGAGCCGCCCGCCGCTGCCCCGTCCGAGGAGCCGCGCACGGTCACGCTGTCGTTCTCGGACCCCCGCTACCTCACCCTGCTGCCCTGGCACGACCTTCGGGTGACGAGCGCCCCGGGCGCGCGCCCCGTGGTCGCCGAGACGCCCTACTACGGCGGGGAGTGGCTCGTGAGGATGCTGGCGGCCTGCGGCGGCACCGCGCGCTGCGACGACCCCTCGCTCGAGGCCCTGGTCGAAAAGTACGCGCGCGAGCAGCTCTCCTAGCGGTGCCCGCCCTTCTCGCCGCGCGCCGGGTCGCTACTCGTGGCTCGCGCGCCACATCCTCAGGTAGCGCCCGACGTTGCCGGACTCGAGCTGCGAGACGTTGCCCGACGGCAGCGACCTCACGAAGAGGCTCCCGTAGCGCTTGGTGGCCACGCGGGAGTCCGCCAGCACCAGCACGCCGGTGTCCGACGCGCTGCGGATCAGGCGACCGGCGGCCTGCTTCACCGAGATCACGGCCTCGGGCAGCGAGTAGCGCCACCAGGCGCGCTCCTCGCGCAGGTCGCGCTCGCGGACGAGCGGCTCGGTGGGGCTCGCGAACGGCAGCTTGGGGATCACCACGCAGCGCAGGGTGTCCCCCGCCGCGTCGAAGCCCTCCCAGAACGAGCGGAGCGCCATGAGCGAGAGGGTCTTCTCGGCCATGAAGCGCGTGCGCAGGCGGCGCGGCGAGGACCCGCGCTCCTGGCAGGCGAGCTCCAGCCCCTCGGTCGCGAGCCGCTCGCGCAGCCCCTCGTAGACGCGCTCCATCTCGCGCCTGTTGGTGAACAGCGTGAGCACCGAGCCGCCCATGGCCACGTGGACGTCGAAGAGCAGGTCCTCCAGGGCCTCGAGGTAGCCCCGCTCGCTCGGTGCGGGCAGGTCGCGCGCCACGACCACGGACATGTGCGCGTCGTAGTCGAAGCTCGAGTCCAGACGCACGTCGCGATGCGACCCCTCCGGCAGCTCGGCGAGACCCACGGCGCGGTCGAAGTGCGAGAAGTCATCCCCGATGGCGATCGTCGCCGACGTGAAGACTACGCTCTGCGTCTCGGACAGCCAGCGCCGCGCGATCTCCGCGCCCACGTCGAGCTTCTCGGCCACCAGCCGCTCGGAGGCGATCCGCTTGCGGGACTTTGAGAGCTGTGCGGAGTAGACGTAGCTCTCGTCGGCGCCGTCGCAGACGAGCCGTATGCCGGCGAGAAGGTCGCGCAGGTAGCGGGTCCTCTCGGCAAGGTCGCCCGCCGCCTGCGGGGCCTGCGGCTCCAGCGCCCCCTCCGCGTCGACGAGGGCGCGCACGGACTCGTCCAGCGCATCGGTCGCCACGGACGCGGCGTCCCGCACGGCGGCCCACCCCGCCCCCTCGCGCACGCGCGCGTCGATCCAGAGCGTCAGCGTGTCGTAGCCCCCGTCGCCCCGGACCTCGCCCGCGAGGGCGTGCACGGCCTCGAACAGGTCGGCGACGGCCACCGACGAGCGCGCCACCGAGGCCGCCGCCTTGGTGAGCAGCCCCACCATCAGCGTCGAGCCCTCGAGCGGCATCGCCTGCGTCAGGGCGGCGTGCAGGGCCCCGGAGCGCGTGCCGCCGAGCGCCTCGAACACGGCCTTGGCCTCGCTCCCCGACACCTCGACCGCCCACTGGCGACGGGCCTCGGCCTCGAAGGCGTGTGCCTCGTCGACCACCCAGTGGCGGATCGGGGGCAGGATGCGACCCTCGGCATCCACGTCGCGCAGGAGCAGGGAGTGGTTCGTCACGACCACGTCAGAGCAGGAGGCGCGGCGGCGGGCGCCGTGGAGCAGACACGTCCCGGGGTAGTACGGGCAGCGCCCGCGCTGGCACTCGCCCGAAGTGGTGGTGAGCATCTCGCGCGGGACGTAGCGCCAGCGGATGCCCAGGGCGTCGAGGTCGCCCTCCGGCGACTGGCAGGCGAACGCGTAGGTCACGGCTATGGCCGTGAGCATGTCGCAGCCCACGGCGTTGTCGGAGCGGCCGTCGTGCGGGACCGCCCCGAGTGGGAGCTCCTCGGTCGCCGCGCGGTCGAGCCGCCGCAGGCAGGGGTAGTGATCGTAGCCCTTCAGGCTCGTGAACGTGAGGCCCCCGGGCAGCGCCTCGGCGAGCGCCGGGAGCTCGTGGCTCACGAGCTGGTCGGTCAGGGCGTTCGTCTTGGTCGCCACGCCCACGCTCACGTGGTTGCGCTGCGCGAACATGACCTCGGGCAGCAGGTACGCCACGGACTTGCCCACGCCGGTCCCCGCCTCTATGGCGCGGTGGGTCGACGTCGCGAGCGCCTCGGTGACCTCGGCCGCCATCGCCGCCTGCTCGGGCCGGTGCTCGGCGCGCTCGTACATGCGCGAGACCACGCCCCCACGCCCGAACTCTGCCGCGACCTCGTCCGTCGTGGGAGCCTCCAGCCGGTCGAGCTGGGCCGCGTCCGCCCGGGCGTCCCGCCCCAGGCCCCGCACGAGGTCGGCGCGGTGCGCGCGCAGCGAGAAGGGCTCGGGGCCGACCTCGGCCGCGGCGGCCCCGGAGAGGTACGAGAGCACCGGTCGGAACGGCCAGGCCACCTCGGGGTGCATCGACGCCAGGCGGGCGAGAAGACCGGTCGGCAGGTCCGAGAGGGCGGTCAGCAGGATGCGCCACATGCCGCAGAGCGCATCGACGTCGTCCTCGGCGCGGTGCGTCACGGAGGCGCACCCGAAGGCCTCGGCCATGTCCGCGAGGCGATGCGACGACAGCCGTGGCAGGGCGATGCGCGAGAGCGCGAGGGTGTCGATCCAGGTGTCGCTCACCCGGGCGCCGCCCGGGACCGCCTCGACGAACGTGCGGTCGAAGGTCGCGTTGTGCGCGAGCACGGGGCTGCCGGCGACGAAGTCTGCGAGTGCGGACACGGCCTCCCGGGCGTCCGGAGCCCCGGCGACGTCCACGCTGCGTATGCCCGTGAGACGCTCGATCTCCTTGGGGATGGGCATCCCCGGGTCGACGAGCGTCTGGAAGCGGCCGACCACCTCGCGCCCGCAGAGGCGCGCGGCGGAGATCTCGATGAGCTCGCAGTCCTTGAACGAGAGGCCCGTGGTCTCCGTGTCAAGCACCACCACGTCCTCCTCGAGCGGCCCGAAGTCGAGCCCCCGGGCGCGCTCGGCGAGACTCAGGTAGCGCTCACGCACGTCGGCGGGCGTGCCGGGCAGGAGGAGCTCGCCCACCGTGGCGGCGCTGCCCTCTGCCATGCGCTAGCCGCGCCTCTCGGCGCCCTCGAGCGCGTACTCGACGAAGCGCGTGCAGAGCTCGGGGAACTCGATGCCGCCGTGGCGGGCGGAGTCCGGCAGCAGGCTCTCGGCCGTCATGCCGGGGATGGTGTTGGTCTCCAGAATCACGGGTGTGCCGTCCGCGCGGACGATGAAGTCGCTGCGAGAGCAGCCGCGGCAGCCCAGCGCGCGGTGCGCGCGCACGGCGAGCTCCTGGGCGCGCTTGTAGACGCCGGGCTCCAGGCGCGCGGGGATGACGTGGTGCATCGCGGAGGGCTCGTACTTGACCTTGAGGTCGTAGAACTCGGAGCCCGTCACGATCTCCACGATGGGGAGGGCGTGGGACTCCTCGCCGTTGCCGAGGACGGGCACGGTGATCTCCGTGCCCTCGACGCAGCTCTCCACCAGCACGCGGCCTCCGGCGCCGGCGGCGAGCCGCACGGCGTCGGCGAGCTGGCCGCGCTCGGTGACGCGGGTGATGCCGTAGCTCGACCCGTTGGCGGCGGGCTTCACGAAGAGCGGCAGCCCCAGGCGCTCGACGAGCGCGTCGGCGGCCTTCTCGCTCAGCGGCTCGTCGCCGGGCAGGTCGACGCCCTCGGGGACGGGGATGCCGGCGTCCTGGAACACCGCCTTGGCAAGCTGCTTCTCCGAGGCGACGGCGGAGGCGGCGACGCCGGAGAAGGTGTACGGGATGTGCAGGACCTCCAGGAGCCCCTGGACGCAGCCGTCCTCTCCGTAGACGCCGTGAAGCGCCACGAACGCCACGTCGTAGGACCCCGCGACGAGGCGCGCCACGAAGTCGTGCGCGGCGAGGTCGAGCAGGTCGACGCTCTGGAATCCGGCGTCGAGGAGGGCAGACCGGCACTCCGTGGCCGAGCTCAGCGAGATCTCCCGCTCGTCCGACCAACCGCCGCCAATGACCACGACGCGCTTGCCCAACAGCTGCTCTCTGTCCATCGGTATCCCTTCGTCCCGGCGCGCATGCGCTAGACTCTCTGAGTGTTCACCCGAAGAGGATACTCCAACGGACGCGTCGCAGAGGACAGGGGCAGAGATGGGCACCAACGCAGACACCGAGAAGGACGCGAGAAGAGACGTCCACTCCCTCACGCGCGGCGAGCTCACGGAGCTCCTCGCCGCGCTCGGCCAGCCGGGCTTCCGCGCCAAGCAGGTCGAGGAGTGGGTGTGGTCCAAGAACGCCCGCTCCTGGGACGAGATGACCAACCTCCCCAAGGCCCTGCGCGAGCAGCTCGCAGAGCGACTCACCCTGGGCGCCGCCGAGGAGGTCGCGCGACAGGCCTCGTCGGACGGCAGCCGCAAGTACCTGCTTCGCCTCTCCGACGGCGTGTGCGTCGAGTGCGTCGGCATGCCGAGCGGCAGCCGCCTCGCCGTCTGCGCCTCCACGCAGGCGGGCTGCGCCATGGGCTGCGCCTTCTGCGCGACGGGCGGCGCGGGGCTCACGCGCTCTCTCACCGACGCCGAGATCTACGAGCAGGTCATGCACGTGCGCGACGACTTCGGCGAGCGCGTCACGAGCGTGGTCCTCATGGGCCAGGGCGAGCCCTTCATGAACTACGACGCCACGCTGGCGGCCCTGAGGCGCCTGAACTCCCCCGAGGGCGCCGGCATCGGCGCACGTCACCTCACGGTCTCCACCTGCGGCGTGATTCCCCAGATCATGCGCTTCGCGAACGAGCCCGAGCAGTTCACGCTCGCCGTCTCCCTCCACTCCGCCGTCCAGAAGACGAGAAACGCCCTCATGCCCGGCGTCCGCAAGTACTCGCTCGTGAACCTCTACAACGCCATGGGCGAGTACGTCGACAAGACCGGGCGCCGCCCGACCTACGAGTACGCCCTCATCGGCGGCGTGAACGACACCGACGCCGAGCTCCAGGCGCTCTGCGACTTCTGCGAGGGGACGCTCGCCCACGTGAACCTCATCCAGCTGAACGAGGTCGAGGGGTCCAAGCTGCGCCCGAGCACGCCCGCCCGAGCCGAGGACTTCGTGCGGCGTCTCGCGTCGGTCGGCGTGGAGGCCACGGTGAGGAACTCCCGCGGGGCCGACATCGACGCCGCGTGCGGCCAGCTCAAGCAGCGCGTCGAACGCGGCAGGTAATCCCTGAGACACCCCTGGCGAGAAAGACGTCCCGGACCGCAGGGAGTCCGGGACGTCTTTATGTCTTTCTTGATTAGAACATATGTTCTAATAACCGAGCTGTTCCCATTCGGAGATGGTTCTCTCGCGGTTGGGAAGGCCGCCCTCATCAACGAGCTGGCTGTTGTCGATTACCTTGCTCACCTTGTCCACGGCGTCACGGACGCAAGCCGTACACTCCCTGAGAGACTGCTTCGCGGCGTCGGAGAGCAGGAGCCTATAGGCAACCACACCGGCCGCGGCAACGACGGCTGTGAGCAGAAGTGTCCCCCTGATTCTCCTCATCAATCGGACCACGACCTCGGGCCGGCGAGGAGCTCCACGATGTGCGCGAGCTCCTCCTCGTCGCTGAACTCAATCTCGACCTTGTTCTTGCCGCGGACACTTCTGACCTTCACGTTGGTGTCCAGGGCAAGGCGCATCTGACGTGCGGCGCGCTTGAACGACTGGGGCATGGGGGTGCGCACGGCCCGCTCCGTGTGCTCGCTGACAGAAAACAATGGAGCAAGACTTTCTGTCTGACGGACCGACAGACGCTCTTCGACGACCTTCTTCGCGAGCCTGACGCGCCCCTCCTCGCTCGGCACGGCAAGGATCGCCCGGGCATGCCCTGCAGACAGGCTTCCGTCGTCGACAAGCTCCTGTACCTCCCTGGGGAGGTCGAGCAGGCGAATGGTGTTGGTGATCGCGGAGCGGGACTTGGAAAGGGCCTTCGCGAGCTCCTCCTGCGTCAGCCCCTTCTCTTTGATCAGCTGTCGATACCCCCGCGCCTCCTCGAGTGGGGTGAGGTCGGAACGTTGGAGGTTCTCGATGAGGGCGAGCTTGAAGACGTCCTCGTCTGAGATTTCGCGGATGACGACCGGAACCTCCGTCAGACCTGCGGCTCGAGCCGCCTGGTACCTACGCTCGCCAGCGACGATCTCGTATCCGGTTCCCTTCTTGCGAACGAGGATGGGCTGCAGGATGCCGTTCTGCTTGATGGAATCGGTCAGCTCTGCTAGATCCTCCGGCTTAAAGCGCTTTCTCGGTTGTCCCTTGTTCGGCTTGACTCGGTCGATAGGAAGCGTTGAGTCCGGTCGCATGCCTGCCGTCTCGGCGTCGGCCTCGCCGACGAGAAGACCAAGACCCTTGCCAAGTCCAGTTTTCTTAGCCACGAGCAACCACCTCTTTCGCTAGCTTCATGTATGCCAGAGATCCCTTGCTCACGCGTGCGTACTTCACGACGGGAAGACCGTGGCTTGGCGCCTCGGACAGCTTCACGTTTCTCGGGATGATCGTGTTGAACATCTTCTTCCCGAAATATCCCTTGACCTCCTCGACCACCTGGTTCGAGAGCGTCGTTCTGCTGTCGTACATCGTCATGAGCACACCAAAGATGTCCAGGTCGGGATTCATACGGCGCTTCACCATCTCCATTGACTCGAGGAGCTTCGCTACGCCCTCAAGTGCGTAGTACTCACACTGGATGGGGATGAGCAGCGAGTTTGCCGCAATGAGTGCGTTAATGGTCAGAAGGCCAAGTGAGGGGGGACAGTCGATGAACACGTAGTCGAACTCGTCCTTCACCTTAGCGAGCGCGTCCTTGAGGACCGACTCACGAGCCATCGCGGTCACAAGCTCGATCTCTGCTGTTGCCAGCTGGATGGTTGCCGGGACAATGAAGACGTTGGGCTCGCAGGTCTCCAAGATCACGTCCTCAATGGGCTGATCGTGCAGAATCACGTCATAGATGTCGTGCTCAAGCTCTTCCTTCTCGATGCCATAGCCGCTCGTCGAGTTCCCCTGGGGGTCAAAGTCGACAACAAGCACCTTCTTCTTGTTCTCTCCTAATGTTGCGGAGAGGTTGATGACCGTCGTCGACTTTCCAACGCCACCCTTCTGATTGATGACAGCTATGACCTTGCTGTCACGCTGGGGAAGTCCTCGCTTGGTATCTTTGTAGCTCATTTGACCTCCGTTTCACAGCCAAGCTTTAGTCAGCATGATACGAGAATGTTCCACGTGAAACATCCACTTCTTTTCTGGTTTTCTGTTTTGCGTCAGTTTTTAGGTCAAAACACTCTGTTTCACGTGAAACTACTTCTGACCAAGAGGGTTGTTCTTAGCCATGCCAACTTTTCGTGGCAGCTTCACTTTGCTCTTCCTGACACGCCTGTACAAGAGAATCTCACGATGTCCCAGATCCCGTGGGAGTTCGAAGGTTTCACGTGAAACAAGAACAAGTCCACAAATCTCAGCTGCACGCTCTGCCTCAAGCAGCTCGCTGTCCTCAGGATGCCCCTTCTCGACAACAAGGGTGCCGTTTTGCTTCAGGAACGGCGTGGCATATTCGATGAGGACGTTCGTCTGAGCAACGGCACGAGCAAAGACATAGTCCTGTGAGCCAGGAATCGTACGGGCAAGATCCTCGAGTCGAGCATGCTTCGTTGCAACTTTCGTCAGCCCGAGCTGCTGGGCAAACTCGTCGACCGCTGCAACCTTCTTTCCAACTGAGTCAACGAGAAGTGCCTGGGCACCAGTGAGCACGGCAACGGGCACACCTGGAAACCCAGCACCGGTTCCCATGTCGAGGAAGTTGTCCTCAGCTCTGATGGTTACGTCATCACAAGCAAGGGGCAACAGGGAATCGACGAGGTGCAGCGTCACAGCCTCGACTGGGTCTGAGATACGTGTCAGATTGACAACCTTGTTCTTCTCGATGACCAGGTCAAGATAGGACACGAGCAGGCGGCCCTGCTCCTCAGAGCAGGAGATGCCGTAGGTGGCGAGCTCCTCACACAACTGCTGAACAAGATCCATGTTGACCACGCTTCCTGACAGAAACCAGTGTCTCAAAAGGAATTGTCACAGAAATGGGGAGGGCACTCAACATGCCCTCCCCATAGATTGGCATATGGCTGAAAGACTAGCGAACGGCCGTGATGACAACCCTGCGCTCAGGCTCCTCACCCTCGGAGTGTGTGGTCACTCCCTCGTCGCCAACAAGCGTCAGGTGGATGATGCGGCGCTCATAGGCGTTCATGGGAGACAGCGTGACCTTCCCGCCACGCTCCTTGGCGCGAGCGGCGGAGCTGCGTGCCATGTCCTCGAGCTTCTTCCGGCGGCGGGACTTGTATCCCTCGATGTCGACGACGATGGGATAGTAGAACTTGATGCGGCTGCTCATCAGGGACGTCAGAACCATCTGGAGCGCGTCGAGCGTGCGACCGTGGCGACCGATGAGAACCGCGAGGTCGCCGCCGTTCACGTCGAGGATGAGCTCGCCGTTCTCGCCGTCATACTCGTCGATGGAGCAGGAGTCCTCGCCGAAGAGGGAGAGGATTCCCTTGAGGTAGCCGACGGCAAGATCCGCGATGCGGTCCATCTCCTCGTCGCTCAGTTCCTCGCCAGCCTCGAATCGGCTGCGGATGTCAGAGAAGTCGTCCTCGGCGACGACAGGGACATCCTGTCCCTCCGTCTCCTCAAGGATCTGGGTCTCTGTGTCCTCGGCCATGTCCGCCTCCTGTGAAAACAGATAAATCGATGAATTAGAAATTAGTCATCACAACAGTTGTTTGCCTGTTGTCACTAGTTCTTCTTGTGCGGGCGCGGCTTCTTCTCGCGACGCACGACGTCGACCTCGACCGGCCTGCTGGCCGCTGCGGCCTCGGCCTCGGCCTTCGCCTTCTCGACGACGCGCTGCGTGATCACCTTCTGCTGGACGACCTGCCAGAGGGAGGAGGTCACGTAGTAGAGCAGGACGGCGGCGGGCACGCCCCAGCCAAAGACGAGCATCATGACGGACATGACCGCGCCCATCGTCATGGTCTGGGAGCGCTGGGAGGCGTCCTGCAGGGAGGTGTTGAGCACCATGGGGATGAAGGTCAGGACGCCGAAGAGGGCGACGAGGATGAGGTACGGCGCCGCGGCCGCCCAGTTCCCGGACTCCACCATCTGGGAGCAGGAGACCGAGATGGACGGGAGGATGCTGAAGAAGCTCGCGTTGGCGTCGAGCTGGGAGATGTCGCGGGCGACCGAGAAGAGACCGAAGAAGACAGGCATCTGCAGGATGATGGGGAGGCATCCGCCGAGCGGGTTGAACCTCATGTCGGCGTAGACCTTGCGCAGCTCCTCGGCCTGGCGGGTCGGGTCGTCCGCGTAGCGCTCCTGAATCTCCTTCAGCTTGGGCTGCATGACCTGCATGCGCGCCGTGGACTTCGTGGAGTGGGCCATGAGCGGCGTGAGGATGAGGCGGATGATCACCGTCAGGACGATGACCGCGAGGCCCCAGTCCCCGACGAACCCCTCGATGCCCGAGAGGACGGACGTAAGAAAGCTAATAAACCATTCCCACATGGTTCCTCCGTGGCCCGTCTCCGTCAGGGGACGGGGTCATAACCTCCGGCGTGAAGGGGGTGGCACCTGAGAATCCTGCGAAACGCGAGCGCTCCCCCTCGAACAAGCCCGTACTTCTCGATGGCACGATAGGCATACTCGGAACACGTGGGCGAGTAGATGCACCGTGCGGGAAGCTGCGGGGAGATTCGCCTCTGATAGAAACGAATCAGGGCGCGGGCACCCCGTGCGGGGAGCGCGCCCAGAGTGCCGGGGACCATCTATGCGTCGACCTTCTTGAGGAGCTTCCTCAGGGAGGCGGCGACCTCCTGCGGGTTGCTGTCGTGCGTCTCGTTCGTGGAGAAGAGAATCACGTCGCGGCCTGCTATGGGAAGACCCTCCAGCCGAGCGGCCTCGCGCAGCACGCGCTTGCACCTGTTGCGGTACACGGCGTTGCCGAGCCGCTTGGCGGCGACGAAGGCGACCCTGCCGGGCCTGTCGTCCCCCGTCGCGAGCAGGCGGACGCGGACAAGACGGCCTCCCGACCGTCTCCCCCGCGAGAAGACCCGCTCGAAGTCCCCCCTGGACTTGATGGTCCCCTTCACGGCACTAGACGGTGAGGCGCTTGCGACCCTTCGCACGACGACGGGCGAGAACCGCGCGCCCACCCTTGGTGGCCATGCGAGCACGGAAGCCGTGGGTGGTGGCGCGCTTGCGCTTGTTGGGCTGGTACGTACGCTTCATTTCTATTCCTCCCGATTGGGTATGAACGTCCAGATAGAGCAATAAGCTCAGAGATTGTAAAGGTCCCGCGCGGGCGCTGTCAATTTTCACGACAGAATATCTTCACGATTGCTCCGCAGGTAGAGGGCACAGGAAGCACCGTGTGGCGCTTCTCGGACACCCGCGGAGGCGCCATTTCACGAAACCGAAGAATGGATTCATTCTTCCAAATCGCGAAACGACGTCGTTTCAATGCTATGATTTTTCAGAATTCTCACCCGTGTCGTACGAGTTATCAACAAGTTTTTGTCGCCTGTTGAAAAGTTTCATTCGGATAGAATTCTCAGCGAAAAGTTTTCTACAGGTGACGAACAGTTGTCGAAAGGTAAGCGGTGCCGCAGGACTTCTATCCATTCGTCGAGAACGGCGAGGCGGGTGCCTCGGACGGGCGCGCCGACTCCATCCGGGTCGAGCACCCCGCGCGCGTGGCCGTCTACGACGACGCCTCGGCGGCCCCGCGCGTGGTCATCATAGAGCCCCAGGACGTGCGATCCTACCTCGAGGAGATCACGGCGACCGTGACCAGGCTCGCCCGCGAGCAGGGCGGAACCATACCCTTCATGGTCATACGCGAGATCGTGGAGAACTTCATCCACGCCTACTTTCAGGCCCCCACGATCTCTATCCTCGACAACGGCAACACCATCCGCTTCTCCGACCAGGGCCCGGGAATACGCGAGAAGGGCCTTGCCCTCGAGTTCGGCACCTCCTCGGCGACCGAGGAGATGAAGCGCTACATCCGCGGGGTGGGGAGCGGCCTTCCCTACGTCCAGCAGTACATGGAGGACAAGGGCGGGAGCCTCGAGGTCGAGGACAACATAGCCGGCGGCACCGTCGTCACGCTCTCGACGAGGCCCGCGGACGAGGCCCGCGGCATATCCGGTGCCGAGCCGGCCGCCGCGCAGGAGGCGCCCGCGGCCGTGGCCACACCGACACCCACCTGGCAGGGCATGCCCCCACAGACCTACTGGGCGCCGACGCAGCAGGCATGGCCTGCGACGGCGCCGTACCCCTGGCCCGCGACGGTCCCGCAGCAGACGTACGCGCCCGCGCAGGCGGCACCGCAGATGCCGGCGGTCGAGCTCGACGAGCGCTCGTCCAACGCTATCTCCCTCATCGCCGAGCGCGGCAGCGCCGGCCCGTCCGACCTCACGCGCGCGTTTGGCTCGTCCGGTCCCACGTGGTCGCGGGTGCTCTCCAACCTCGCCGCGCAAGGCATCGTGACCAAGGTCGGGCAGAAGTATCAGCTCACCGGGATTGGGCGTGCGCTCGTCTAGGTTCTCCGGGCCAAGTTATCTACAATCGCTATACTATGCGTCGCTGTTTTCAACAATCGGGAATGCGACATATATGGAACTCTCTCTAGAATCAGACGCCGAGGCTCTGTGGCAGGACACCCTTGACCTGCTCGCCGCGCGGGACCTCCCCGAGTCGACGCTCGCCATGCTCAGGAACTGCACCCCCACGAGCATGGAGGGAGGCACGCTGCGCCTCGAGACCCCGATGAGGCTCGTGCTCAAGACCGTCTCCAAGAACGCCTCCATGATCGAGGAGTGCCTCTCTCAGGCTGCCTTCGAGCCCATGCACCTCGACCTCGAGTTCGCACCCGCGCAGGCGCGCCCTGCCGCAGCCGCCACCTCCTCCATGTCCCGCGAGGAGGCGGACAGCTGGGCGGCCGCCACCGGCGACGGCCACGTCACCACCTGGAGCGGGCCTACCACGCGCGTCATAGCCGAGGACACCTGGGAGGAGAACAGCGGCGAGGAGGCCCGCGCGGCCGCGGCGATGCGCCGCAGGAACAACCCGCTCGTCGAGGACATCTCCCAGACGACCTCCAAGCTCACCTTCGACCGCTTCGTCCGCGGCGAGGAGAACGACATCGCCTACCAGGCGGCCCTCCAGGTTGCCAACGGCATGAACAGCACCTACAACCCGCTGTTCATCTACGGCAAGAGCGGCCTCGGCAAGACCCACCTGCTGCGCGCCATCCAGAACTACGTGGCGAGGAACGACCCCTCGCGCCTGTGCGTCTACCGCGACGCGTCCTCCTTCATAACCGACTACACCGAGGCCATGCGCCACTCCGAGCGCTCGGCGGCGGCGGCGCTGCGTCAGAGCTACGCCGACGTCGACGTCCTCATCATCGACGACGTCCAGAAGATGTCGGGCAAGGCCGGCACGCTCGGCTTCTTCTTCGACACCTTCAACGAGCTCATCGCCAACGGCAAGCAGATCGTGCTCGCCGCCGACCGGACCCCGGCACAGCTCGGCATGGGCAAGGACGGGTTCGACGAGCGCATCACGAGCCGCCTCTCCGCCGGCTTCACCACGCCCATCCAGGTCCCGAGCTACGAGCTCAAGCTTCGCCTCATCGAGACCTTCTGCGAGCGCATGCGCGACGACGCCGTGCGCGAGAACGTAGCCGGCCTGACGGGCACCGTCCCGCCCGAGGCCCGCAGCTACATGGCCGAGCGCGCGGGCAACAACATCCGCGTCATCGAGGGCTTCTGCCAGCGCTGCCTCTTCGCGGCCACGGCCGCGGAGCGCAGGGGCTCCTCCATAACGAAGGAGGAGATCGAGACCGTGGCCAAGGAGTGCTGGCCCAGCTCCGGGCGCGCCGTCTCGATCGAGGACGTGCAGAAGGCGGTCGAGAAGTTCTATGACATCGACCACTCGAGCCTCGTGGGCAACAAGCGCCACAAGGGCCTCATGGAGGCACGCCACGTGGCCATCTGGCTCTCGCGCGAGCTCTGTGACCGCACGCTCGCGGACATCGGCAAGCACTTCGGCGGGCGCAGCCACGCCACCGTCATGCACAGCATCAGCGTCGTCGACGAGGCCAAACGGGAGGACAAGACCTTCTACGACCGGCTCATGCAGATCCGCGAGTCGATCACCGGAAACGTCTGACGTTGTAGACCGTCTGTGGGAACGCTGTAGAAAGGGGGTGAAAAGGAGGGAACCAATGTCGAACGTTTTTCTCGCCGTCTTACCAATGTCGGGGGCTGTTGATTTCCAAGCTGCGTCCCATGACGAGAAGAACCGTCTCTGACCTCGTGGTTCTCGACTTTTCTACTTTTCTGCAGACTCTTTTACTACTACTGTTCTTATTCTTTCTAATAAGTACCTAGAAGAAGGGGCGCCCGATGAAGTTCACAGTCAGCCAGTCCTCCCTGATGAAGGCCCTCACCGTCGTGTCGAAGGGTATGGGGACCAACTCGACGCTGCCCATACTCTCCGGAATCTACCTCCGCGCGGCCGAGGGGACCCTCGAGCTCCAGACGAACAACCTCACGATCTCCATCCGCCACCTCGTCCCGGCAAACGTCGAGGAGGAGGGCGAGACCGTGGTCTCCGGAAAGGTGCTCCTCAACATCGCCAAGACGCTGCCGGATGCGGCCGTGACCTTCGAGACCGAGGGCCGCATGGTCACGATCTCCTGTGTGAAGTCCACGTTCCGCCTCAACACGCTCTCGGCGGCCGACTGGTCCTCCTTCCCCGAGGTCGAGGCCCAGCGTACGATCGGGCTGCCGAGCGAGCTGCTCGCGCGCATGGTCGACAAGGTCTACCGCGTCACCTCGAAGGAGCCGACGCGCCAGTACCTGCAGGGAATTCAGCTCACGGTCGAGGACAACACGATCCGTCTCGTGGCCACGGACTCCTTCCGCCTGGCGGTCTGCGACTCCTCCGTCGAGGCCGCGCCCGAGGAGCCCTTCTGCTCGGTCATCAACGGAGCCGTCTTCCACGACGTCCTCGCCATGCCCTCCATGACCGACACCCTGTCGATCGGGACGAGCGAGAACCAGGTCGTCTTCACCTTCGGGACGACGACGTTCGTGACGCGCCAGCTCGAGGGCAACTTCCCCTCCTACCGCCAGCTCCTTCCCCAGTCCTGTGCGACCGCGGCGAACCTCAACGTCGAGGAGTTCTCCTCGGCGCTCAAGCGCGTCTCCGTCATCGCCCAGCAGAAGGCGACGATCCGCTTTGACGTCGACGCCGACGGCGGCCTCATCCGCCTCTCCGCGAGCTCTCCGGACCAGGGGGACTCCTCCGAGACGATCTCCTGCGAGGTGGAGGGGCAGACGCTCTCGATCGGCCTCAACTACCACTACGTCTTCGACTGCGTGAACGCCGTCTCTGACGCGAGCGAGGTGCGCCTGGAGCTCCAGAGCGCCAACCAGCCGAGCATCTTCAAGTGCAACGGCAAGATCAACTACCTCTACCTGCTCATGCCGATGCGCCTCTAGGTGTTCGATGGGGCTTCTCGTCACGCACCTGTCCCTCGCGGACTTCAGGAACTTCGAGCGGCTGGAGCTCGAGCCGTCGCCGAACGTGACGGTGCTCGTCGGCCATAACGCCGTGGGCAAGACCAACACGGTCGAGGCGCTGCAGCTCCTCACCGCGGGAACGTCCTTCCGCAGGCCCTCCCCGCGCGAGCTCGTGCGCGAGGGGGAGCGCTCGGCGCGCCTGGACGCGCGGCTCGAGGGCGACGGCCGCGTCATAGAGCTCCGCTGCGACGTGACGACCGAGCCCTCCGCGCGGCGCTTCTCGCGCAACGGCAAGCGGTGCCAGGCCGCGGACATGCCGGGCGACCTCATGTCGGTGCTCTTCTCGCCGGACGACCTGTCCCTGGTCAAGGGCTCTGCGCGCCTGAGGCGAGACGAGCTGGACGCCTTCGGGCGCCAGGCGAACCGCGGCTACGCCAACGTGCTCGCTGCCTACCAGCGCTCCGTCGAGCAGAGGAACCGCCTGCTGAGGGACGAGTACCCCGACCCCTCCCTGCTCGACGCCTGGGACGCGTCGGTGTCCCTGGGCGGAGCGACGCTGTTGGCGGCGCGGCTCAGGATGTTCACCCGCCTGGCGGAGAAGGTCTCGCGCGCCTACGAGGCGATCGCCGGCGGGGAGGGGCTCTCGTGCTCCTACCGATGCACCCTCGGGGAGGGCTGCGAGACCATGGGTCGAGACGAGCTGCGCGAGCTGCTCCTCGAGCGGCTGGCCGCGAACAGGCACGAGGACCTGCGACGCCAGCAGACCTGCGTCGGGCCGCACCGGGATGACGTCACCTTCACGGTGGGTGGCCGCGATGCGCGGACCTACGCCTCGCAGGGGCAGCAGCGCTCCGTGGTGCTCGCGCTCAAGATGGCGGAGGTGGAGCTCGCCGGGGAGATCCTGGGGAGCCGACCCGTGCTTTTGCTCGACGACGTGATGAGCGAGCTCGACGAGCGCCGCCGCAGCGCGGTGGTCGAGTTCGTGGGGGGCGGCATACAGACGCTGATAACGACGACGAACCTCGGGTACTTCTCGCCCGAGCTGCTCGCCGCCGCCGAGGTGGTGAGGTTCGATGAGTGAGAGGGACCGAGACGATCGCGCGGCGAGAAGCGAGATAGAGCGGGAGACCGTCCGGCGCGAGCGCGCCTCGGAGAGTCTCGCCGACCTTCTCGGGGACGTCACCGCCGTCGAGGACATGGGCGAGGGCCTTCGCTCCACGTGGAACGTCGGCAGGGCGTGGTTCTCGGTCAACGGGGACTACGAGCGTGCCCACACCGTGGGGACCTACGTCGACGACCGTCGCACGGGCGTCGACCCGGTGCTCGTGGTCTACGTGGACAGCAAGGCGAGCGAGGTCGACCTCATGGCCCGGCGGGAGATCTACCCCGCGCGGCTCGCGACCTGCGGCCTGCGCTTCTCGGAGGTCCGCTTCAAGCTCTCCAAGCAGCGCTACCTGGACCGTCGCGCGGACGCGACCCGGCCGACGCCGGGCGCCGCGGAGCCGCCCCGGCCCCTCCCGGAGCTCACCGCGGAGGAGGAGCGGCGCGTGGACGAGCTCTGCGCGGGGCTTCCCGAGCAGCTGCGCGATAGCGTCTCTCGGGCGATGAGAGTGTCTTACCAAGCGCAGAAGCAAGAACATAGCTAATTTGTTGAGAAGGGCCTTAGAAGCCCTCTCACAGCCTCACAACCGCTATCATTGATTAGGTTATGCCTGTTTTGGCATCGGCCCGAGCAAGACAGACGCCTTTTGGGACAAACCATCGGCGAGAGGATGTGAGCGTGGCAAAGAAGAACGACTACGGCGGGGATTCCATCAAGATCCTCGAGGGCCTCGAGGCGGTGCGCAAGCGCCCCGGCATGTACATAGGCACAACGTCCGCGTCCGGCCTGCACCACCTCGTGTGGGAGATCGTGGACAACTCCGTTGACGAGGCCATGGCCGGCTTCTGCTCCAAGATCAAGGTGACCGTCCACCCGGACAACTCCATCACCGTCGACGACAACGGTCGCGGCATCCCCGTGGAGAAGCACCCCGTCAAGAAGATCCCGACCCTCGAGGTCGTCCTCACGATCCTGCACGCCGGCGGCAAGTTCGACAACAACGCCTACAAGGTCTCCGGCGGCCTGCACGGCGTCGGCGTCTCCGTCGTCAACGCCCTCTCCAAGAAGCTCGTCGCCCAGGTCAAGCGCGACGGCAAGATCTACGAGATGGTCTTCGAGCGCGGTAAGACCGTGCAGAAGATGAAGGTCGTGGGCAGCTCCAAGGCCACGGGCACCTCCATCACGTTCTGGCCCGACGAGGAGATCTTCGAGACCACCACCTACAGCTACGACACCCTGCACGACCACCTGCAGGAGACGGCGTTCCTCAACAAGAACCTCAAGATCACGCTGGTCGACGAGCGCGAGCTCACCCCGCGCACGGACGAGTTCTGCTACGCCGGCGGCATCATCGACTTCGTGAAGTTCCTCAACGCCGAGAAGGACATCCTGCCCGGCCTCTCCCGCCCGATCTACATCGAGGGCCGCTCCGCCGCGGACGCCCCCGAGTCGCAGACCGGCGAGGTCGAGGTGTCCATGCAGTGGAACACCGGCTACTCTGAGCACACCCTCTCCTTCGCCAACGACATCTACACCGAGGAGGGCGGCATGCACCTCGAGGGCTTCCGCACGGCCCTCACCAAGGTGATCAACGACTACGGTCGCGCCAAGAACATCATCAAGGAGAAGGACGCAAACCTCACCGGAGACGACATCCGCGAGGGCCTCACGGCGGTCATCTCCGTCAAGCTGCCCGACCCGCAGTTCGAGGGCCAGACCAAGGCCAAGCTCGGCAGCTCCTACATGCGCACGCTCGTGAACCGCGTGGTGTCGCAGGGCATGGCCGAGTACCTCGAGGAGCACCCCAACCAGGCCAAGGAGATCCTCAAGAAGGCCTCCCAGGCCGCCAAGGGCCGCCTCGCCGCGCAGAAGGCGCGCCAGGCCACGCGCCGCAAGAGCCTGCTCGAGAGCGCGGCGCTGCCCGGCAAGCTGGCCGACTGCTCCGTGCGCGACCCCGAGATGACCGAGCTCTTCATCGTCGAGGGCGACTCCGCAGGTGGTTCGGCCAAGGACGGCCGCCGCCGCGACATCCAGGCCATCCTGCCCCTGCGCGGCAAGATCCTGAACGTCGAGCGCGTGCAGGACCACCGCGCCTTCTCCTCCGACACCATCCAGGCGCTCATCACCGCCATCGGCACCGGTGTGACCACCGGCTCCGGCGAGGGCGGCGACTTCGACATCTCCAAGGCCCGCTACCACAAGATCATCATCATGACGGACGCCGACGTCGACGGCGCGCACATCCGCATCCTGCTGATGACCTTCTTCTACAAGTACATGCGCCCGCTCATCGACGCCGGCTACGTCTACATCGCCACGCCGCCGATCTTTGGCATCAAGGTGCGCAACAAGATCCACTACGTCTACCCGGACGGCAAGACGCCCGAGGACGAGATCTTGAACCGCTCCATCCGCGAGCTCGGCCTCAACCCCAACGAGGAGGACGAGACCGACGCCAAGTCCCAGGCTGCGATCAAGGGCTCGGGGCGCCGCCGCAAGGGCTACTCCGTCCAGCGCTACAAGGGCCTGGGCGAGATGGACCCCAAGCAGCTGGCCTCCACGACCATGGACCCCAAGACCCGCATCCTCCAGCGCGTGAGCATCGAGGACGCTGCCATGGCCGACCGCGCCGTCCGCGAGCTCATGGGCAACCAGGTCGAGTACCGCCGCGACTACATCGAGAAGCACGCCCACGACGCCCGCTTCCTCGACGCCTAACCGAAATGAGACAAAGGGGACAGGTTCCTTTGTCTCATTAAAAAAGATATGAGACAAAGGAACCTGTCCCCTTTGTCTCACCCAAAGAGAAAGGCCACACGTGGCAGACGAGAAGAACAACAGCTCCGAGATGCCCGAGGACCTGCGCCGGCTGCTCGCCCGCGCCGAGTCCGACGAGGACTCCGACGTCTACGTCGAGGACGACTCCGACGACGAGGACGACTCCGACGACGAGGAGCTCGAGGAGAGCTTCGGCGCCAACTCCCGCGGCACCGACGCCGGCGAGACGGACATCAACGGCGGACAGCTCCAGGTCAGCGAGTTCGGCCAGGAGATGAAGCAGTCCTTCATCGAGTACTCCATGTCCGTCATCACCGCGCGCGCCCTGCCGGACGTGCGTGACGGCCTGAAGCCCGTCCACCGCCGCATCCTCTACGCGATGAACGAGTCCGGCATCTTCCCCAACCGCCCGCACAAGAAGAGCGCGTGGACGGTCGGCGAGGTCATCGGCAAGTACCACCCGCACGGAGACTTGGCGGTCTACGACACGATGGTTCGTCTCGCCCAGTGGTTCTCCATGCGCACGCCGCTGATCGACGGCCACGGCAACTTCGGCAACATCGACGGCGACGGCGCCGCGGCCATGCGTTACACCGAGAGCCGCCTGGCCAAGCCCGCCATGGAGCTCCTGCGCGACCTCCAGAAGGACACCGTCGACTGGCAGCCCAACTACGACGAGTCGCTCGCCGAGCCCGTGGTGCTGCCCGCGCGCTTCCCCAACCTGCTGGTCAACGGCTCCTCCGGCATCGCCGTCGGCATGGCCACCAACATCCCGCCGCACAACCTCGCCGAGACCGTCGAGGCCACCTGCGCCTTCATCGACAACCCCGACATCACGGTCGACGAGCTCATGCAGGTCATGCCCGGCCCCGACTTCCCGACGGGCGCCGTCATCATGGGCTCCGACGGCATCCGCCAGGCCTACGAGACCGGCCGCGGCTCCATCACGATCCGCGCCAAGGCGCACGTCGAGTCCACCAAGACCGGCCGCAGCCGCATCGTCTTCACCGAGATCCCCTACCAGGTGAGCAAGGGCACGCTGCAGGAGAAGATCGCCCAGCTCGTCAACGAGAAGCGCATCGACGGCATCTCCGACATGCGCGACGAGTCCACGCAGAAGGGCATCCGCCTCGTCATCGAGCTCAAGAAGGGCGTGGTGCCGGAGGTCGTCCTCAACAACCTCTACAAGTTCACCTCGCTGCAGACCACCTTCGGCGTGAACAACCTCGCGCTCGTGGACGGCGT
Source organism: uncultured Olsenella sp. (assembly GCA_959598545.1). Lineage (GTDB taxonomy): Bacteria > Actinomycetota > Coriobacteriia > Coriobacteriales > Atopobiaceae > Thermophilibacter. The sequence continues at coordinate 1,383 of CAUGFC010000005.1, read as the reverse complement.
GCCCAAGTGCCTCTCGCTGCCTGAGATCCTGCGCCACTACGTCGACCACCAGGTCGACGTCGTCACCCGCCGCACCCGCTACGACCTCAAGAAGGCCCAGGCCCGCGCCCACATCCTCGAGGGCTACCTCCTGGCGCTCGACAACATCGACGAGGTCATCCACATCATCCGCTCCTCGCAGACCGACACCGAGGCCTCGCAGCGCCTGATCGAGCGCTTTGGGTTCTCTCCCGAGCAGACCCAGGCCATCCTCGAGATGCGCCTGCGTCGCCTCACCGGCCTCGAGCGCGACAAGATCGAGGAGGAGCTCGCGGGACTGCGCCAGGCGATCGCCTACTACGAGGACCTTCTCGCCCACGAGGAGAAGATCCTCGGCGTGATCAAGGACGAGATGCGCGAGATCGCCGCCAAGTTCGGCGACAAGCGCCGCACGGAGATCGGTGGCGCGGTGAAGAGCCTCGACGTCGAGGACCTCATCGCCGACGAGGACATGGTCGTCACGATCACCCACACCGGCTACATCAAGCGCATCCCGGTCGCCACCTACCGCTCCCAGAAGCGCGGCGGCAAGGGCGTCCAGGGTCTCAGCCTCAAGGACAACGACTTCGTCGAGGACCTCTTCGTCGCGAGTACCCACGACTACGTGCTCTTCTTCACCAACTTCGGCAAGGTCTACCGCCTCAAGGTCCACGAGCTGCCCATCGGCAGCCGCCACGCGCGAGGCTCGGCGATCGTGAACGTGCTCTCCCTCGCCGAGGGTGAGCGCACCAAGGCCGTCATCACCTGCCGCGAGTTCCCGGAGAGCGAGTACCTCATGTTCGCCACCGCCTCCGGCATGGTCAAGAAGACGGCCATGAGCGAGTACGACAAGAGCCGCCGCGACGGCATCATCGCCATCAACCTGCGCGACGGCGACGAGCTCGTGAACGTGCGCCGCGTGCGCGAGGGCGACAAGGTCATGCTCGTCTCGACGGACGGCAAGGCCATCCTCTTCGACGAGTCCGAGGTCCGCTCGATGGGCCGCAACACCTCCGGCGTCCGCGGCATCACGCTCAAGGGCGACGCCCGCATGCTCGGCATGGAGATCACCAACGGCAACGGCGACCTGTTCGTCATCACCGAGAACGGCTACGGCAAGCGCACGCCCGTCTCCGAGTACCCTGAGCACCGCCGCGGCGGTCAGGGCGTCTACACGATCGCGATGACGGCCAAGAAGGGCAGCCTCGTGGCCTGCCGTGTCGTGGGCCCGCAGCACGAGCTCATGATCGTCTCCGAGGAGGGCGTGGTCATCCGCGTCAAGGCCAACGACGTCAGCCGACTCGGCCGCTCCACGCAGGGCGTCAAGGTCATGAACATGGTGAGCGGCGACCACGTGAGCGCCGT
>CAUGFC010000004.1 GCA_959598545.1 uncultured Olsenella sp. | reverse complement strand
CGCTGGGCGCCCGGCGTCATGGCCTCGATGGCCTGCAGGTGCGTGCCGGGGGTGAACGGCGTGTTCATGAGGGGCATGAGCGTATCCGCGCCGAACGGCGTGCCCTCCGTGGTTGCGTCATCGTGCGATGTCATGTCGCCCATGTACTGTCCTCCCGTTGCCTCCTCCATTTGACCCGAGATTCAACCGGTTTTCAAGGGTTGGGCTGACCAGCGCCAAGTCAATTGCGCAAAGCCAATTCCGTCGTCTGACAGAGTCGTCAATCGCTCGTTGAGGTTCGGCGAGAAGGTCCTTCTCGGCTGGTATTCTTAGCTGCGGATATTCACCCTTCCAAACCTTACGCAAGGGGGGCTCATGTTCAAGGACAACGCCATCTGGATGGGCGTGGGCGCCGAGCCCGACAACAAACCCGTCAGCCTGCTGCTCGACCAGGCCAACCGCCATGGCCTCATCGCCGGCGCGTCCGGCACGGGCAAGACCGTGACGCTCAAGGTCATGGCCGAGGGCTTCTCCAAGGCGGGCGTCCCCGTCTTCATGGCCGACGTCAAGGGCGACATCACCGGCATGTGCTCCCCCGGCGAGGACACCGAGGCCATGCAGAAGCGCATCAAGAAGTTCGGCCTTGAGGGCTTCACCTACGAGGGCTGCCCGTGCCGCTTCTGGGACATGCTCGGCGGCCAGGGCATCCCGGTGCGCATCACGGTCTCCGACATGGGGCCCACGCTGCTCGCGCGCCTGCTCGAGCTCACCGAGGTCCAGGAGGGCGTGCTCGACATCGTCTTCCGCATCGCGGACGACAAGAACCTCCTGCTCATTGACCTCAAGGACCTGCGCTCGATGCTCAACTACGTGGCGGAGAACGCCAAGGAGTACGAGACCACCTACGGCAAGGTGTCCAGCCAGTCCGTGGGCGCGATCCTGCGCCAGCTCATCTCCGTCGAGGACCAGGGCGGCGACGTCTTCTTTGGCGAGCCGGACCTCGACCTCTCCGAGTGGTTCGCGTGCGACTCCAACGGCCACGGCTACGTGAACGTCCTCAACGCCGCCAAGCTCATCCAGAGCCCGCAGATCTACGCGATGTTCCTGCTGTGGATGCTCTCCGAGCTCTTTGACACGCTGCCGGAGGAGGGCGACCTCGAGAAGCCCAAGTTCGTCTTCTTCTTCGACGAGGCGCACCTGCTCTTCAATGACATGCCGAGCGAGCTTCTGGACAAGATCGTCCAGGTGGTCAAGCTCATCCGCTCCAAGGGCGTGGGCGTCTACTTCATCACCCAGAGCCCGAGCGACATCCCCGACGAGGTGCTCGCCCAGCTCTCCAACCGCGTGCAGCACGGCCTGCGCGCCTACACGCCGGCCGAGCAGAAGGCCGTGCGCGCCGCCGCGCAGTCGTTCCGCGAGAACCCGGCGTTCAAGAGCGAGGACGCGATTCTGGAGCTCGGCACCGGCGAGGCGCTCGTCTCGTTCCTGAACGACGACGGCCAGCCCGAGATCGTGGAGCGCGCCAAGATCCTGCCGCCGCAGTGCCTCATGGCCGCGGCGCCCGAGTCCGACCTCAAGGCGGCGCTCGACGCGCAGGGAGACCTCATGAAGAAGTACGGCGAGGCCGTGGACCGCGAGAGCGCCTTCGAGCAGCTGGACGAGGTCGCCAAGCAGGACGAGGAGTCCAAGAAGCTCGAGGAGGAGCGCGAGGAGCTGGAGAAGGAGAAGGCCAAGCTCGAGAAGGAGAAGGCCAAGGCCGAGGCGAGGGCCGAGAAGGCTCGCCAGAAGCAGCAGGACCAGTTCATGAAGGGCATCGGCAAGGTTGCCGGCACGATCTTCAACACCTTCGGCCGCGAGGCCACGCGTCAGATCACCCGCAACCTCTTCGGTGGTCGTCGCCGCTAGGCCTGGCTGTCTCGCAGAGTCGTCCACTCGCGGAGCAGAGCGCGGTAGCCGTTCGCGTAGCGGCTGCCGCGCTGCCATATGAGGGCAAAGCCATGCCTGACGACAAAGTCCTCCGGCGTGACGTCTACCAGCGTGCCGTCGGCGAGCTCGCGCTCCACTGCCGCCCGATAGAGAAAGCTCACTCCCGCTCCAGCGGCGACACACGCCTTGATCGTGGGTATGCTGGCGAGCTCGATAACGCTGGCGAAGTCACCCACGGAGAGCTCGCGCGCCGCGAGGTTGCGTTCGAGAATCTCTCGGGTGCCCGAGCCGGGCTCGCGGAGCACGAGTCGCTGGCCGAGAAGGTCCGTGATGCTCGCAGGACGCTCTCCAGCGGCAGCAACTGCCACAAACGGCTCGTGCGAGAAGGTCGCACTGTCGAACTTTGTCCGGTCGAACGGCCCCTCGACAAGCGCAAAGTCAATCTCCCCCAGGTCGAGCAGGCGCACGAGCTCCTCGGTGTTTCCCGCGCGCATGACGATGCGCGCGTCGGGGTGACGGCATAGGTGGGCGGAGAGCATGCGAGGGGCCACAAAGTCGGCAATCGTGCGCGTGCAGCCAAGACGCAGCGGCGGGCGCGCGTCCTTCTCGGCGACAAGCGCGTCTAGCTCTGCGCGCAGCCTGGCCTCGTCGTTCTCCTCGACGGCGAGCGTGCGGTAGAGCAGGCGTCCGGCCTCGGTGGGCTCCACGCCGCGCCCGGTTTTCGAGAAGAGCGCGCAGCCGTAATGATCCTCGAGCTGCCGGATGTGCTGCGAGACCGCAGGCTGGGTCACATGGAGCTCCTCCGCGGCTCGCGTGAAGCTTTCCGCTCGGTAGACCGCCAGGAACGTGTGCGTGCGATAGTCGAGCATCCTCGTCCCTCTCGATAAAAGAACCGCTTATGACTTTATAAGCAACAGGATGGAATCAATTATAACCGCAGGGAGTAGCCTGAATGAGAAATGAAGTGCGACGAAGGAGCTCACGCGAATGGAACTCATCAAGAACTTCGGAAAGATGTGGAAGGGCGTGCTGTTTGCGCTGGCCGTTGCCGTTCCGGCGTGGATTCTGGGCAAGCAGTTCGAGGTCGTAGGTGGCCCGGTCTTCGCCATCCTCATCGGCATGGTTCTCGCCCTGCTGGTGCCGGCCGAGAAGGGCGAGCCGCTTGCTGCCGGTGTCAAGTTCACGTCCAAGAAGGTGCTCCAGTACGCGGTGATCCTGCTGGGCTTTGGCCTCAACCTCGCGCAGATCGCACAGGTGGGCATGACGTCGCTGCCCATCATCGTCTCCACCATTGCGACCTCGCTCGTGGTGTCTTACGTGCTGTGTCGCGCGCTCAACATCCCCGGCAAGATCTCCACGCTCATTGGCGTGGGGTCATCCATCTGCGGCGGCTCCGCCATCGCCGCCACGGCGCCCGTGATCGAGGCGGACGACGAGGAGGTCGCTCAGGCAATCAGCGTGATCTTCCTGTTCAACGTGATCGCGGCACTCGTATTCCCCACGCTGGGTGGCGTGCTCGACCTCACCAACGAGGGCTTTGGACTCTTCGCGGGCACAGCGGTGAACGACACCTCGTCCGTCACCGCCGCAGCGGCCGCCTGGGACGGCATGCATCCCGGGGCCAATACGCTCGACGCGGCCACCATCGTGAAGCTCACGCGAACGCTGGCCATCATTCCCATCACGCTCGCGCTCGCGTTCTGGCGGCTGCGTCAGGCCCGTCGCGCAGGCGGCGAGGCAAGAAGCACCTTCAGCCTGCGTCGGGCGTTTCCGACCTTCATCGTGTTCTTCGTGCTGGCGAGCGTGGTGACCACGGTCTTCTCGCTGCCCGCCGCCGTGACCGCGCCCATCAAGGAGCTCTCCAAGTTCCTGATTGTCATGGCGATGGCGGCCATCGGATTCAACACCGACCTCGTCAAGCTCGTGCGTACGGGCGGCAAGCCGATTCTCATGGGGCTCTGCTGCTGGGTTGCCATCGCGGCCGTGAGCCTGGGCATGCAGCACGTGCTGGGAATCTGGTAGGCGGGGCGGCTGGCGACGGGGATTGTACACAGCCGTATTATTTCGCGCCCGTTATGACCGAATCAGCCGTCTGTGTACAGTCGGGCATTATATGCGCGATGCCGAGGATACCCATGCGCGCAGCTCGTTAGCGTCCGGGCTGCCGTTGAGCAGGCGACCCTCCGTGACCGTCGCGCCGGGCGCGAGCGCTGCCATGCGCCGCGGGGCCTTGCCCAGCTCGGAGCCGCCGCTCGTGGCAAACGGGACGATGGTCTTGCCGGAGAAGTCGTGCGCCTCCAGGAAGGTGTCGATGATGCGCGGCTCCACGTACCACCAGATCGGGAAGCCGAGAAACACGGTGTCGTAGCGGCTCATGTCGGGCGCGTCTCCCGCGACGGCCGGACGGCACGTCTCGTCCGCCATCTCGCGCGAGCTGCGGCTGGTCTTGTCGTTCCAGTTGAGGTCGGCAGGGGAGTAGGGGGCTTCCGGGACGATCTCGAGGAGGTCCGCGCCCACGGCCTCGGCGAGGGCCTTGGCGGCGCGCGCGGTGGTTCCGGTTGCGGAGAAATAGGCGACGAGCGTGCTCATGACGGGCTCCTTCCAATAGGTGACACTGTGTCACTAATTAGGATACCCAAAAGAGCGCTATCGAGTCATGAAGAACAGCGCGATGTTGCTGACCAGCGAGAGAACCGGCGCCACGAAGCACAGAAGCGCTCCCGTGACGGAGCAGAGCATGCCGATCGCCGTGGTGAGGCTCTTGCGGTAGTCCGCCCGCTTCGCGCGGCGCGCCAGCACGATGCCGGCGATGCCCACGCAACCTCCGACGACCTGCAGCCAGATGAACGGCGTAAACGCGGTGACGAGGGCAATCACGCCGAGCACGATGGATAGAATATCCATGGAGAACCTCCGATGGTCGCGTGGCGTCATCCTACCACAACAAGGTGAGAACGATTCCAGTATTATACAATCGGCGAGGACAAAGATCGGAACAGAACGAGAGGAGCCACGCGCAATGGCAATCTTTGACAAGTTCACCAAGAAGGACGCCCCGGTCGAGGCCCCCGAGAGCCTCCAGATTGATGCCCAGCCGGGCATCGGCTACGCCCCGGTCTCCGGTCGCGTCATCCGCATGACCGACGTCCCCGACAAGGTCTTCAGCACCGAGGTCCTGGGCAAGGGCTGCGCGCTCTGGCCGGACAGCGACGTCGTCTACGCGCCGGCGAGCGGCTGGGTCGGCACCGTCATGGGCCACGCCGTGACCATCAAGTCCGACGGTGGCGCCGAGGTCCTCATCCACGTGGGCGTCAACACCGTCAACCTCAAGGGCAAGGGCTTCACCAACTTCGTCTCCGAGGGCGACCGCGTGGTGGCCGGCCAGCCGATCATCATGATGGACCGCAAGGTCATCAGCGAGGCCGGCTACCAGGACTGCGTGGTCTTCGCCATCTCCAACTCCGACGATCTCGCCGGCGTCGAGCTTACGGCCGGCTTCAGCGAGAAGGTCGAGGCGGGCGCCCCGATCCTCAAGGTGACGCTCAAGTAGCGTTCTTGGCCGATTCCCCTAAGAGTTTGAGATTTCGAGATGAGCGGCGGCGGGCGCCTGGGGGAGGTGCCCGCCGCCGCTTTTGTCGAGTCGGCAGCGTCCCGGCCGGTCGTTTCGTCGGCCGTTTTGTCCCGCCCGCGGTTTTGTGGCCGCGTCGCATCCTCCCGAGGAGTATAATCCCCCTGACTGGAAACGTTTCCAATCAGGGGACGGACAGAGGGCGAGAAGGGAGCGCTCATGAGCACGTGGCTTGATGACGCCGTATTCTACGAGGTGTACCCGCAGAGCTTCAACGACACCAACGCCGACGGCATCGGTGACCTGCCCGGCGTGACCGCCAAGCTCGACTATGTGCTTGACTTGGGGTGCAACGCCCTGTGGCTCAACCCCTGCTTCGTCTCCCCGTTCGGCGACGCCGGCTACGACGTCGCCGACTACTGCCAGGTTGCCCCGCGCTACGGCACCAATGCCGACCTCGAGCGGCTCTTCGACGAGGCTCACGCTCGCGGGATGCACGTCCTTCTCGACCTGGTGCCCGGGCACACCTCAATAGAGCACCCCTGGTTCAGGGAGTCGAGCAAGGCGGCGCCCAACGAGTTCACCGGCCGCTACGTCTGGACCGACGACGTGTGGACCCCCGTGGGCGACGTTCCCGGCGTCAACGGCGTGCTGCGCGGCATCTCGGAGCGCAACGGTGCCGTCGCCGTGAACTTCTTCGCCTTCCAGCCCGCGCTCAACTACGGCTTCTACCGCGTGAGCGAGCCCTGGCAGAGCGCGATGGACTCCCCAGAGGCGCTTGCCACGCGTCAGGCCATGAAGGACGTCATGGCCTTCTGGCTCGAGCGCGGCTGCGACGGCTTCCGCGTTGACATGGCGGGCTCGCTCGTGAAGGACGACCCGGAGCAGGAGGGCACCATCGCCCTCTGGCAGGACATGCGCGCGTTTTTGGACGAGCGCTTCCCCGGGGCCGTGCTCATCTCCGAGTGGGGCGAGCCCGACAAGACCATACGGGCGGGCTTCCACATGGACTTCCTGCTGCAGTTTGGTACCTCGCACTACATGGACCTCTTCCGCTGCGAGCACCCGTGGTTCTCGCGCGAGGGGGCTGGCGACGCGAGCGAGTTCGTGGCAACCTACCGCCGCAACATGGAGCTCACCGACGGCAGGGGCCTCATGTGCATCCCGTCGGGCAACCACGACATGGACCGCCTGCGCAAGTTCCTGGACCCGGAGGAGATGAAGCTGGCCTTTGCCTTCATCATGTCCATGCCGGGATGCCCGTTCGTCTATGCCGGGGACGAGATCGGCATGAGGCACCTGGACGTGACGTCGGTCGAGGGCGGCTACCAGCGCACGGGGGCTCGCTCGCCGATGCAGTGGGACGCGGCGGAGCCGAACTTCGGGTTCTCGGACGCTCCGGCCGAGCGTCTGTACATCCGGCAGGATGACGCCGCGGACGCCCCTGACGTGGCGGGCGAGATGGCCGACGACGCCTCGCTCTGGCGCGAGGTCCAGCGGCTCATCGCGCTGCGCCGCGCGACGCCGGCGCTCGGCGTCAACGCAGCCGTGGAGTTCGTGCACTGCGAGAAGAACGCCTATCCCCTCGTCTACCTGCGCTCGGTTCGCGGGGACGGCGGGCAGCGCGTGCTCTGCGCCCTCAACCCGGCCGGGCGCGGCGTCACGGTCCCGTGCCCGTTCGAGTCTTCGCGCGTGCTCTACGCGCTCGGCGGCGAGGCGGAGCTCGCGGGCGGCGCCCTTAGCATGCCCGGCGCCTCCGTGACGTTCTTCGAGCTGGCCTAGGGCTTCCGACGCGCGGCTCCGGAAGCCCTCGCGCCGTCAGGGTGCACTTACCCCAAATTCTTAAGCATTGTGTGCCAAGACGCTGTTTTTGCTGACGGAGTTCGTGCCGCCGGGGCGAAACCGCTGGGCTTGATCGGGGTGACGTCGAGTGACCAAAGCGTCACGTGGCGCGCGAGTACCCGGCTGCTAGCATGGGCACCCGAAACAGGAGGTGCCAGGGACATGGGACAGACCGTGCTCGTCGTGGAGGACGACGCCGACATCGTGGAGCTTCTCGAGCTCTATCTCACCGGCAGCGGATACGAGGTCGTCTCCGCGCCCGACGGCGTGGCGGCCCTCGAGCTGCTGCGCTCGCGCACGCCCGACGTGGCGCTCGTGGACATCATGATGCCGCGCATGAACGGCTACGACTTCATCAAGACCCTGCGCGAGACGAGCCAGATGCCGGTGATCATCGTCTCGGCGCGCACGCACCCGGCCGACAAGATCGTGGGTCTCGACGCCGGCGCGGACGGCTTCATCGCCAAGCCCTTCGACCCACTCGAGGTGGCGGCCTACATCCGCGCCGTGCTGCGGCGCGCCGCCTCCCCGCTTACCCCGCCCGCGGCTCCCGCGCCCGAGCCCGCGGCCTCCCCCTCGGTCGTCTCCGTGGGGGCGCTCGCCTTCGACACCGAGTCCCTGACGCTCACCCGTGACGGCAGCCCGGTCGCGCTCACCGCGGCAGAGCTCAAGATCATGGCGGCGTTCATGTCCTCCCCGGGACGCGTCTTCTCCAAGGACCAGCTCTACGCCTGCGTGAACGGCGAGCCCGCCCCGGGAGGGGCGAGCAGCGTGATGGTGCACGTCTCCAACATCCGCGCCAAGCTCGAGGACGACCCGCTGCGCCCGCGCTTCATAAAGACCGTCCGCGGCCTGGGCTACGTTCTCGACGGCAGCTGAGGTGGCAGCCATGCCCGGCATCCGCGCGCGCCTGCGCGCGACCCTCAGGTCCCTGCGGCGCAGCCTGGCGTCGCGCTGCCTCGTCCTTCTCGCCGCCTACGCGCTTGCGCTCGCATGCCTGTTCGCCGGCGTGGGTGCCCTCAGCGACTCCCTCTTCAATGACGCCTTCCCCTCCATGGAGACGGTGCTCGAGTACGAGGACGCCCTCGCCGAGGACCGCTTCGACGCCCTTGCCACCAAGCGTCTGGCCAACTGTCTCATCGCGGTCTTCGACGATCAGGGGCGGCGGCTCTACGCCTCCAGCGAACGGGCGGCCGAGAAGATCCTCGCGTCGGACGTCTCCATCATCAGCGACTACGTCGACGGTTCGTTCTACGAGGTCTTTGACGATTCCTCGGGAGGCGAGCTCCGCCATCGGATCATGCTCTGCACCTACGACGGCTCCGGCGACAACGCCAAGGTCGTGATCGACTGGTGCGTGCTCGACGAGGACCTGAACGTCGTGGAGGGAACGCTCTTCTCGGACAGGGGCACGCTCACGGAGCGCGAGTTCGGGCTCATCAGGGGCGTGTACGAGGCGAACATGAGCGTCTCGCGCCTGGAGTACGCCACCTCGGGCGGCGCGGGGCGCACGCTCGTGCTCGTCACGCCGAACGTGAGCGAGTCGAGCTACGCCCGGGTGACGGACGCGGCGGGGCGCCTGTGGCTGCTCGCGCTCCCCGTGGCCCTGTCCGTGACCGCCGTCGCGGCACTCCTCCTGGGACGGCTCGTGCGCAGGGCCGCGCGCCCGCTCGACCGCGCCATCGCCGTTTGCGGCGAGGGTGCCGCCCCCGGTCTGCGCGACGGGCTCCCGGCTGCCGACGAGGCGGGCGTCCCTACCGAGCTCGTCCCGGTCTACGAGGGCTTTCGCGACCTGATGGGGCGTCTGCGGTCCTCGCGCGACGACCAGCGCCGCATGGTCGCGAGCGTCTCGCACGACCTCAAGACCCCGCTCACCGTGATCCGCGGCTACGCCCAGGCCCTCTGCGAGCGCCGCGTGGACGGGGAGCGCGCGGACGCGTACCACCGCACCATCTACGAGCGCGCCACCGCGGCGGCCGGGCTCCTGGACGAGCTCTCGGTCTACGTGCGCACCGAGCATCCCGACCTTCCGCTCGAGCTCTCGCTCGCGGACGCCCGCGCCCTGGTGACGGCCGCGGTCGAGGAGGTCCGCCCGCGAGCGGAGCAGACGGGCTGCGCCCTCGAGGTCGAGCTCGGCTCTCAGGCGGCCCCGGTCATGGCGGACGCGGCGCTCTTCCGGCGCATGATGGTCAACCTGGTGGGCAACGCCTTCGACCACAATCCCGCCGGCACGCGCGTGCTCGTCCGCTGCTCCGTGCGTCGCAGCCCCCACGGGGAGGGGGAGGTCCGCATCCTGGTGGCGGACACCGGCGTGGGGGTGCCCGCGGAGATGGCGGCGCACGTCTTCGACCCCTTCGTGACCGAGACCGCCGCGCGCTCGGCGGGCGGCGGTACGGGGCTCGGCCTCACCATCGCCCTGCGCGCCGCCGAGCTCATGGGCGGGACGATCCGGCTCGAGGAGCGACCGGCCCCGCCCTGGGCGACGGAGTTCACGGCGACGCTGCCCCTCGCGGACGGGCTGTCGGATCCTCAACGATCCTTTAGGTAGCTCAGGAAGTCTTGAGAGCCTCCTTATCCCCCGCTTAGCTTGGCCCCGTAGTCTGGGTCCCATGCAAAGCGAGAGAGGCGAAGGAGGCCTTATGACATCAGCTGTGCTGAGATTCGTCGGGAGCGACGAGTCGGTCGGGGCGGGCGCGCCGCGCTACGCCCACACCGCGCTCGCCTTTCTCGAGCGCGGGGCGCATGCGCACCCGGGGCGCGTCGCGGTGACGGACGAGCGCGGGTCCCTCACCTACGGGGAGCTCTTCGAGCGGAGCCGACGCGTGGCGTGCGGGCTTCTCGCCCGCGGGCTCGGCGGCGGGCCCGTCGTCGTGTGCATGGAGAAGGGCGCGGACGCGCTGGCCGCCTTCTTCGGCGTCCTCATGACCGGGGGCTTCTACGTGCCGGTCGACCCGTCCTGCCCAGAGGGGCGCGCCGCACGCTACCGCACCGCCCTCGGCGCGCCCGCGGTGGTGAGCGACGACGAGGCCCTCCCCGCGGCGTGCCGCCTCTTCCCCGGCCTGCCGGCGGTCCGCGTCGCGGAGCTCGCCGAGAAGGACGCCGACCCGGAGCCCCTCGAGCGCGCCGCGCGCGGCATCGCGTCGTCGGACGTCGCTTACGTGCTCTTCACGTCCGGCTCCACCGGCGAGCCCAAGGGCGTCGCCGTGAGCCACGCGGCAATCCTCGAGTTCGTCTCCACCTTCGTCGAAACCTTCGGCCTGCGCCCGGAGGACGTCCTCGGCAACCAGGCGCCGCTCGACTTCGACGTTTCGGTCAAGGACATCTACGGGTCCCTTGCGGCGGGTGCGTCGGTGGCGCTGCTCCCCAGGCGGCTCTTCTCGGCCCCGGCCCGCCTCGTGGAGGAGATCGCCGAGCGCAGGGTCACGGTGCTCGTGTGGGCCGCGGCGGCGCTGTGCCTGGTGAGCGGGCTGCGCGCGCTCGAGGGCGCCAATCTCTCGCGCGTGCGCCTGGTGATGTTCAGCGGCGAGGTCATGCCCGCCGAGCACCTGCGCCGCTGGATGGGCCGACTTCCGCAGGCAACCTTCGTGAACCTCTACGGCCCCACGGAGGTCACCTGCAACTGCCTCTACCACGTGGTCGACCGGGCCCGCGACTATGGGGGCGCCCTGCCGCTCGGGGAGCCCTTCCCGGGGCGGCGCGTGCTCCTGCTGGACGATTCGGGCGCGCAGGTCACGGAGCCGGGCGGCGTGGGGGAGCTCTACGTGGGGGGTACGGCCCTCGCGCGCGGCTACTACGCCAACCCCGAGCGAACGGCGGCCGCGTTCGTCCAGAGCCCCCTCTGCCGGGAGCTGCCCGAGACGCTCTATCGAACGGGGGACCTCGCCCGCCTGAACGAGCTCGGGGAGCTCGTCTTTGCGGGGCGCGCTGACAACCAGATCAAGCTCCAGGGGCACCGCATCGAGCTCGAGGAGGTCGATGCCGCACTCGAGGCGCAGGATGGCGTGGACCGCTGCCGCTGCGTCTACGACGAGCGCAGCCGGCGCATCCTCGCGTTCTTCGAGGGCACGGCCAGCCCCGACGAGCTCAGGGCGGCCGTGGTACGCCTCGTGCCGGGGCCCGCGGTCCCGGCGGTCATGGAGCGCGTGGACGCCATGCCGCTCCTCCCCAACGGGAAGGTCAGCCGGTCGGCCCTGCTCGAGGGTTACCTGGGGCGCCGACGTCAGGTGCGAGCGAAGGGGGGAGAGAGGTGCTGAGGGACGCCGAGCTCCGCCGTCTGGCGGACGAATTCGGGACGCCGCTCTACGTGTTCGACACCAGGGAGCTGGCGCCTCGCGTGGAGCGCCTTCGTTCCGCCCTGCCCGAGGGCACGGGACTCTGCTACGCCGTCAAGGCGAATACCTTCGTGATGGGGGCCCTCACGCCGCTGGTGGACCGCCTCGAGGTGTGTTCTCCGGGCGAGCTGTGCATCTGCCGGGCCCTGGGCCTTCCCACCGGCAAGATCGTGGTCTCGGGCGTCCACAAGGACGCGCCGACCGTGCGTGACGCACTCTCGCGCGAGGCACTCCCCGCTGCCGTGACCATAGAGTCGCTGGCACAGCTCTCCCTCGTCCGAGCCCTCGCGCGGGAGCGGGGGCGTCGCGTGCCGGTGCTGCTGCGCCTCTCGAGCGGCAGCCAGTTCGGCCTCGACCGCGCAGAGCTCGTGGCGGCCGCGCGGGACCTCGCGGACGACCCGGCCGTGGAGCTGAGGGGCATCCAGCTCTTCTCGGGGACGCAGAAGACGTCGGTCAAGAGGGTCCGACGCGAGCTCGCGGCTGCCGACGGGCTCCTCCTCGAGCTGGGTGACGCGTGTGGCCGGGAGCTCCCGGAGCTCGAGTACGGTCCGGGCCTGCCCGTGTCCTACTTCGACAGTGACGAGCTGGACGAAGACGCCCTTCTCGCCGGTCTCTCGGAGGCCCTGGGGGAGCTGCGCTGCGGCGCGCGCGTGACCCTCGAGCTGGGGCGGTCTCTCGTGGCGGGCTGCGGAACCTACCTGACGCGCGTGGTGGACGCAAAGAGGGTGGGCGAGCAGCGCTTTGCCATCGTGGACGGCGGGATCCACCAGGTCGTCTACTACGGCCAGTCCATGGCCATGCGCAGGCCGCCCGCGCGGCTCGTGGACGGGGCGGGCGGCGAGGAGCTGCCCTGGAACATCTGCGGGTCGCTGTGCACCACCAACGACATCCTGGCCAAGCAGCTCCCGCTCGCGGGGGTTCGCCTGGGATCGCTTCTGGCCTTCGACCGTGCGGGCGCCTACTGCGCCACGGAGGGGATTGCGCTCTTCCTGAGCCGCGACCTTCCGCGCGTGCTGCTCCTGGACGCCGGGGGCGCCCCCGAGATCGTGCGCGAATGCCTGCGCACCGACCCCCTCAACACTCCGCTGCCCGTTCGGGGCTAGCGAGAGGCAGAGAAACGTTTACAAGCCAAAGACGGAAAGGAAGACAGACATGGACGCCGTTCTCGACATTCTTGAGGAGCTCAAGCCGGGTGTGGACTACCGTACGCGCACCGATCTGGTGGACAGCCGCGAGCTGGACTCGCTCACCATCATCTCCCTCGTGGCCGAGCTTGAGGACACCTTCGACATCGCCGTGCCCGCGGTGGAGATTGTGCCGGAGAACTTCAACTCGCTCGAGGGCATCTGGGGTCTCGTCTGCCGCCTGCGCGAGCAGGGAATCTAGGGCGGGCGCGGATGAGCTCGTACTTCTCGCTGGAGTTTCTCCTGCTCTTCCTGCCGGCGAGCGTCATCGCCTACCAGCTGCTGCCGAGAAGGGCGCGCTGGCTGGCGCTTCTGGGGGCGAGCTACGCCTTCTTCTGGGCGCTGAGCGGGTGGCTGGCGGTCTTCGCCGCCGTCTCCACGATCGTCATCTGGGGCGTGGGGCTGGCTCTCGGCGACCAGGCCGACCGGCGGGCGCTCGCCCTTGCCGAGCCGGGGGCGGACCGCAGGTCCGTGCGGCGCGTCTGGCAGCGGAGGATGCGCCTCACGCTCGCGCTGGGAGTGGGCGTCAACCTGGGAATCCTTGGTGCGCTCAAGTACCTCTCGTTCCTGGTGGGCATCGTGGCGTCACTGGGGCTCTCCCTGCCCGAGGCCCCCTCTATCGGCGTTCCCATCGGCATCTCGTTCTACACGCTGCAGGCGGTCTCCTACCTCGTGGACGTCTATCGCGGCAGTGCGCGCGCAGATCGCAACCTGGCGCGCCTCGCTCTCTACCTGGTGTTCTTTCCGCAGCTTATGGAGGGGCCCATCTGCCGCTACTCCCAGACGGCCGCCGCGCTCTGGGAGGGCGGGCCCGTCACGGCCCAGGGGCTCTTCTCGGGCACGGCGCGCATGCTGTGGGGCCTGGCCAAGCGCATGGTGGTTGCCGACAGGCTCAACCTGTTCGTGAAGACGGTCTTCTCGGACGCGACCTCCTACGACGGGGGCGTGATCGCGCTCGCGGCGGTCCTCTACACCCTGCAGCTCTACTGCGACTTCTCGGGCACGATGGACGTGGCCTGCGGCATGGGACGCCTCTTTGGCGTGACGCTTCCGGAGAACTTCCGGCAGCCGTTCTTCTCGCTCACCGCGGCGGAGTTCTGGCAGCGCTGGCACATCACGCTGGGGACCTGGTTCAAGGACTACGTGTTCTACCCCGTCTCCCTGAGCGCGCCCGTCAAGCGCCTCACTGGCGTGGCCCGGCGCGCGCTGGGGAACCGCGTGGGGCCCGTGGCGGCGAGCGGCGTGGCCCTTGCGTGCGTGTGGCTGGGGAACGGCCTGTGGCACGGAGCGGGCACGCAGTACCTGCTCTTCGGTCTCTACTACTTCGTGCTCATCTGGGCGGGCGGCCTTGTCGTGCCCGCCGCCGAGGCGATCTGCACGCTGCTGGGCGTTGACCGCGAGGGTCGAGCCTGGCACGCCTTCCAGCACGTGCGCACGCTTGTCGTGGTGGCGGCGGGCGAGCTGATCTTCCGCTCTGCGGGCGCCAGGCAGGGCCTGGGGCTGCTCGCGCGCGTCGTGGGGGGCTTCACCACGGCCTCGTTCGCTGACGGGACGGTGCTCTCCCTCGGCATGGACGCGGCGGACTTCGCCGTCGTGGGCGCCTTCGTCGTGCTGCTGCTGATAGTGGGCGTGCTGCGCGAGCGCGGCGCCCGTCTCTTCGAGGCGGCGTGGGGCAGGGGGCCGGTGGCGCGCTGGGCCGTGTGCTGCCTGCTGCTGACGCTGGTGGTGATCTTTGGGGCCTATGGCGTGGGCTACGTTCCCGTGGACCCCATGTACGCATCGTTCTAGGTCGCGCTTGCGGCCGTGAGTGGAGGACTCATGAGGAAACGCATCGCGCGGGCGCTCGTCGCGCTCGTGAGGGTCACGCTGGCGGTGGCCGCCGCAGGCGTGCTTCTCGCCGCGCTGTCGCACGTGTTCGTGCCCAAGAACAACCAGAAGGAGTTCGGTCAGGTCGACCCGCGCGCTCACGGCGTGCTCGGTCAGCCGGCGAACAGCGTCGACGCGCTCTTTCTGGGGGACTCGGAGATCTATACGTCCGTCTCGCCCCAGCAGCTGTGGGACGAGCGGGGCATCTCTGCCTACGTCATGGGGACGCCCGCGCAGAAGCTCTGCTACACGCGCTCGCTGCTCGTCAAGGCGCTCACCAGGCAGCGCCCGCGCGTGGTGGTGCTGGAGACCAACTGCCTCTTCCGCAAGGTCACTCCGGGCGACGCGATCCTGCGCGCGGCGCAGGAAGCGTTTCCCGTGATCGAATACCACGACCGTTGGAAGAGCCTGCGTCTCGAGGACCTCTTCGGGCGCGTCCAGGCAACCTGGACCGACGAGCAGAGGGGCTTCGTGGCCCGGGAGGGGTCGCGGGCGGCAGATGCCAGCTCCTACATGGCCCTTACCAGCGAGTTGGCAAAGATGCCCGAACTGAACCGGCTCTACCTGGAGAGCATTGCGCGGATGTGCGACGACGCCGGCGCGCGGCTCGTGCTCCTGAGCACGCCGAGCACCAAGAACTGGAACATGGCGCGCCACAACCGTGTGGTCAGGCTCGCTTCCGAGCTGGGGCTCGACTACGTGGACCTCAACGTGGGGGAGAGCCGCGTGGACATAGATTGGTCGACCGAAACCTACGATGCGGGAGACCACCTCAACACGGACGGCGCCAAGAAGGTCACCTCCGCCGTGGGTACGCTGCTGACCGGCGGCTACGACCTGCCCGACCGGCGGGGCGGGAAGTAGGCGAGCTTCGCCGCGTCTCCGGCCCGGCCCGGCTACATCCCCGGAAAACCAATCTGTCGCAGCGCCTCGTAGAGGACGACCGCCGCGGCGTTCGAGAGATTGAGCGCGCTGATGCGGTAGTCCTCGGGGTTCACGAAGTTGCCGCAGACGTCCCGGGAGAGAAGCTCCGCGTGGTCGTCCCTCCCGTCGGTCGCCCCCCAGCTCGCGGCGTTCTCGAGCGAGGCGGCGTCCGGGAGCATGGGGATGCGCTCGCAGCGCGGGGCGTGCTCCGCGAGCAGCTCCTCCGGCAGCCCCACGCTCTCGCAGCCGAAGACGAGGAAGTCACCGTCCGCGTAGCGGGCCTCGGCATACGTGCGCCGCGCCTTCTTGGTGAGGAGGTGCAGGCGCGCGTCGCCTGCGGAGAGGCGGTTCCTCTTGACGAACTCGTCCCAGCTCTCGTAGACGGTGACGTCGAGGCTCTCCCAGTAGCCGAGGCCGGCGCGGCGCAGCGAATGCTCGTCCAGCGAGAAGCCGAGCGGCCCCACCAGGTGCAGCCGCGAGCCCGTGACCACGCAGGTGCGCCCTATGTTCCCGGTGTTGGCCGGAATCTCCGGCGCCACCAGCACAATGTTGAACACGTAACCCCCTCGCCGACGATGATCGCGCCTCATATTGTGCAGAAGTGTCGTTCGTGATGAAAGCGGGGTGCTTGGTCTGCAAAACGGGCGCTCGTGATGAAGGATTATGGGCATCTTCTGGCATGAGGCCAACCTGTGACCCAAAGCCAACAGGGAAAACGTCACGCGCGCATCGCCGGCTGCCAAAACGGGCTCCAATTCCTTCATCACGAGCGCCCATTTTGCGCGGGAAAGCGACACCATTCATCACGAGCGCCTGTTTTGCAGTCGTTGGGGGCGGTTATACTGGTCGGGTACCGCATGTTCGACCCGAAGGGAACCCCATGATCAAGGAACTGGTCCACGACGAGGCCATCCTCTCCACCCCCTGCGAGCCCGCCACCGCCGAGGATGCCGACCTGGCGCAGGATCTCGTCGACACGCTCGCGTCCATCGATGACGCAGTGTGCCTGGCCGCCAACCAGATCGGCGCGGCAAAGGCCGTGATCGCCTATCAGGACGACTCCGGCACCGCACACGTCATGTACAACCCCAAGATCCTCATGGCCCTCGGCGGCGCCAAGGTCGAGGAGAGCTGCCTCACCCATGAGGAGCCGGTGCGCGTGACGCGCTTCGCCAAGATCAAGGTCTCCTTCGACGAGCTGGTGGACGGCCAGCTCAAGGCTCGTCGCCGCGACTACATGGGCTGGACGGCGCAGATGATCCAGCACATGGTGGACCACTGCAAGGGCAAGCTGGTCTAGCGTGGCCGCACCCGGCGCGACCCCGGCGCCCGACCACATCGAGGTGCGCGGCGCCCGCGTGCACAACCTCAAGGGCGCAGACGTAAACATCCCGCTGAACGAGCTCGTGGGCATAGCGGGCGTCTCCGGCTCCGGCAAGAGCTCGCTCGCGCTTGGTGTGCTCTACGCGGAGGGCAGCAGGCGCTACCTGGAGTCCCTCTCAACGTACACGCGTCGTCGCATGACGCAGGCGGGGCACGCCGCGGTGGACGAGGTGCGCTACGTGCCCGCCGCGCTCGCGCTGCACCAGAGGCCGGCGGTGCCGGGCGTGCGTAGCACGTTCGGCACCATGTCCGAGCTGCTCAACAGCCTGCGCCTGCTCTTCTCGCGCGTTGCCAGCCACCGCTGTCCGCACTGCGGCGCCTACGCCCCGCCCTCCACGGCGGTAGCGACGGGCCAGCCCATCACCTGCCCCGCCTGCGGCGAGAAGTTCTTTGGCCCGGGCGCCGAGGACCTGGCGTTCAACAGCGGCGGCGCCTGCCCCACCTGCGAGGGCACGGGCGTGGTGCGCACGGTCAACGAGGCCTCGCTCGTGCCGGACGAGTCCGTCTCGATCGACGACGGCGCGGTGCTGCCCTGGGGCAGTCTCATGTGGGACCTCATGAAGCAGGTCTGCGGCGCCATGGGCGTGCGCACAAACGTGCCGTTCAGCGAGCTCACGCCCGAGGAGCGCGACATCGTCTTCCACGGCCCGGCCGTCAAGAAGCACATCCTCTACCGGTCCAAGAAGGGCGACGACTTTGCCGAGCTGGACTTCACCTACTTCAACGCGGTCTACACCGTGGAGAACGCGCTCGCCAAGGTCAAGGACGAGAAGGGCCTCAAGCGCGTGAGCCGCTTCCTCACGGAGGGCCCCTGCCCTGATTGCGGCGGCACGCGTCTCTCGGATGCGGCGCGCGCCCCGCGCGTGGCGGGGATTGGCCTGGCAGACGCCACGGCCATGACGCTCGGCGAGCTGGTGACCTGGGTTGCCGCGGTGCCGGCGGGGCTGCCGGATGACGTGCAGCCCATGGCGGAGAGCATCTGCGAGTCCTTCCAGCACACGGCGCGACGCCTGCTGGACCTGGGACTGGGCTACCTCTCGCTCGACCGCGCGGCGGCAACGCTCTCCACGGGCGAGCGTCAGCGCGTGCAGCTGGCCCGCGCCGTGCGCAATCGCACGACGGGCGTGCTCTACGTGCTCGACGAGCCGTCCATCGGCCTGCACCCCGCCAACGTGGACGGCCTTCTCGGCGTCATGCGCGACCTCCTGGCAGACGGCAACTCCGTCGTGATGGTCGACCACGACGCGCGCATCCTCGCCGAGGCGGATCACCTCATCGAGCTGGGTCCCGGAGCGGGCGCGGACGGCGGTCGCGTGATCTGCCAGGGGAGCGTCGCTGAGGTGGCGGCGAACCCGGTGTCGCGCGTCGGCGGCTTCCTCACGGGCGAGAAGGACGTGCTCTCGCGACCGCGCGCGGACGCGGAGGAGATGTTCGACCTGGGCACCATCTCGATGGAGACCGAGGCGCTGCACACCGTGCGACCGCTCCACGTGGAGGTTCCGCGTGGGCGGCTCGTGGTGGTGACGGGCGTCTCGGGCTCGGGCAAGACCACGCTCGTGCTGGAGACGCTGGTGCCGGCGCTTTCCGCCTCCGCGGCGGGGGAGCGGCTGCCCGCACACGTGCGCTGGGTGGACGCCGAGGGCGTGCGCCGTGCCAACCTCATCGACGCCACGCCGATCGGCATCAACGTGCGCTCCACGGTTGCCACCTACGCGGGCGTCCACGACGAGCTGCGCCGCGCCTATGCCCGCACCGACGAGGCGCGCGCCGCCGGCTACAAGGCGGGGGACTTCTCGTACAACACCGGCCGTCTGCGCTGCCCCACCTGTGACGGAACGGGAGAGATATCGCTCGACGTGCAGTTCCTGCCGGACGTGGACATCCCGTGCCCGGACTGCCGCGGCTCGCGCTACGCCCCGGCCGCGGACGCCGTTCACCGCCCGCGCAAGGGCGAGCCAGCGGGCACGGGTCTCACGCTCCCGCAGCTGATGGCGCTCTCCGTGGACGAGGCGCTTGACGCCTCCTCTGACCTGCGGCGCGTTGCTACGCGACTGCAGGTGCTGCATGACCTGGGGCTGGGGTACCTCACGCTCGGCGAGGCCACGCCGGCGCTCTCGGGCGGCGAGGCCCAGCGCCTCAAGCTCGCGAGCGAGATGGGCCGTGCGCAGGACGACGCCGTCTTCGTCTTCGACGAGCCCACGATCGGCCTGCACCCGCTTGACGTGCAGACGCTGCTCGCGGTGTTCCAGCGGCTCGTTGAGGCGGGCGCCACCGTCATCGTGATCGAGCACGACCTCGACGTCATCCGCAACGCGGACTACGTGATCGACATGGGTCCCGGCGGAGGCGAGGAGGGCGGCCGCAT
Organism: uncultured Olsenella sp.; assembly: GCA_959598545.1. Taxonomy (GTDB): domain Bacteria; phylum Actinomycetota; class Coriobacteriia; order Coriobacteriales; family Atopobiaceae; genus Thermophilibacter. Next base: position 18,174 of record CAUGFC010000004.1, on the reverse strand, counting down.
CGTGTGCGTCGGCACGCCCGAGGAGGTCGCCGCCTGCCCGGAGAGCGTCACCGGCCGCTACCTTTAGTCCGCCAAGCGTGTTCGCGGGCTAGCAGCGATGGGCGCTGGGGCAGATGTCCTCGAGGACGCAGCCGTCGCACTTGGGGCCGCGTGCCGCGCACGTGTCGCGGCCATGCTTGATCCACTGATGGTTCACCGGCCCCCAGAGCTCGCGCGGTAAAAGGCGCAGCAGATCCTGCTCGGTCTTGAGCGGCTCCTTCTCGTGCGTCTTGGGCGAGAGCGCGAGGCGATGCGCGATGCGGTTGACGTGCGTGTCCACCGCGATGCCCTCCACGATGCCAAAGCCCACGTTCATCACGATGTTGGCCGTCTTGCGACCCACGCCGGGCAGGCGTGTGAGCTCCTCCATCGTGTGCGGCACCTCGCCGCCGAACTCGGAGACGATCATCTGCGCGCAGTCGACGCAGTGTCTGGCCTTGGACTTGTAGAACCCCAGGCTGTGGATGTACTCGGCGACCTCCTCGGGCGAGGCGGCGGCCATGGCCTCCGGTGTGGGGAAGCGCTCAAAGAGCGTGGGCGTCACCTTGTTGACCTGGGCGTCGGTGGTCTGCGCCGAGAGCAGGACCGCAATCGTCAGGCGAAACGGGTTCGCGTGGTCGAGGAAGCACTCGACCGGGCCGTACTTCTCGTCAAGGCGTCGGCACACCTCGACGGCGCGGTCGATCTTGGCCTGCTTGGTCTCTCTCGGCATGCTTCCCCCTCGGCTCGGTGTCCCCTGACGATGATAGGGCGACCGGTCGGGGGAGAAAAGGCCGCATCGAGCAGCGGCGACGCGACGCGTGTGGTAGCGTCGGGAGCTGAGCCGGCGCAGGCGCCGGCAAGAAGGACGACCGAGGGGAGCTGCCATGTTCTGTCCCGAGTGCGGCACGAGAAACGCGGACGGCGCCAAGTTCTGCACCGAGTGCGGGACGCGTCTAGTGACGGTCCGGCCGCCCGAGCCGCAGCCGAGCGCGACGCCCGAGCCGCAGCCGAGCGCGACGCCCGAGCCGCAGCCGAGCGCGGCGCCCGAGAAGGTCGGGCCCCCGGCGCCCGGGATGCCTCCCCAGGAGTGGCCCGACGGCTCGGGGCAGGGTCCCGTCCAGGACGGCGGCAAGGGCTCCAAGGGACTCGGCACGGGTGCGGTGGTCGGTATCGTCATCGGCGCCGTTGCGCTCGTGGCCGTCGCGGCGGCGGCCTTCCTGTTCCTGGGTGGGTCGCCCACTTCCGGCGAGAAGCTCTCGGTCGGGCTCGCCGGCCCCGTGCAGAGCGATGCCGCGCAGGACGCCCCTGACGATTCCGCCCCCGACGATGTCGCCCCCGACGCCGGGCCCGCCGGGAGCGTCGTCGGCACCGTCTTCGACGAGGGGCTTTACGGACAGGACCTCGCAAGCGTCGAGGCCTCCCTTAAGGAGCACGGCCTCTCGATCGACGGGTCGACCGCCTTCTCCTACGGAGGCACCTCCGACTCCCTCTACCTGACCCTCTCCGGCGAGGTGGACAAGGCGTTCCCCGTCGCGGGGTTCGACGACGAGGTCATGCTCACGCTCTACCTCGAGTCCGACGACTTCGCCTTCGACTGGGACGAGGACGGCTACGCGGCCGACTGCGTCGCCTCCCTCGCGGAGCTTCCGGAGGACGCCGAGCTCGTCTCGGCGGCGTTTATCTTCGAGGCGGACGTCGAGGTCGAGGACTTCCCCGCCGTCCTCGCGGAGATGGCCGAGGCGCTCTCGATCTCCGGGGGCGTCGACTCCGTCACCGGCACGTCCTCCGAGCTCGTGGACGAGTTCTGCGCCCTGCAGAACGTCTCCGAGGACGAGTGCCACACGAGCGTCCATGGGGACGCAACGTACGACTCCCTGTACGTCTTCTACGACGGCGGCGCCCATCTCGACCTCACCCGATACAGCTCGGGCGACACCGAGGTCAACATCAGCCTCTACTTCAAGTGACGCATCGCATTCGCGGGGACGAGAAGGACGAGTCGGTCGTGCGCTCTGCCTAGAGTTCAATTTGATGATGTGCTACAGTGACGGAAATTGAACTCACGGCCCATAGAGTTCAATTCAACGTCTGAAATTGAACCTCAGGAGGCGCAGTGACCAACGAGACCTTCGCGGACCGGCTCCGACAGGCCATGGCGGAGGGGGGCCTCAAGCAGGCCGACCTTGTCCACGGGGCGTCGGCGCGCGGCGAGAAGCTCGGGAAGAGCCAGGTCAGCCAGTACGTGAGCGGCAAGGTCGTGCCGCGCGCGAACGTGGTCGCCCTGCTCGCCGCGCTCCTCGACGTCGACAAGGCCTGGCTGGCCACGGGGGAGGGCGCGCGAGCTTCCGCGCGGCCTGAGACCGCCTCCCAGAAACCCGCCGCCAGCACCTCCGAGAACAGGAGCGCCACCATGAGAGAGTTCAAGAAGTCCAGCAAGCTCGACAACGTCCTCTACGACGTCCGCGGCCCCGTCGCCGACGAGGCGGCCCGCATGGAGGACGAGGGCCTGCGCATCCTCAAGCTCAACATCGGCAACCCCGCGCCCTTCGGCTTCCGCACCCCGGACGAGGTCGTCCACGACATGCGGCAGCAGCTGCCCGACTGCGAGGGCTACTCCGACTCGCGAGGACTCTTCTCGGCGCGCAAGGCCATCATGCAGTACGCCCAGCTCAAGCACCTGCCCAACGTGAGCATGGAGCACATCTACACGGGCAACGGCGTCTCGGAGCTCATCCAGCTCTGCATGAACGTGCTGCTCAACACCGGCGACGAGATCCTCATCCCCGCGCCGGACTACCCGCTGTGGACGGCCTGCGCCACGCTCGCCGGCGGCACGCCCGTGCACTACCTCTGCGACGAGGAGGCCGAGTGGACCCCCGACCTCGCGGACATGGAGTCCAAGATCACGAGCAACACCAAGGCCCTCGTGATCATCAACCCCAACAACCCCACGGGCGCCGTCTACCCGCGCGAGGTGCTCGAGCAGATCGTGGAGATCGCGCGTCGGCACCAGCTCATGATCTTCTCGGACGAGATCTACGACCGCCTGTGCATGGACGGCTACCAGCACGTCTCCATTGCCTCGCTGGCGCCCGACCTGCCGTGCGTCACCTTCTCCGGCCTCTCCAAGTCCCACATGGTCGCCGGCTACCGCATCGGCTGGATGATCCTCTCGGGCAACAAGCGCTGCATGAAGGACTTCATCTACGGCATCAACATGCTCTCCAACATGCGTCTGTGCTCCAACGTGCCGGCACAGTCCATCGTGCAGACGGCCCTTGGCGGCTACCAGAGCGTGGAGCGCTACGTGGAGCCGGGCGGGCGCATCTATGACCAGCGCAACTTCGTCTACGAGGCTCTCAACGACATCGACGGCATCACGGCCGTGAAGCCCAAGGCCGCGTTCTACATCTTCCCCAAGATCGACGTCAAGAAGTTCAACATCACCGACGACGAGCAGTTCGCCTTGGACCTGCTGCACGAGAAGCACATTCTCATCACGCGCGGCGGCGGCTTCAACTGGCCCAAGCCCGACCACTTCCGCATCGTCTACCTGCCGCGCATGGGCGTCCTGCGCGAGGCCATGACCGACCTCGCCGACTTCTTCGCCCACTACCGCCAGGGCTAGGCGAGCGACTCCACGCGCCAGACGTCGTCGAAGGCGATCCTGCGACGCACGATCGCGAGCTCGCGCGCCGCGGGGTCCACGCCGGTCACGATGCCCTCGGTCGTGACGTAGGCGTCGTGCTCGTAGTGCGTCACGCGGACGAGCCGCCCCTTGCGCACGGCAGCGAGCTCGGCTGAGATGCGCGCGGACTCCTCCTCCGAGGGTTCGCGCCGCGGCTCGGTCACGCGCTCGCGCTCCCGCACGAGGTCGTAGTAGCCGGTGAGCGCCGCGAACGGCATGAACTGGGCCGCGCGGTCAGCGTGGCTCCTCGGCTCCTCGGCCCTACTCATGGTGACCTCCCACCTGCTCGTTTCGTTCGCGCCCGGTTGCCTCGGGGCGATAGCTGATGCCGCGCACCAGCGCGTTCTTGCCAAAGCGCCGCTTCACGGCCATCTCGGCGCGCGCGAGGCTCCTCTCGGCGGCGTCCGCTGCGGGGTCCGAGAAGAGCGTGAGCTCCGCGTACTCCTCGGGCACGAGCTCGCCCACGGCGATGTTGACGCGGCGCACCGCGCGGTTGGGGTCCACGATCTCCGCGTAGAGCGCGAGAAACGCCGCGGTAAGCGCAGTGCGCGAGCTCGTGGCCTCGGCAAGCTTGCGCGAGGCGTTGGCGCCCTCGCCGCGACGGCCCACCACGCGCGTGCCGTGCTCGCCCGTGAAGGTCTCCGCTGCCGCGCCCTTCTCGCCTGCCGCGCCCCGCTCGTGCGCGTAGCCCACGAAGAGCGATACGTGCCCGCAGACCAGGCCCTTGTCCACGAGCTCCAGCGCGAGGTTGTCAACCATCTCGCGCAGGACCACCTGGGCCTCGTCAAAGGCGTAGTCGCGCATGAGGACCTGCCCCGAGCCCATCGAGTGCGCCTTGGGCCGGTAGGCGTGGATCTCCGCCATCGTGCAGGGCTCGACACCCCAGGCGTGGTCGATGAGCAGCTCTGCGTTGACGCCGAACTCGTCGTAGAGGACCTGCTCGGGCAGCAGGGCCACGCCGCCCATGTCATGTGCGCCCATCTGGGCCAGGCGCCGCGCGATGCCGGGGCCGATCCCCCAGATGTCCGTGATGGGCCGATGGGGCCAGATGAGGCACTTGTAGCGCTCCCCGTCCAGCTCGCCGATGTTGTCGGGCGCGTGCTTGGCCGTGACGTCCAGCGCCACCTTTGCCAGAAACAGGTTGGTCCCGATGCCGGCCGTGGCGCAGATGCCGGTCTCGCGCCGGACCATGTCGATGAGCTCCACAGCCAGCTCGCGCGGTGTCTTGCCGTAGAGCGCAAGGTAGGGCGTCACGTCAATGAACACCTCGTCCACCGAGTAGACGTGGATGTCCTCGGGCGAGAAGTACCGCAGGTAGCGGGCGTAGATGTCCGCGGAGACCTCCATGTAGCGCCGCATGCGCGGCCGGGCCATCTCGTAGTCGATGCCGTCCGGGATCTCGAAGACGCGGCAGCGGTTGCGCACGCCGAGTGCCTTCATGGCCGGGGAGATGGCGAGGCAGATGGTCTTGCGGCCGCGCGTGGGGTCGGCCACCACGAGCCGATGCTCGAACGGGTCGCGCCCGCGGTCCACGCACTCCACGGAGGCGTAGAAGCACTTGAGGTCTATGCAGAGGTAGGCACGGTCCATGTCCCCGATTCCAAACGCTTGTTCTATGATGTGACCATCATAGCCGAGGGACGGGACAGATTCGAGGAGGGGCCATGCGGGCGTTCATCGCGCTGGAGATGCCGGAGGCGTTCGCGGACGAGGTCGCCGCGCTGTCGCGACGGCTGGCGGCCGTCTGCGGGGGTCGCTTCGTGTCAGGCGAGAACCACCACCTCACGCTGGCGTTTCTCGGCGAGGTGGACGAGGCGGGGGCGCGCGCCGCGATGGACGCGCTCGAGGCGGCGTGCGTCGGCGTGGGCCCGATAGAGCTGTCGGCGGATGGGCTCGGCACGTTCGGCCGCGGCCGCGCCGCCACGCTCTGGCTGGGGATACGGCGCTCCGAGGAGCTGGACCTCCTCGCCCGGCGCGTGCGCGAGGAGCTCGCGGCGCGCGGCCTGACGTACGACGAGAAGGACTTCCTGCCGCACGTCACGCTCGCGCGCCGCGCCCGCGTGCCTCGCGGCGAGCTGGGCGACCTGGCCTTCCCGCTGCCTGACGAGGCCCGCCGCGTCACGCTCTTCCGCAGCATCCTCGAGCCCGACGGCGCCCGCTACAAGCCGCTCCACTCCGTGTGGCTGTGAGTTTTCCGGCCGTGAGACCCGGGGGACAGGTTCGTCTGTCTCACTATTTTTGAAATGAGACAGACGAACCTGTCCCCCTTGTCTCACCCGTTGATCTCGGCGAGAAACGCCTCGCCGTAGAGCTGGGCCTTCTTCGTGCCCACGCCGGAGACGCCGAGGAACTCCTCGTGCGTGCGCGGCCGCTTGGCGCACATGTCTACCAGCGACGCGTTGGAGAAGACGATGTAGGCCGGGACGTTCTGCTCGCGGGCGAGTTCGCCGCGCAGCGAGCCCAGGCGCGCGTAGAGCTCCTGACCGTCGGCGTCCAGCTCGGAGACGTCGCTCGCTGTGCGCACCTTTGCGGGCGCCGCGGGCACGCGCTCGACCTTGGGCCTGCCGCGCGCAATCTTGAGGACGAAGGGCTCGTCCCAGGGTGCCTCTCGCCGCAGGAACGCACCCGAGCTCGCGGTGAGCGCGACCGTGGGATAGTCGCCGCCCACGCGCGCGAGCACGCCGCGAAAGACCAGCTCGTCGATCACGGCGCGCACGTGCGCTGCGGACGCGTCCGCCATGATGCCGTAGGTCGAGAGCGTGTCGAAGCCGCGCTGCCGGACCTTCTCGCCGCGCGAGCCGCGCAGCACGTCCACGACCATGCCGGCCCCGGCGCTCCGCCCGCGCTGCGCGATGCGCGCCACGCAGCTCACGACCTTGAGGGCGTCCTCGGTGGCGTCGGTTTCCTCGAAGTCTGCGAGGCAGTTGCCGCAGTTGCCGCAGTACGCCGGCGCCTCCTCCCCAAAGTAGCGCAGGATGTGGGCGCGCAGGCACTCCGTGGTGGTGGCATAGAAGACCATCTGACGCAGGCGCTCGGCATCGCGCTCGGCGAGAAGCGCCACCTGCTCCTCCGTGAGGCCCTCGCGCGGCTCGCCGCGGGAGAGCAGGAACTCTGCCGTGTGGACGTCTCCGGGGGAGTAGAGCAGGAGGCACTCAGCGCGCGTGCCGTCGCGGCCGGCGCGTCCCGCCTCCTGGTAGTAGTTCTCCAGGCTGAGCGGCAGGTTGTAGTGGGCAACGTAGCTCACGTTGGACTTGTCGATCCCCATGCCAAAGGCGTTGGTCGCCACCATCACGCGGGCGCGGTCGTAGAGGAAGTCGTCCTGGTTACGGTCACGCTCGCCGGCTGAGAGCCCCGCGTGGTAGCGCGTGGCGGCCAGCCCCTCGTCCCGCAGCAGCTCGCAGACCTCCTCGACGGCGCGCCGGCTCGAACAGTAGACGATTCCCGAGCGTTCGGCCCGCTCGCGGCAGAAGGCTACGAGCATGCGGTCCTTCTCGGCATGCCCGCGGGGGCGTTCCACCGAGAAGAACAGGTTGGGACGGTCGAAGCTGGCGAGAACCACGAGCGGGTCGCGCAGCGCGAGCGCCTCGCGGATGTCGCGCCGCACGGCACGGGTGGCCGTGGCCGTGAGCGCCATCACCGGCGGCCGTGCGGGAAGAGCCTCCAGAAAGTCAATGATTCGCTGGTAGCTTGGCCTAAAGTCGTTGCCCCACTGGGAGATGCAGTGCGCCTCGTCCACGGCGAGCAGGCTCACGCCGCGCGCGGCGACGGTCTCCGCGAAGGCGGGGTCGTCGAGCCGCTCGGGCGCCACGTAGACGAGGCGCAGTGCGCCGGAGGCCACGCCGTGGAGCACGTCGGCGCGCTCGGCGGCCCCGAGCGTCGAGTTGAGGTAGCTGGCCGCGACGCCCATCTGGCGCAGCGCGCCCACCTGGTCGGCCATGAGCGAGATGAGCGGGGAGACCACGATCGTGAGGCCGTCGAGCGCAAGCGCCGGCACCTGGTAGCAGATCGACTTGCCCGCGGAGGTGGGCATGACGGCCAGGACGTCGCGTCCCGCCAGCACGGCGTCTACGATCTCCGCCTGGTGCGGGCGGAAGGAGTCGTAGCCAAAGGTCTGGCGCAGTATGTCGATCGGCGTGGGCATGCGCACCCCCCTAGCGGATGGCTTCTCACCCTCCATTGTGCGCCTTTCACGGAACGGCATGCCTCTCGCCGTTGCTTACGCATGGCTTACATTCCGGCTTCTCCGGGCCGGTAACCTGAGGTACTCGGACAACTATCGCTGCGACCCCGAAATCGGGGCGTGCCGTGCGCATTCTTTCACATGGAGGACATGATGAAACGGGACGGGGATCTGGTGGCCCGGGTCCTTGCGGCAAAACGGGACCCTCGTTGCGCGGATGACCTGGTGCGTGACTATCTCCCGTTCATCAAGGCGGAGACCGCCAAGTTCATGGGCCGGTCGCCGCAGCAGGGGAGAGATGACGAGCTGGGGATTGCCATGTTCGCATTCCACGAGGCGGTGCTCTCGTATGACCGGGCGCGGGGGGCATTCCTGGCGTTCGCATCGATGAGCATGCGCCACCGTCTCCTGGACTTTGCGCGCAGGGAACGCCGCCATGCGGACGTCATCTCCCTTGACGAGAGGCGCTCCGACGGCGGCGACGGGGACGGGCGCCCGCTCGCGGAGACGATCGCCTCCGAGCGGGACGAGCTCGATGAGCGCCAGGCGCGGGACGCCTCCCGTCAGGAGATCATCCAGTTTGGCGCCGAGCTCGGGTCCTTTGGCCTGACCTTCCTCGACGTTTCCGAGAACTGTCCTAAGCAGCGGCGCACGCTCGAGGCGTGCCAGTGCGTGCTCGATTGCGCGCGCAAGAACCCGGAGCTGCTCGATCGCCTGCTGCAGACGAGGAGGCTGCCCGTGGCAGAGCTCTCCCGCGGCTCGGGGGTGGAGAGAAAGACGATAGAACGCCATCGTCGCTACCTCGTGGCAGTTCTTCTCGCCTTTACGAACGGGTTCGAGATCATTCGCGGGCACCTGCGAAGGATTGTCCCGGCAGGGGGTGATGGGCGATGAGCTACCTCGTCATGGAGTGCCATCCGGCCTATGCCGTGGTTCTGGACGAGCGGGGGAGATTCGTCCGCGTGCCCAACCTCGGATACGAGGTGGGACAAAGGCTCGATGACGTTGTGACCTTCGATGCCGCAGTCCTGTCGTTCGAGCAGACAAGGCCGAGAAGGGCGCGGCGGGGCCTTGCTGCGGCGCTTGCGGCGGCCGCGTGCCTGTGCGCACTTGTCATCGGCGGCTTTGCGGTATGGCAGACGCCCATCGGTACGGTCCACATGAGCATCAACCCCGAGGTCGACATCGACGTCAACCACTTTGACCGCGTGGTCGGGCTCGAAGGGGACAACGAGGATGGCGAGAAGCTCGTCGAGGGCTTCTCGTACTACGGGCGCACGATTGACGAGGTGTCGGACGATCTGGCGGTGCGCGCAAAGGAGCAGGGCTACCTCGTGCCCGGCGGGACGATTCAGATTACGGTTGAGTCCGACGACGAGGAGTGGCGCATCGCGACAGAGGACCGTCTCATCATCGAGCTCGAGGTGCACCTTGAGCAGCCGGTTGTTCCCGAGCGCGAGACGAGCGAGGGCGACGCCGCAACGACATCTGGGGAGACGTCGCTCGGGCAACCCGTGACAGAAGAGGCCGTCCCTGCGCCGGAGCAGGTCGTTTATGACGACGATGACGACGACTGGGATGACGACGACTGGGATGACGACGACGAAGACGACGACGATGATGACGATGATGACGATGATGACGACTAGCCGGGTGAAAAAAGTTTTCGGGCGACCCCGCTTTTGAGGGAGCGCCCGCGCATTCTCTCACCGTACGGCAAGAAAAGGGCTCAACCACCAAGGAGGACACCATGAAGACCACGAGCCTGAAGATGAGGGGCATCATCGCGACCGCGGCCGTCGGCGCCGCTCTAGTGGCAACCCTGGGAGGGTGCGGTACGAATTTGGGGGCCGCCCAGAGCTCCCCGGCGGGATCGTCTGCGGAGACGGCTTCGACGAGGGCGGCGGGTGTCTTGCTTCTGAGCGTCAACCCCGAGATCGAGGTCGAGTATGACGAGCGTGGCCTCGTGACCGAGGTCGAGGGCGTCAACGACGAGGGCAGGGGCATCGCGGACGGCTACAGCGGGTTCGAGGGCAGGGAGTGCCGCGAGGTCGTGTCCGAGCTCGTGACCGAGATTTATGAATCTGGGCACTTCAACCAGACGATCGACGGCCACGACCGCAACATCGTCGTCAAGCTCGAACAGGGATCGGAGTATCCCGGGGATGACTTCCTTACGGGCATCGAGAGCGACGTTCGCTCGACCGTTAGCGGCTTTGGTCTGCAGTCCGACACGCTCTCCGTTGCTCCCGAGCAGCTCGATGACCGCGGCTACATTGGCCTCGATGCCGCGAAGGACATCGTGCTCGCCCAGCTTGGTCTGAGCGAGGCGTCGTTCAACGACCACGAGTACGAGCTCGATGACGGCGTCTACGAGCTCGAGTTCACGTCGGGCGGCGTCGAGTACGAATACGAGGTCGACGCGAGGACTGGCAAGGTCCTCGAGGCCGACATCGACGGGAACGACGACTGGGACGACCGCGACGACTGGGACGATTGGCATGACGACCGCTACGACCGTGACGACGACTGGGATGACGCCGACGACTGGGACGACGACCGCGACGACTGGGACGACGACCGTGACGACGATCGCGACGACTGGGATGACGATCACGACGATGACGACGACCGCGACGACGATCGTGACGATGACTGGGACGACGACGATGACGACTGGGACGACGACTAACTGACGGCCCATACGTCCTCATCGGAAGGGCGGAGCGCTCCTGCTCCGCCCTTCTTGCTCTCGCCCCTAGAACAGCTCCGAAAGCCCCTTGGCCCCCGCCCGCGCGGCCGAGGCCGCGAGCTTGCCGAGCGCCGGCGAGAGCGCGTCGCGCGACTCCTGGTCGAGGTTGCGCGCGGCCTCCGCGAGCAGCGCGGGCGCATCCGCCCCGCTGAAGATCACGGCGCCCACGCTCGGCGCCCCGGACGCCTCAAGCGCTCGGAAGAGCGCGTCCACCACGCGCGGCGTCTCCTCGGGCGCGAGCGACGCGAGCCAGTCGTCCATGAGCTCGTGCGTGAAAACCGCCGAGGGCGAGAGCTCGGCGGCATAGGCAAAGTCGTCGCCGTCGACCTCCCAGGTGAAGACGTCGTGCTGCTCCGCCCCGCGGGCGCGGCTCCGGACCACGTGCGGCTCGATGGGCGTGTCCATGAGCATGCCCACCACGGACTCCTCGGGGACGGTGCGATGGATGAGGCCGCGCACGGGCTCGAAGTCCTTCTCGTCCAGGAACCCGGACTTGAAGCCGGGGCCGTCGTGGTCAAAGACGCACTCGATGCGCGCGCGAACATCCTCGGGCGCGCGCAGCGCCGCGTACGTGGCGAGGTTGCCGCCCTTGGAGTGTCCGCCCACGTAGAGGCGTCGCGGCAGATAACGGGCCACGGAGGCCAGGTAGTCCGCCGCCATGCGCTGCGCCGGCACCGGCGGGTCCACGGCCATGTCGAAGTTCTCGCGCCAGCCGGTGAAGGTGTCGTCGGTGCCGCGGAAGCCGACGTAGGCGAAGTCGTGGTCGTGCCCGGCGGGGGAGCGCCACACGAAGGTGGTCGCCGAGAACTGCACGTGCTCGGCCTCGTCGAAGCGGGAGGCATAGTCGCGCAGCTCGAGGTCGCGGAAGCGCGGACTCGCCACGAGCGCCGCCAGCTCGCGCTTCACGCCCTCGGGGGCGAGGCCGCAGAAGAGCCCGTCAAAACGCTCGGCCCGCAGCAGGTCGGAGAAGCGCGCCGGACGGCTGGCCCAGGCGCGCAGGCGCTCCACGGCGCTCCCGCGCCACAGCGCGGCGGGGATGACGCCCTCGCCGCGCACCATGCAGAACTGGGAGAGCGCCGCCGAGTCCACCGGGCCCAGCGGGCGCTCGTCAAAGTCGTCGAGAGCCGTTTCCAGATAATCGAAGAGGTCCATTCATCGCCTTTCTCGCTTCCTTTGAGATACCCGAATGCGCGGGCGAGAAGACCGGGACACGCGAGCGGCGTGACAGAACCGTGGTGAGTGCGTGCCGGATGTTGACAGGGTAACAACCCCGTCGATACTGTTGACGTGTTAACAAGCGACGGGGGAGGCGCCGTGGAGGAGAGCCGCTTCGAGGACTTCGTGGGCATCATCAGCGCCCTGAGCAAGGAGATACAGCGCATCAAGAACGCCGAGGCACGCCGCCTGGGCTTTCGTGGCGCGGACGTCATGTGCCTCTACTACCTCGTCAAGCACCCCGATGGCCTCACCGCCGCCGAGCTGGCGCGCCTGGTGGACGTGAGCCGTGCCGCCGTGTCACGCACCGTGGCCCATCTCGCCGAGGACGGCTTTGTCGAGGTGGGTGGCTCCGACGACGACGCCTCCCGCTACCGCGCCCCCATCCGCCTCACCGAGAAGGGATACGAGGCCGCGCGCCCGCTCGACGACATCATTCACCGAGTCCTCGACGAGGCCGGCGGGGAGCTTGCCCTGCGTCAGCGCATGCAGATGTACGATTCGCTCAACCACATCCTCGAGAAGCTCAGGACCTTCGGCCGCTAGCCGCGCCCGAGACGGGCTGGGCGAGAGAAGGGAAGACCCATGGCCGTTCGCATCATCACCGACTCCGGCATCGACCTCCCCGGGCAGGCCGACCCGCGCCTCACGGTGCTGCCGCTCGGCATCACCTTCGGCGATACCACCTACGCCGACGGCGTTGACCTCACCAACGACCGCTTCTACGAGCTCCTCATCGAGAGCGACGAGCTCCCCAAGACGAGCCAGGCGACGCCCTTCGCCTACCAGGAGGCCTTCGAGCGGGTCCGCGCGGCGGGCGACGAGGCCGTGGTGATCACGCTCTCCTCCAAGCTCTCCGGCACCTACCAGAGCGCCGTGACCGCGGCCGCCGACTATCCCGAGGTCCACGTCGTCGACGGCAAGAACGTGACCATCGGCCAGACGATCCTCGTGCAGTACGCGCTGCGCCTCGTCGACGAGGGCCTCGGCGCGCCGGAGGTCGCCGAGAAGGTCGCCGCGGCGGCTGACCGCGTCTGTCTGCTCGCGCTTCTCGACACGCTGGAGTACCTGCGCCGCGGCGGGCGCATCCCCAAGAGCGTGGGCATGGTCGGCGAGGTGCTCTCCATCAAGCCCGTCGTGGGCGTGGAGGACGGCGAGGTCGTGATGCTCGGCAAGGCGCGGGGCTCCAAGAACGGCCGCAACCAGCTGCACCAGCAGGTCGAGAGGTACGGCATCGACTTCACCATGCCGGTCCTGCTGGGCTACACGGGCCTCTCGCAGAAGCTTCTGAAGAAGTACCTCGACGACAACCGCGCCATCTGGGAGGACAAGGTCGCCGAGGAGGACCTCCCCATCTGCTCCGTGGGCGCCACGATCGGCACGCACGTGGGCCCGGGCGCCATCGCGCTCGCCTTCTTCCGCAAGAACTAGGAGGCTCGGCTCACTGCACGATGCGCATGACGAGCTGGATGAGCCGGTCGATGGGCATGGGCTCGTCCTCGGTGGTCCAGGTGCGGATGGTCGACAGGAGGCCGGAGAGGTAGAACTCGCGCACCACGCGGCGTGCCTGCTCGTCCAGGTTCGCCTCGGGCAGGAAGAAGCGGTCCACGAGCGGGCTGATGATCTGCTTGAGGCGGTCTGAGAACGCCGGGTCGCCATGCGGGCCGAGAAGCACGCGCGTGTAGTCGCGCGAGCGCTGCGCGAGGCGCAGGATGAGTCCCATGTGCTGCGAGAAGTCGAGCGTGTTCCCCTGGAGCAGGCGGTCCTGAACGAGGCGCTCGATGTTTCCGAGGACCGTCCCCTCGATCTCCTCGAGCAGCTCGTAGACGTCGTGGTAGTAGAGGTAGAAGGTCGCGCGGTTGTAGCCGGCGCGATCGGTGATCTCGCGCACGGAGATCTTCTCGACGGGACGCTCGGCGTAGAGCTCCCAGAACGCCTGGCGCAGATTGGCGCGCGTCTGCTCGGTGACTTGCGGCTGCTTCTTCATGGCGGCCCCCTTAGGCTTTGTGGCGGCGCCGAGAAGGGCGCGACACTTGGGCCGCGCCTGTCGAGAACAGGTACTTCTCGTCCGCCACCACCAGTATACTTCGGTTTAGACAACACGCTGTCGAGCAATCGGAGCCGGGATGGCCTACATCGAGTTCACCGACGTCGTGCGCACCTACGGTGAGGGCGACGCCAAGATAAACGCCCTGGACGGGGCGACCTTCGAGGTCGAGAAGGGCGAGCTCGCCGTTATTCTCGGCCAGTCCGGGGCGGGCAAGACCACCGCCCTCAACATCCTGGGCGGCATGGACAGCGCGTCTGCGGGGACCGTGCGCGTGGACGGTCGCGACATCAGCCATGCGGGTGAGGACGACCTCGTCCTATACCGACGCGCGGACGTGGGCTTTGTCTTCCAGTTCTACAACCTCGTGCCCAACCTCACGGCGCTCGAGAACGTGGAGCTGGCCACGCAGATCTGCCCGGACTCGCTCGACCCCGAGGAGACGCTCGCCAAGGTGGGTCTGTCGGCGCGCCTGGCCAACTTCCCGGCGCAGCTCTCCGGCGGCGAGCAGCAGCGCGTCTCCATCGCGCGCGCCCTGGCCAAGAACCCCAAGCTGCTTCTGTGCGACGAGCCCACCGGCGCGCTCGACTACCAGACGGGCAAGCAGATCCTGCAGCTCCTGCAGGACATGTGCCGCGTCGAGGGCATCACGGTCGTGATCGTCACGCACAACGCGGCGCTCGCGGACATGGCCGACCGCCTCATCCGCTTCAAGAGCGGGCGCGTCACCGCCATGACCACGAACCCCGAGCCCAAGCCCATCGCGGAGATCGAGTGGTAGCGCATGGCCGGCCGCCGCGACACGTCAGCCTTTGCCCGGGGCATCCTGCGCACGGTGAGTGGGAGCCTCAAGCGCTTCGTGGCGCTGACCACGATCACGGCGCTGGGCGTGACGATGCTCGTGGGCCTGCGCGCCGCCTGCGTCGACCTGCGCAACTCGGCGGACCGCTTCTTTGACGAGCAGAACCTCTTCGACGTGCGCGTGCAGTCAACGCTCGGCCTCACGGACGAGGACGTGGCGGCGCTCGCGGCGCTCGACGGCGTCGAGGCCGCGGAGGGCGGCTGGTCGGAGACCGTCTACACGACGGTGGGATCCGCCTCCGAGAAGGTCGACGTCAAGGCGCTCTCGTCGAGCGGCCTGAACGAGCCGCTCGTGCTCGAGGGACGCCTGCCCGAGACGCCGGGCGAGGTGGCCGTCACCCAGCGCTACCTCAAGGATTCCGGGCTCTCGATAGGGGACTCGGTGAGCTTCCACGGCGACGACGACCAGGATGACGATGCCGAGAAGGACGAGGGCCTCGACGCATTGGACTCCGGCTCGACCGAGGTCTTCGAGCGCGGGGAGTACACGATCGTGGGCTCGGTGCTCGACCCGATGGAGATCAACGCGGGCGAGGGCACGATGTCGTTCCGCTCGAGCGGCGGCTCGCAGTACTCGTTCTTCGTGGTGGCCGATGAGGTCATCGACCAGGACGTCTACACCGTGGCGTACGTCATGGTCGAGGGCGCGGAGGCGCCGCTGTGCTACTCGGCCGAGTACGAGGAGATCGTCGACGAGGTGTTTCAGAGCGTCGAGGACGCGCGCGCCGAGCGAGAGCGCGCCCGCGGCGACCAGATCCGCTCCGACGCGAACGAGGAGGTCGACGAGGCGGAGGCCGAGGCGCTCGACGAGCTGGCCGACGCCGAGGCCGAGCTCGACGACGCGCAGCGGGAGCTCGACGAGGGGCGCGCCGAGGTGGCCGACGGCCAGCGCGAGCTGGACGAGCAACGCACGGACGCGATGGCGCAGCTCGACGACGCCCAGGCCACGATCGACGAGAGCCGCCGCGAGCTCGAGGACGGCGCGGCGGAGTACGAGGCGGGTCTCGCGGAGTACGAGGAGGGCCTCGCCGCGTACGAGGCGGCGCTCCCCGGCGCCGAGCAGCAGCTCCGCGACGGCCAGGCGGCCCTCGACGCCGCGCGGGACAACGTTGACGACATCGTGGTCGACGAGGGCTCCGGCATGACGATCGGCGATCTCGAGGCGCAGCGCGACGAGGCGCAGGCGGCCGTGGACACGCTGCCGGGGACGATCGCCGGCATCGACGAGAAGGTCGGCGCCCTCGCCGACGGCCTCGACGCACTGGCGTCTGGGCTGCAGGCGGCAGGTATGAGCGACCTCGGGCTCGCCGAGTCCGCCCAGCAGGTGCGTGACGCCTGGACGGCGGTTCAGGCCGTGGAGGCGGGCGACGTGGAGGCGGCCAGGGAGGCGACGACGCAGCTTGAGTCGGCGCTTGCGGGCGCCACGAACTCCCTCGGCGTCGTGTCGCAGGGTCTGACGGTCCAGGCCTCAGATGCCGAGCGTAGACTCGAAGAGGTGACGAGGCAGATAGAGGAGCTCCAGGCGTCAGATCCCGAGAGCCCCGACCTCGCGGGGCTTCTCGCCCAGCAGCAGCGGCTCCAGGCCGCGCTCACGACGCTCGGCGGGTACCAGGAGTCGATCGAGGCCCTGTCGACGTCCCTGTCCGCCGTCGACCCGGCGCAGCTCGTGAGCGGACGGGTCCAGGCGGCTGCCGGCCTCGCGCAGGCAGAGGCAGCGCTCCCGCAGCTTGAGGCCGCCGTCGAGCAGGCGAGGGGTGCCGCCGAGGCCGAGTTCGACCGCCAGCAGGCGCTCATCGACCAAGGCTGGCAGGAGCTTTCCGACGGGCGCGCCCAGCTCGAGAGCGCCCGCGCCCTTCTCGACCAGAGCGCCGCCCAGATCGCCGATGGACGCGCCCAGCTCGCCGAGGGCCAGGCCGAGCTCGACCGCCAGCGCGCCGACGCCCTGGCCCAGCTCGCGGATGCCCAGGCGCAGCTCGACGACGCGCTCGCCGAGATCGCCGACGGCCAGGCCGAGCTCGACGAGGGCCGCGCGACCTTCGAGCGGGAGCGCGACGACGCTCTGGCAGAGATCGCCGACGCGCGCGAGGAGATCGCGGACCTCCCCGACGCCACCTGGTACGTGCAGGACCGCTCGAGTCTCTCGAGCTACGCGAGCGTGGACTCCGACGCCTCCTCGATCGAGGCCATCGGCACGGTGCTGCCGATCGTCTTCTTCGTGGTGGCGGTGCTGATCAGTCTCACCACGATGACGCGCATGGTCGAGGAGGAGCGCGGGCTCATCGGCGTCTACAAGGCGCTCGGCTACGGCCGTGGGCGCATCCTCTCCAAGTACGTGCTCTACGCGCTGGCGGCGTGCGTGCTCGGCTGGCTCGTGGGCACGCTTCTGGGGTTCATCGTGCTCCCGGCCATCATCTTCACGATCTTCTCTACCATGTACGCGCTGCCGGGCTTCGTCTACGGATTCGACGCGGCGTACTCGGTGGTCTCGCTTCTGCTCTTCACCGCCGGCATCGTGGGCGCGACGGCGCTCACCTGCCGTCACGAGCTGCGCGAGACGCCCGCCTCCCTCATGCTTCCCAAGGCCCCCAAGGCCGGCTCGCGCATCTTCCTCGAGCACGTCGGGCCCGTCTGGCGGCGCATGAGCTTCCTGAACAAGGTCACGGCGCGCAACCTCTTCCGCTACAAGCAGCGCTTCCTCATGACGACGCTCGGCGTGGCGGGCTGCGTGGCGCTGCTCATCACCGGCTTTGGCATCCGAGACACGGTGCTCTCGCTCTCGCCGCGTCAGTACGGCGACGCGGGCGTGATCGGCTACGACCTCATGGCGGTGACCTCCGTCGACGACCTGGACTCCGTTGCCGACGACCTCGCCGCCGATGAGGGCGTCTCCGACCTCGTGCGCGTCTACATCGACAACCTCACCGTGAGCTACGGCGACGACAAGGAGACCGTGCAGCTCGTGGTGGTGCCGGAGGGGGAGAGCCTGGAGGGCTACGTGAACCTCGTCGCGGACGACGGCTCGGTGGTCTCCCTGGACGAGGCGCAGGTCACCATCACCAAGAACGCGGAGCAGGTCATGGGCGTCGTGGTGGGCGACGAGCTGGGCCTGCAGGACTCCACGCTCGCCGAGGGCGAGGCCGCGCCGGGCGCGATCGTCCTCAACTACCTGGGCAACACCCTCTACATGACCGAGGCGGCCTACGAGGAGGCGTTCGGGGAGGAGCTGGAGCCCAACGGTCTTCTCGCCCACCTGACGGGCGGTGCGGACGAGCAGGTCGCGCTCTCGGAGCGGCTCTCCGAGGACGGGCGCCTCCTCTCCGTGGTCTCCACCCAGAAGCTCGTGAACGACTTCTCCAGCGCGTTCACGCTGATCAACACCGTGGTCTACGTGGTCATCGTGCTGGCGGCGG
>CAUGFC010000003.1 GCA_959598545.1 uncultured Olsenella sp. | reverse complement strand
ACATCTCCGAGGACGACGAGCGCCCCGTGGTCTTTGCGTTCAAGTCCCTCAACGACCCGCAGAACGGCCGCCTGTCCTTCCTCAAGGTCCTGGCCGGCACCATCACGCCGGGCATCGAGCTCACCAACGCGCGCACGCGCAAGACCGAGCGCCTGGGCCACCTCTACCAGATGTGCGGCCGCGAGACCACCGACGTCCAGTCCGCCGCCGCGGGCGACATCGTCGTGGTGCCCAAGCTCGAGGCCATGACCGGCGACACGCTGTCCGTGACCGGCAAGGTCGAGGCCGCCGAGTTCCGCTTCCCCAACTCGCTCTACCGCATCGCCATCGAGCCCGACGCGCGTGGCACCGAGGGCAAGCTCTACGCCTTCCTCGAGAAGTCCGCCGACGCCGACCCCACTCTCAAGGTGGAGCGCGACGAGGACACCGGCCAGACCGTCATCTCCGCCATCGGCGAGGCGCAGGTCAGCGTCCTTCTCGACCGTCTTGAGGACCGCGCGGGCATCACCGCCCACACCGTGGCGCTCAAGATCCCGTATCGCGAGACCATCCGCCGCGTGGCCTCCGCCCAGGGCCGCCACAAGAAGCAGACCGGCGGCGCCGGCCAGTACGGCGACTGCTGGCTGCGCATCGAGCCCAACCCGGGCGCTGGCTACGAGTTCGCAGACGAGGTCGTGGGCGGCCACATCCCGCGCGGCTTCATCCCCGCCATCGACAAGGGCGTCCAGGAGACCATGCGCGAGGGCGTGCTCGCGGGCTACCCGATGATCGACGTCAAGGTCGCCGTCTACGAGGGCTCCTACCACCCCGTGGACTCCAACGAGATGGCGTTCAAGACCGCGGCGCGCATCGGCTTCCAGAAGGCCGTCGCGCAGGCCGAGCCCGTGCTGCTCGAGCCCATGGCGCACCTGCGCATCACCGTGCCGGAGAGCTACGCTGGCTCCGTGATGGGCGACGTGTCCGCGAGCCGCGGTCGCGTCGAGGGCATGGAGGCCGGTACCGGCGCCGCCGCCGGCGAGACCACGGTCGTGGCCACCATCCCGTACGCTGAGGTCACCGACTACGCCACCCGCCTGCGCTCGCCCTCCCGCGGCACCGGCGAGTTCGAGCTCGAGGTCAGCGGGTACGAGCAGGTTCCGCACGACATCCAGCAGAAGCTGGCCGAGGAGTACGCAGCCCGCCGCGCCGCCGGCGAGAAGTAGGCCAAAAGGGGACAGTCCCCCTTTGACCCATAACCCCCACGCGGGCGGTCGGTTTCGCGCCGGCCGCCCGTTTTTCTCGCCATGTGCGGGGTAAAATGCTGCTAGGCGGCTATCACTTCCAACCGAGGAGGAAACCATGCTCTCCGCTGTTCAGATCAAGCCGGACGTCTACTGGGTCGGCGCGCTCGACTGGAACGCGCGCGAGTTCCACGGCTACACCACCGAGGCCGGCATCACCTACAACGCCTACCTCATCCTGGACGAGAGGGTCACGTTGATCGACACGGCCAAGGTCACCTTCACCGACGAGCTGCTCGAGCGCATCTCCTCGGTGATCGACCCGTCCAAGATCGACGTTCTCATCGCCAACCACGTGGAGATGGACCACTCCGGCAACACCCCCACGATCAAGCGCCTGGCGCCCGACTGCCAGATCTACTGCTCCGCGCCGCAGGGCGTGAAGAACATGACCGCGCACTTCGGCGACCTGGGCTACAACGGCGTCAAGACCGGCGACACGCTGTGCATCGGCAAGCGCACGCTGGCCTTTGTCCAGACGCCGATGGTCCACTGGCCGGACAACATGGTCACCTACGACGCCTACGACAAGATCCTCTTCTCCAACGACGCGTTCGGCCAGCACTTTGCCAGCTCGGCGCGCTTTGATGACGAGAACGACATGTGCGAGGTCATGCACCAGGCGCACAAGTACTACGCCAACATCGTGCAGCCCTACCGTGCGCAGGCGGCCGCTGCCGTCAAGGCGGTGCGCGGCCTGGGACCGGACGCGCTCGAGCTGATCTGCCCGGCGCACGGCATCATCTGGCGCAGTCACGTCGAGGACATCCTTGCGGCGTACGAGGGCTTCGTGTCCGGCGAGGTTCAGGAGCGCGCGCTGGTGGTCTACGACTCCATGTGGCACTCCACCGAGAAGATCGCCCGCTCGCTGGTCGACGGCTTCCTGGCCGCTGGCGTGCCCGCGCAGCTTATGGACCTCAAGGAGAACCACATCTCCAACGTGATGGACGTGTTCATGGATTGCAAGTACGTGTGCGTGGGCTCGCCGACGCTCAACAGCCAGATGCTGCCGACCGTCGCCGGCTTCCTCACGTACATGAAGGGGCTCTCGCCCAAGAACGACAACCGCGTTGGCCTGGCGTTTGGCAGCTACGGTTGGGCGCCGATGGGACCCAAGAACGTCGCGGCTGAGCTCGAGGCCGCGGGGTTCCGGATGCCTGTTGACACGCTTGCCGTGAACTGGATCCCGGGGGACGAGCAGCTGGATGCCGCGCGCGACGCGGTCGCGGGGCTGATGGCGTAGCGCCGCCGCGGAACAAGAACTACGCGATTGTGAGAAGGCCGCCCGCATGGGCGGCCTTCTTTCGTGTAACTGACGCGTAGCTGACAAAGATTGCAAAACATATCGAACTAAATACTCTAAAACTCCACTTATGAATCGCTCGATACCGTATATCTTCGTGTATACGGCGAAAGGAGGTTTCGTGAGGGAGCTAAGGGTTGGGTTCGAGTCGGCGCTGGACTTCTGGCGGGCGGCGCGCATCGCCGCGCCTGGGCGGATCGTCGAGATTCCCGAGGGAAAGATCTACGGGGCGCGGGGGCTGTCGCTCTCCGAGCAGGTGAGTCTCGCCTGCAATCTCTGCAACACCGAACCCCCACTCGACGTGGTGGTGCCGGATGCTGCGCACAGGCATGCCCACGCCTCGTTGACCGATCACGTATGGCAAGGACCAATCGGAGCTGAGCGCGTGTTTGGCCTTGGGAGCGGAATTGAAGTGTGCAGGATTCCTCTTGTCATCGTTCAGCTGGCTCGCAGCCTCGACGAGATCGAGCTTGCCGAGCTGGGTTTGGAGATGTCGGGAACTTACGGTCTCTCGCCGCGTTCGTCGGGCGGGGAGCCTGAAGATTGTCGCCCGCTTGTCAGCCCCTCTGAGCTGAGGGAGTACGCCCTGGCTGCGAGAGCTCTGGGAGTGAGGGGCGCCGCGGCCGCATGCCGAGCCATGGAGCTTGTTGTTCCGAACTCCAACTCTCCGAGGGAGACCGATATCGCGATTGCCTTCCAGTTTTCACGTCGTCAAGGCGGCCTCATGGTCGGCGGCTTTGAGATGAACAAGTCAATCAGGCTTCCCGAGTCTCTGGCGGAACAAATTGGTCAGAGCGTGATCAAGCCAGACTTTTCCTGGGACAACGGAACCGTGGTCGAGTACGACAGCGAACAGGAACACAGAACTCCCGAAGCCCGTGCGCGGGACGAGCGGAAAAGACGCGCGTACCAGTCGGTCGGAATGGACTGCCTGACGCTCACGAATGACATTCTTAGAAGCAACGAGCGGTACGAGTGGTTCGCGTGCGAGCTCGAGCGCAGTCTCGGCATCTCCAGAAGGGACCTGACTCCTGCCATGGCCGAGAGTCGCAGGCAGCTGCGAGAACGCCTCTTCGGCCCGGAGGCGGAGGGGGCTGCCCTCACCTCTCTTGCGCTCAAGTCGTGAGAGCGTGTCCTGCAAAACTCTCGCTCGTGATGAATAACTACACCACGGCATGCAAAACTCTCGTTCGTGATGAAGAATTTCGGGTTCAGAGACGCTCCCATCTAGGAGACGGAGCAAGAAACCCCAGTTGGATCAGAGGAGGCGTGACGAGAGGACTGAATAAGTCCGAGATAGTTTCATCACGAACGAGAGTTTTGCAGACGGAATTGTCAGCTTTCATCACGAGCGACGGTTTTGCGGAAACGCGGGGCGTCCCAGGGTCAACGAGGGGCGTATGGTGCGTGCGAATCCACGACCTGCTAAAATTACCCGTTGTGTCGGCGGCGCCAGCGTCCCTGCCGCGGCACGTATCTGACATCCGACCAAGGAGGTTGCGCACAAGCGCATGGACGTAGCGATATCTATTGTGGTCACGTTCCTGCTCACGCTGGCCAACGGCTATTTCTCGATGTCCGAGCTTGCCGTAGTGAGCGCAAAGAGGGCAGTTCTCGAGCCCGAGGCTGAGGAGGGGGACCGCAAGGCGCGCGCCGCCCTCGACCTCGGCTCCAACTCCGAGCAGTTCCTCGCCACCATCCAGGTTGCCATCACGCTCGTGGGCTTCGCGTCCTCCGCGTTCGCGAGCACGAGCCTCTCCGACCCGCTCGGCAACTGGTTCATGAGCCTCGGCATGCCCGCGGGCATCGCCGTCCCCCTGGCCCCGGTGCTCATCACCCTCGCGGTCTCCTACCTCTCCATCGTCGTGGGCGAGCTCGTCCCCAAGCGCATCGCGCTCTCCGACGCCGAGCGCACCGCCAAGTCGGTCGCTGGCCCCATCCGCGGCTTCATGACCATCGCCCGCCCGCTGGTCTGGCTCACGGCCAAGTCCGCCAACGGCCTCTCCGCGCTGCTGGGCATCAAGTCCGCCGACGAGCGCGAAAGCGTCTCCGAGGAGGAGATCAAGTACATGGTCGCCGACGCCGACGAGCTCTCCGACCAGGAGAAGTCCATGATCCACGAGGTCATCGAGCTCGGCGACACCATCGCTCGCGAGGTCATGATCCCGCGCGTGGACATGACCGCCGTCGAGGACACCGCCACGCTCTCAGAGGTGCTCGCCATCATGCGCCGCACCGGCTACTCGCGCATCCCGGTCTACCACGAGTCCGTCGACCGCATCGTGGGCGTTGCGCACATCAAGGACATCATCAGCCCCATCCTCGACGAGGGCCGCGCCGCCGACCCCGTGGCGCGCCACGCCCGCACCGCCAGCTTCGTCCCGGACACCAAGGACATCATCCCGCTGCTCTCCGAGATGCAGTCCAGCCACGACCAGATGGTCATCGTCGTGGACGAGTACGGCGGAACCGCCGGCGTCATCACGATCGAGGACATCGTCGAGGAGGTCGTCGGCGAGATCGAGGACGAGTTCGACCCCGACAACAAGTACCTCACGCAGCTCTCCGAGCGCGAGTGGCTCGTCGACGGCCGCTTCTCCATCGACGACGCCATCGAGCTCGGCTGGCCCGTCGAGGACTCCGAGGAGTTCGAGACCATCGCCGGCTTCGTCCTGGACCAGGCCGACAAGCTCCCGCATCCCGGTGATGTCTTCGTCAAGGATGGGTATCAGTTCCGTGTGCAGTCCATGCGCGGCCGTCGTCTCTCGATGCTGCGCGTCGTCGCCCCCGAGCCCCTGGCCGAGGACGCCGAGGACGACGCTGACGGAGAGAAGCCCGCCGCCCCGGAGAAGGAGTAGGCCCGGCAGGCGGCTTCGCCCGCCCGTTTCATTACAATGGTACGTGGACCACGCCCGCGCGCCGCGCGGACCGAGACGAGAGGGAGCCGCACATGGCTCAGCTGTTCGACTTCAAAAAGGTCACCATTGGGCCGCGCGCGCTGACGGCGGTCGTCGAGCTCGCGCCCAGCGCCCCGCTCATGACGAGCGAGAACCCTGAGGCCACGGAGCTCGTCCTCGACCTCATGCCCGCGCTCGCCGATCACGTCTGCCTCGGCGACGCCGCCCCCACTTTCGGCGAGGTCGCGGCAGACACCGAGCTCGCGCACCTGCTCGAGCACGTCACCGTCGAGCTCTTGGCTCAGACCGACATCGCCGGCGACGTCTCCAGCGGTCGCACCACCCAGACCGCCGAGCGCACCTACGAGGTCACGCTCAGCTGCGTGGACGACGTGCTCGTCGCCGGCGCGCTCTCCAGCGCCGCCTGGGTCCTCCAGTGGGCCTACTCCGGCGGCGGCGACCCCCGCCCGGACGTTGACGCCATCGTCGGCGGCCTGGTCGCCCTGGTCGAGAGCGTCTCCGACCAGGATGACGAGAAGAACGACGAGCCCGCGGTCGAGGAGCCCGAGCCCGCCCCCGTGGAGGAGGCGCCGGCCGATCCCGAGCCCGAGCCGGCTCCCGACCCCGAGGAGCCCGAGGCGCCGACCGATCCCGAGCCCGCCGCAGAGGAACCCGTCTCCGACGACGCCGAGCTCCCCGAGCCCGCGCCCTCCGAGGAGGAGCCTCCCTCCGCCCCCAGCCCCTGGGACCTGAACACGGTCCCGCGCCCCCATCCCATCCGCTAGCGCATCCGCGCTCCGCGCCCGCAAGCCACACTGACAGGAGGATCCAATGAGCAAGAAGACCGTCGGCTTTATCCTTGGCAGCATCGTCGGCGCCGCCGCCGGCGTCGTCGCAGGCGTCATGCTCGCCCCGCGCTCCGGTGCCGAGAGCCGCGCCATGGCCGCGGACGCCATGAACGACGCCTGGGACTCCGCCGTTGACACCTACGAGCGCGGCGCCAGCGTCGTGAGCGACAAGTTCAGCGCCGTCCGCCCCGTCGTGGACGCCAAGACCGACGAGCTCCGCGCCAAGGTCGACCTCGCCCGCGAGCGCATGGACCAGCTCCGCGACTCCCTCTCCGACGTCGTGGCCAACGCCTCCGACCAGGTCAAGGATGCCGCCGCCACCGTCGCCGACCGCGTCTCCGCCATGGCCGACGCCGCCGCCCCCGCCGAGCAGGCCGCCGAGGCCGTCCACGTCGAGGTCGTCGACGTCGACGACGAGACCGCCGAGGCCTAGTCGGTGCTCAGGGTCAGCTCCCTCACTGGTCGTAGGGTCCTTCTCCACAAGAAGACGACCACGGCCAAGGACGGCACCGTCACGGACAAGTACACCAAGTTCGGCCGCGTGCGCGCCGCCCTGTTCACGCCGGACGGCAAGCACGTGGCCGGCTTCGTGATCAAGCGCCCGGACGTGGCCGGCATGATCAAGCGCGGCGACGCGTTTCTCGCCTGGGACTCCCTCCGCGTCCTGGACGAGAAGACCGTCCTGGTGACGCGCGCCGACGACGGCCTGGACGACGCCGCGCTGCGTCGCCTCGACCTGGACTGGGACCGCTGCATCATGTGGTCCGGCATGGACGCCAAGACCACGGCGGGCAAGGCGCTCGGCTACGTCTCCGACGCGGAGTACGATGAGAGGACTGGCGCCGTCACCCGCTTCTTCACGGCTGACGGCGGCATGGCTCGCGCGCTCATCGGCTCGTTCGTGATCACGCCCGACATGGTCCGCGGCTACCGCGACGGCTTCATGATCGTGGAGCCCGGCGAGAAGAGCGTCGAGCTGGACGGCGGTCTTGCCGGCGCGGCCGGCGAGGGCTACGCGCGCGCCAAGGCCGGGGCGTCCAAGGTGGGCAAGAAGGTCGGCGCCGCGGCCGGGGAGGCCGTGGACAAGGGTTCGTTCGCCCTGGGCCGCGCGCTCGGGCACGCCCAGCGCGCCAACGCCCCCGCCCCCGCGCCCCAGGGCCACCCGCCCGCCGTTCCCCAGGTCCCCGCGGCCGACGTGCGCGTCGAGAAGCCCGTCCAGCGGACCGCCGAGAAGGGCGTCGACCAGAAGGGCACCTCTCGCCAGGCGGCCCCCAAGACCTACGCGCCCGCACCGAAGAAGCCCGCCGCAAAGAAGCCCGCGTCGACCGGTGACAAGGTCGCCCGGGCGGCCGGCAAGCAGCTCGGCTCGCTCGGCAAGATGTTCGGCTCCTTCAAGGACGAGTTCGACAAGGCCAGCAAGTAGCGCTCGGGCCGTCGTAAGGCCTCGACCAAATTTTTTTGAGATTGCCCCTTGCCATGGTCGAAACCGTATGAGAGAATAGCTTCCGCGCAAAGCGAACGGGGTGTTAGCTCAGCTGGTTAGAGCGCCGGCCTGTCACGTCGGAGGTCGAGGGTTCGAGTCCCTTACATCCCGCCATTTGCACCGTCAAGGGGCCCGCAAGGGCCCCTTTTTGTTAGCAGCCGCACGCCGACCGAAGAGAGTCCCGGACCCGCCTGTCGCCGCCTCGCGCGCCCCGCAATTGCCCGCTCGCGCTATCATATCGGTGACGCATCGCTCGAGGAACGGAGCGCCCATGCAGTCCAGCGCCGGCGCGCAGCAACAGAAGGTCGCGGTCTTCGACTTCGATGGCACCTCCATCGACGGCCAGTCGGGGTCCCTGTTCACGCGCTACCTCTTCTCCCACGGCATGATGTCGCCGGCCCGCCTGGCGCGGCTCGCCTGGTGGGGCATCCGCTACAAGCTCCACCTGCCGTTCCGCCAGGACGAGGCCCGCGAGGTCGTCTTCGGCGCGCTGGGCGGCCGTACCTCGGAGGACGTCGACGCCCTCATGACGCGCTTCCACGACGAGGTCCTCGCCCCGCTCTACCGACCGCAGGCGCTCGCCGAGGTCGCCCGCTGCCACGAGCGCGGGCTCCTCGTCCTTCTCGTCTCCGCGACCTTCGAGCCCATCGCCGAGGTCGCCGCGCGCAGGATGGGGGCGGACGGCTTCGTCGCCACGCGCATGGAGCGCGACGACCGGGGCCTCTACACCGGGTGCGTCGACGGACCGGTGGTGGCGGGTGACGAGAAGTGCCGCGCGGTCGAGCGGTGGTGCGACTCCCACCTCGGGGAGGGGCGCTGGGTGCTCGAGCGCGCGTACGCCGACCATCACACCGACGCGCCGCTGCTCGAGGCCGCGCAGGAGGCGCGCGCCGTGTGTCCGGGCAAGACGCTGGCCATAAGCGCACGCCGCCGCGGCTGGCCCGTGCTCGACTGGGACGACTAGCCGACGGGAGACGGAGGGACCATGGACATCTCCAAGAAGACCGACTACGCGCTGCGTATGATCGCCGCGCTGGTGGAGAACCCCGACGGTGTCGTGTCGGTTCGCGCGGCGGCGAGCGAGAGCGGCGTCCCGTACTCGTTCGCGCGGTCGATCCAGCACGACCTCGCGGTCGCGGGCCTGGTCACCAACACGCGCGGGGCCAACGGCGGCATGCGCCTCGCCGTCGACCCCCGCGAGACCACGCTGCTGCAGGTCGTCGAGGCCGTGCAGGGCGACATCTGCTTCTCCGGCTGTCACAACGCGGACGGCTGCGGCAACCCGTGCCCCAACCTGCCGCACTGCCACTACTCGCCGGTGTGGTGCAACGCCGAGCACATGCTCCGCGCGTTCTTCTCCAAGGTGACGCTCTACGACCTGATCGTCGAGGGCCGCTCGCCGGTGCTGCGCGGCGGCTTCGAGCTGCTGCCCGAGGACGAGGCGCGTGCGGCGGCCGTCGAGGCGGCTGCGGCCGAGGCCGAGACCACCCCGGACGACGGTGCCGACGCATGACGGACGACGCCGACCTTCTCGCCTTCCGCGCCCTCGTGCTGGAGCGCGGGCGCGAGCTCTACCGCGATCTCCCGTGGCGCCGCACGCGCGACCCCTATGCCATCTGGATCTCGGAGGTCATGCTCCAGCAGACGCAGACCTCGCGCGTGGACGGCCGCTGGCAGCGCTGGCTGGAGCGCTTCCCCACGCCCGATGCGCTCGCCGCGGCGGCGCCCGCCGACGTCCTGGACGAGTGGCAGGGGCTCGGCTACAACCGGCGCGCCCTCGCGCTGCGCCGCGCCGCACAGGCCGTGTCCGCGCTCGGCGGCGCGCTCCCGACCGAGGTCGCGGCCCTCGAGGCGCTCCCCGGCGTGGGGCCCGCCACGGCGGCCGGCATCCGCGCCTTCGCCTTTGACCTGCCCGCCGTCTACCTGGAGACCAACGTGCGCTCGGTCCTGCTCCACGAGCTCTTTCCCGACGCGGAGTCCGTCCCGGACCGCGAGCTCGTGCCCATCCTGCGCGCCACCTGCCCCGACGACGCGAGCGACCCCGCGGACGACCCGCGCGCCTGGTACTACGCGCTCCTCGACTACGGCGCCTACCTCAAGCGGAGCGTCCCCAACCCGTCCCGGCGCTCGCGGGGGCACGCGCGCCAGTCGCGCTTCGAGGGCTCGCACCGCCAGAAGCGCGCGGAGCTGCTGCGCGTCCTTCTCGCCCATGCGCCGGAGGGCGGCGCCGCGCCCGAGGTCCTTCTCGACGAGCTCAACGCGGTCGAGGTCGCGGCAAAGAGAGAGCCGCTCACCGAGAAGAACGTCCGCTCGCTGCTGAAAGAGCTGGAAAGCGAGGGGTTCTGCCGTCTTGACGGTGGCCGCTGGACCGTCTAAATGATATATTGTCTCAATACCGGGCACGAGGCTCGGCACAGGCGTCCCCATGGGGACAGGAGAGGAGCACCAATGGCCGTTGACTTTGAGAGCTCTCAGACCAAGAAGAACCTGGAGGCCGCCTTCGCCGGCGAGTCCCAGGCCACCAACAAGTACGCCTACTACGCGAGCAAGGCCAAGAAGGAGGGCTACGAGCAGATCTCCGCGATCTTCACCGAGACCTCCGGCAACGAGAAGGAGCACGCCAAGCTCTGGTTCAAGTACCTCCACGGCGGCGAGGTGCCCGACACCCTGACCAACATCAAGGACGCCGCCGCCGGCGAGAACTACGAGTGGACCGACATGTACAAGGGCTTCGCCGAGACCGCCGAGGCCGAGGGCTTCACCGAGATCGCCGCCAAGTTCCGCATGGTCGGCGAGGTCGAGAAGCACCACGAGGAGCGCTACCTCAAGCTGGCCGAGCGCGTCGAGAAGGGCGAGGTCTTCGCCCGCCCGGGCGTGAAGGTCTGGAAGTGCCGCAACTGCGGTCACCTGCACGTGGGCGCCGAGGCCCCCGAGGTCTGCCCGGTCTGCAACCACCCCAAGGCCTACTTCGAGGAGCAGGCGATCAACTACTAGTCGTCTGACCTGATACGCGCCGGGGGAAGGCCCCCGACTTCCACGCAGGATTGCGCTTCGCGGAAGATCCTGCTTAGGAAGTCGGGGGCCTCCCGCGTACAGGTCGCTCCCGCCTGAGGGGGGCTAGGCCAGGACGAGGGCGCCGCCGTAGACGAGAATCGCCATGACGAGGGCGAAGGCGAAGGCATACGGAGCGATCTTGCCGAGGATCTCGCCGTCCTTGCCGGTGAGGCCGCACGCGGCGCAGCCGATGGCGATGTTCTGCGGGCTGAGCATCTTGCCCGCGGAGACGCCGAGCGAGTTGGACGCCACGAGCCAGGTCTCGTTGGCGCCGATCGACTGGGCGGCGTGGAGCTGGACGTTGCCAAAGAGGACCTCGCTGGAGGTGCCGGAGCCGGTGACGAACGTGCCCAGAGCGCCCAGCAGCGGCGCGACCAGCGGGTAGAATCCGCCGAGCGCAGCCACGAAGAAGTCGGAGATGCTCGCGATCATTCCGGAGTAGCCCATGATCTTGGCGCAGGCCAGCACGCCGAGCATCGTGACGATGGTCTTGCTCATCTGCTTGCACGTGGCGCCCAGCACGCCGAGCATCTCGCGCGGCGAGCAACGCTGGATGAGGCCGCCGACGATGCCGCAGATGAAGATCAGCACGCCGGGCGTGTTCACCCACGAGAAGGTCAGCGTGGCCGTGGGGTCGCCGGCGTAGATGTTGACCGTGCTCTTGATCGCGGAGAGCGGGCCGTTGACGAAGGGCACGAGCTTGCTGGTGAGCAGCAGCACTACGAAGATGAGGGCAAACGGCGCCCAGGCGCGCAGCTTGTCGACCACGGACTCCTCGGGCGCGCCGTCGGCGTCGGCGCTGGCGGCAAGGCGGAACTCCTCGGGCACCTCGACGCCGGCCCGGTGCATCCGCAGCGCGTAGGCGAAGGTGAGGACGAGCGAGACCACGGAGGCCACCACGTCGGGCAGCTCGCCGCCGATGAAGTGGCCGGCGATCAGCAGGCACGCGGCGAACGACACACCGGAGACGAGCGCGATGGGCAGCATGCCCCTGAGCGCCTTGCGGCCGTGGCCCACGAGCATGACCATGAGGATCGGGCAGGCCACGACGAACGGGAAGACCTGGATGGCCTGGACCGTGGAGAGCTCGACCACGTCGATGCCCGTGATGGAGGCGAGCGTGGTGGTGGGGATGCCGATGGAGCCGAACATCGTGGGCACGCCGTTGGCGATGAGGCATGCCAGGATGGAGGTCACCGGGCTGATGCCGAGTGCCATGAGCATGCTCGCCGGGATGGCCACGGCGGTGCCGAAGCCGGCCATGCCCTCGAGGAAGCCGCCGAAGCACCAGCCGATGAGCAGCGTGAGGACGCGGCGGTCGGCCGAGACCGAGCAGAGCATGCGCTTGATCGTCTCCATGGCGCCGGTGTGCACGGTGAGGTTGTAGGTGAAGACCGCGGCGATGATCACGATCACGATGGGCCAGAGCGCCATGGCAAAGCCCTCGAGCGCGGCGGTGGCCATGTTGACGGGCGTCATCGCCCAACCGAGCGCGGCGCAGACGGCGGCCACGACGAGCGCGCCGAGGCTCGCGAGGTAGGCCTCCATGTGCAGCCCGCACAGGGCGATGACGAGCCAGATGATGGGGGCGAGGGCGAGGACGAACATGCCAAAGAGCTCAAGCATTGCGGTGACTCCCGAGGTCGTGCGATCAATCAAGCACTAAATCTATCACTCGGGAGGGCGCCGTCGGGCGAGAAACCCGGCGCGCCAGCGCCGCTAGACCACCTGGAAGACGAAGAAGTCCAGGTAGTGGCTCTCGGGGAAGCCCCAGAGGATGGGGTGGTCGGGGGCCTGCTGGCGCTCCTCGACCTGCTTGAGCTGCACGTTCGCCTGATGTGCGGCCTCGGCGATCGCCTTGGCGAGAAGATCGCGCGTCATGAAGTGGGAGCAGCTGCAGGTGGCCAGGTAGCCGCCGCGGGGCAGCAGGCGCAGCGCCTGGTAGTTGATCTCGCGGTAGCCGCGCGCGGCGTGCGAGACGGTGCCGCGGCTCTTGGTGAAGGCGGGCGGGTCCAGCACGATGAGGTCGAACGGGCCGCCCTCCTCACGCAGGCGGGCACGGTCGCGGGCGAGCTCGGGCAGGTAGTCGAGGACGTTCGCGCAGGTGAAGTCCATGCGGTCGTCCAGGCCGTTGAGGCGGGCGTTCTCACGCGCGAGCTCGATCGCGGTGTCGCTCACGTCCACGCAGCGCACGAACTCGGCATCGCCGGCGGCCGCGTTCAGGCCGAAGGGCCCCACGTGGCAGAAGCAGTCGAGCACGCGCCGGCCGTCCGCGAGCTCGCGCACGGCGCGGCGGTTGTACTTCTGGTCGAGGAAGAAGCCGGTCTTCTGGCTGTTCTCGAGGTCGAGGTCAAAGCGCAGGCCGTTCTCGCGCACCACGAGTCGCGCGGTCTCCGGCGCGGGCAGGCCGTCCCACCAGCCCTTGTACTGCGGCAGGCCCTCCTTGGCGCGGGACGCGCCGTCGTTGCGCTCAAAGATCGCGTCGATCTTCTCGCCGTCCGCGGCGAGGGCGTCGAGAAGCGCGCGGTACACGACGGGGCGCAGGCGCTCCATGCCCACGGTGCCAATCTGCGTGACCAGCACGTTCTCGTAGCGGTCCGCCACGAGGCCGGGCATGCCGTCCGCCTCGGAGAAGACCACGCGGCAGCAGGTGGTGTCCGGCTCGGCGCCGGGGAGGCCGCGGCTGCCCATCGCGGTGCGGCGGTGCTGCCACGCCCACGCGACGCGGCGCGCCCAGAAGGCGTCGTCGAAGCGGTCGTTGGCGTTGCGGCTCACCACGCGGACGCGGATTTTGGACTGCTGCGAGAGCAGGCCCGCGCCCTGCCAGGTGCCGTTCTCCTCGAAGACGTCCACGATCGAGCCGTTCTCGGCGGGCTCTGCGTCGATGACCTCGCCCTCAAAGACCCACGGGTGCCCGCCGGCCAGCGCTCGCGCAGCCTTGCGGGTTACTGTCACACGAGGATAGGGACGCGCCTGCTTCACGCTCTTCTCGCCAGCCCTAGTAGTGGCGACCGTAGCGACCGCCGGCGATGCCGCGTCCGCGCCCGCGCGAGCCGGCGAACATGGTGCGCGTGGAGCGCTTGGTGGGACGCCCCTCCTGCGGCACGATGCGGCCGGCGTCATAGGCGAAGCCGTCGAGGTCCCACACGGGCACGAGCTTCTTGGTGAAGTACTCGATCTCGCGCAGGGGGCTGATCTCGTCCGGCGCCACGAAGGTGTAGGCGTGGCCGGTCGCGCCCGCGCGGCCCGTGCGGCCGATGCGGTGGACGTAGTCCTCCGGGTCCATGGGGACGTCGAAGTTGACCACGGCGTCGATGCCGGAGACGTCGATGCCGCGGCTCATGACGTCGGTGGCCACGAGGACCTGGACCTTGCCCTCGCGGAACTTCTCGAGCGCGCGCTCGCGGGCCTTCTGCGGGCGGTCGGCGTGCATCACGTCGACCTTCACGCCGGCGTTCTTGAGCGTCTTGGAGACGTCGTCCACGCGGTGTTTGGTGCGGCAGAATACCAGCACGCGCTCGGGCTTCTCGCCCGCTGCGCCGCCGGTGTCGAGAAGTGCGCGCAGAAGCTCGGTCTTCTGGCCCTGGGTGACGGGGCAGAGGTGCTCCTCCACGGTGTCCGCGGTCTCGCCCACGCGGGCGATCTCCACGGTGGCGGGGTCGGTGAGCAGCGCGTCGATCGTGGACTTGATCGACGGCGGGATGGTGGCCGAGAAGAGCAGCGTCTGGTGCTTGGCCGGCAGCGCATGCATGATGCGGCGGACGCTCGGCCAGAAGCCCATGTCCAGCATGCGGTCGGCCTCGTCGAGCACGAGCACCTTGACCTGCGCGAGGCTCACGTGCTTGTGCTCCATGAGGTCGATCAGGCGGCCCGGGGTGGCCACGAGCAGGTCGCAGCCGCGCTCGAGCTCGCTGATCTGGCGGTCGAACTTGGTGCCGCCCATGACGATGACCGCGCGCTGGCCGGTCTTCTCGCAGACCACGGAGACGACCTTCTCGATCTGCGCCGCGAGCTCGCGCGTGGGCGTGACCACGAGCGCGTGCGGGCCCTTGCCCTTCGCACCGGCCACGAGCTGGAGCGCGGGCAGCGCGAACGCGGCGGTCTTGCCCGTGCCCGTCTGTGCGGATGCCACGATATCGCGGCCCGTGAGCACCACGGGAATGGCCTGCTCCTGGACGGGGGTCGGGACGGTGAAGCCGAGGGCGTCCACCCCGGCGAGAATCTGCTCGTTAAGCCCGAGCTCGGCAAATGTAGTAGTCATGGGGCTAAGTATAGAGCATGGCCGCCGCGGCGTGGGTATACTGGACGGGTCGAGTCGCAGAAACGGAGTCCGCATGCCCATCAACATCCCCGACGGCCTGCCCGCAAAGACCATCCTCCAGCAGGAGCGAATCTTCGCGCTCGAGGAGGAGGTTGCCAGCCACCAGGAGATTCGTCCCCTGCGCGTGGCAATCCTCAACCTCATGCCCACCAAGATCGAGACCGAGACCCAGATCCTGCGCCTCATCTCCAAGTCCCCGCTGCAGGTGAGCTGCGACTTCATGCGCGTCTCCACCCACGAGTCCACGCACGTCTCGCAGGACCACCTAGTCAAGTTCTACGACACGTTCGACTCCTTCCGCGACAAGAACTACGACGGCCTGATCATCACCGGCGCGCCCGTGGAGCACCTCGAGTACGAGGACGTGGACTACTGGGACGAGTTCTGCGAGATCGTGGACTGGAGCCAGGAGCACGTGTTCTCGACGATGTTCCTCTGCTGGGGCGCGCTGGGCGCCCTCTGGCACCTGTACCAGATTCCCAAGCGCCAGCTCGGCGCCAAGCTCTTCGGCGTGTTCAAGCAGCGCCTCTGCGACGAGTACAGCTTCCTCACCAACGGGTTCGACGAGGTCCACTACATGCCCCACAGCCGCCACGCCGCCATCGACACCGGCGAGCTGGCAAACCACCCCGAGCTCTGCACGCTCTCCGAGGGCTTCACCAGCGGCCCGTCGCTTCTCGCCACGCGCGACTTCCACGAGGTCTACGTGACCGGTCACTTTGAGTACGGCCGCGACACCCTGGCCGACGAGTTCTGGCGCGACTTCCACAAGGGCCTGCCCATCCGCGTGCCCGAGAACTACTTCCCGGACGACGACCCCGAGCAGCAGCCGCTCTTCACCTGGCGCGCCCACGCCAACCTGCTGTACCGCAACTGGCTCAACTGGGTCTACCAGATGACCCCGTACGACCTGGACGAGATTCCGGCCGCGATCGCCGACCTACGCGCACGCGCCACGGCCGCGACTGGCCACGTGGACAAGTTCTGATGATACGAAGGGACAGTCCCTTCGTAACATTTTCGAGAAAGACGGTGCGACATGCCTGAGGAGCGTCTGACAGAGGAGCTGCTTGAGCGCCTGCTGGCGTCGTCAACGCCGGAGACCTATCTCGACGAGGGCCTGACCGTCGACCGCGAGCTCCCCGACTACCTCTTCCAGCTGCTCGGCGAGAAGGGCATGAAGCGCTCCGATGTGGTGCGGGCTTCGGGCCTCAACGGCACGTTCGTCTACGACGTCTTCAACGGCGACAGTCGCCTCGGGCGCGACAAGGCCATCATGCTCGCGCTTGGCATGGGCTGCACCTTGCGCGAGACCCAGCGGCTCCTGCGCCTCGACGGTGTCTCCGAGCTCTGGGCCAAGAACCGTCGCGACGCCGTGATCATCTGGTGTGTGGAGCACGGCTACAGCCGCACCCAGACGGACGACGAGCTGTATCGTCTGGGCGAGAAGACCCTGCTGGGCACCGGCCCGCTCCGTTAGTGGCCGGCGCGCCAGACGCCCGCCGCCCATTCAGTTGCGAACTGAGGAATCAGTCCGTGACTGAATATAACCTTTACTATTGTTAGCGAAGGGCGGGGACGAGCGGATGGCGCCAAGTTGAACGACGAGCAGGTCATGCATGCCATGGGCATAGACGACGCATATCACGTGGAACGCGTGCTGGCCAGCGGCGCCGGTGGCACGACGGAGCTCGTGATCCTGGACGGCTCGGGTCCGTTTGTGCGCAAGCGCATCCCCGCCAAGCTGGCGCGCCGCGGCGTGTGGGCGACGCTCGTTGAGTGCGACTCGGCCCGCCTCCCGCGCGTCGAGGCAACCTACGAGATGCCCAACGAGTTTGTCGTGATATGCGACTACGTTCCCGGCGAGAACCTCGAGCAGCTGGTCGCCGCCCGCGGGCACCTGGACAAGAGGGACGCGCTGCGGATAGTCGCCCAGCTCTGCGAGGCGGTCGGCGCCCTTCACGCGCGCGGAATCATCCATCGCGACATCACGCCCACAAACGTGATCGTCGCCGCGGACGGCGCACATCTCATCGACCTGGGGATCGCCCGCTTTCGCGTGGAGGGCGCCACGCGCGACACCACGCAGCTCGGCACGTACGGCTTTGCGTCCCCGGAGCAGTACGGCTTTGCCCAGACCGACGCCCGCTCGGACGTCTACTCGCTCGGCCGCATGCTCGGCTACCTGCTCACGGGCGTCATGCCGGCGGAGGGCGAGAAGTACGAGGCGGCGCTCGAGGACGACTCGCTGGTCTCGCCGGACCTGCGTGCAGTCATCCAGCGCGCAAGCGCGATGGAGCCGAGCGCGCGCTACCAGAGCGCCGAGGCATTTGCGGCGGCGCTGAACGGCGAGGAGGTTGCTGCGCCAGAGGTTAGTGCCGAGCCGGTGGGGCCGCCGACGCTTGAGCCTGCGCCCCGGAAGCGCAACTGGGTGAAGGTCCTTCTCGCCGTGATGGCGGCCGTGGCGTTTGTGGCTGCGGTGGCGATCATCCTGACGCAAACGTTTGGAGTTGGCGAGAAGGACGTGGACTCGGCGCCGCCTGCAGATACGCCCGCGGTGAGCGCGCCCGCCGGCGATGACGCGCCCGCCGGTGGCGACGCGCCCGCGGCTGATGCTGCCAACCTCGAGATCGTTGAGTCCGGCTGGTCGGTGGACTCGCAGGGCTACGTGCACTATGCGCTTGGGCTGCGCAGTGCTGGTGACGTGGAGATTGAGCTGCCCGGCGTCACCATTACCGGCCGTGATGCCTCGGGCAACGTGATCTTCTCGGAAGAACAGTACTTTAGTGCGGCGCCGTCTGGGGAGGTTGCCTACTTTGGCGGACAGTCGGGCAACGGGGGAACGGCTCCCGCGACCGTTGAGTTTTCGCCTATCGCGCCGCAGGACTACAGTATCGGGTCCGTGGCGCAGAGCTCGGAGTTTTCCGTTTCTGGCGTAAACGTCCTGCCCGAGAGGTACGGTGTGACGAGCTTTGTGGGTGAGGTCACCACCGAGAAGGACGACGGCTCGGATGTCGGGAGTCAGGTGGCAATTTCCCTGGTCCTACGCGACGAGTCTGGCGCAATCATCTACGGGTGCATAACGTTTGTGAGCCGCCCCGCGGTGGGCGAGAGCACGTCGTTTGAGATCTCGCCTTACGGCGTTCCGGAGTACGCAACGTACGAGGTGCACGCGCAGGCGTGGTAGGGCGCGGTTGGACGCGCCCACCGACCGCTCGCATAATTCAGTAGCCAACTGAGGAAGTAGCCTTACCCCACCTTTCAGAATGGACAGTAAGTCTGACTCTGAAACTATCCGCGATGATAGGTGGTTTATTTTGAGCGCTTTCGACGAAATGAAGAGGAAGCTTGGAGAGGCCAGCGAAAGAGCAAAGGACCTTGCCGCCAACTTGCCGGTAGACGAGATTAAAGGGAAGACTCGTGAGGCCGGAGAGGGGGTGCGTCAGGCTGGGAAAACCCTGATTAATGAACTCGGCGAAAGCTCTTCTGCCGCGGCTGACGATAGCTCCTCTGGGGATGTCAGCCATAAGTCGACAAAAGCGGATGCGACTAGCGATACAGGCGGTGCGAAGGCTAGGGGCTCAGATAACTCTCGGGCGCCAAAGAATCCGAAGCCAATCAGCCGTCAAATGATTGCCGGAGCAATTGCTCTTATCGTTGTTGTGGCAACAATCGTACTGAGCGTTGTGCTCGGTTCAAGCGGCGACGGGAAAACCGAGGATCCTGAGGACGTCCAGTTTTATCTTGAGATAACCGGTAAAGAGAATCTGATATTCAGTCGATATGACGTTGAAGTCGCCCTGGACGACGAGGTGCTCGGGGTGCTCGAACACGGAGGGTATTTCTCACAGAGGATTACCCTGCCAAGCGGAAATCATACGGTTAGCCTTACCAAGACGGATGACTCAAGCGTAGATGGAGAACTGAGCATCGATGTCGTCCCAGGTGAGCAAGCTCCTATGTACGAGGCGTCTTGCTACAGCGACAGAGTCGAAATAGCAGAGCTAACCGAGTCTGAGGCCAACAAGAGGCGTGCGGACAGGTTTAGCTCCATAGCCAATCAACCCGGGGAAAAGGTGACTGATATTGTTGGTCAGCTGGAGGACGCTGGGTATGCCGAGGCTGGCTTTACTCTGATGTTCGTGGACGGGGAGAATGAAGTCCCTGAGGATAGACTTAACGACTATCTTGTTGCATCCGCTGAGGCAAGCGCAGATGAGCTAAGCATCACCTTGCATCTCCAGTCGAGCGCTGCGGCTTTGGCCGAAGATCTCGAGGCCATTGCAAATCAACCCGGTGTTTCTGCTGATAAGGTTATCTCCCAGCTTGAAAGAGCGGATTACCAGTCGGCGGGATATAGCCTGCTGTGCTTTGATGGCGAGGAGGAACTGAGCGATTTTGAGCCCTCGGATTATGGAGTGGTTGAAGGCTCGGTCGACTCGGATGGCAAGACCATAACTCTCCGGCTTGAATACACCAAGCCAATAGAGCCGAGCGTTAACCAAGACATGGCTCTCCGTGCTGCAGTGGTGGCAATGACTAACTGTTTTGCGACCGACGTTTTGACTGCGGACGGGTCCTCCTACGATGCCAGCAAGTTTCACAGCTATTCTGACATGGGCGGTTACTACATGACGGTGGAGCAGGATGGTTCATGGTCTGGAAAAGATGAGAACACGTGGACTGTGGCAGATCTTGCGCTAAAGGTCGCAGGAGGCGATCTTTACGTTGTCGTGAGCGGTGACATTACCTTTGACGGCTCCAACTATGTGCTGCCATCCGTTGAAGTGAAGTACGGAAACTCCCTTGACGACGCGATGGCCGGCGGTGGATGGAGCGGCGCCACCGAAACCTATACGGTCGGCGAAAGCTCCCCCTATCTCACGGTCCCGTCGAGTTTGGTTGAAAACGATCGGGATAGTGAGGCGGAGGATGAGGCGAAGCAAGAGGAGGCCGACAAGAAGAATGCTGAGCGCGAGTACGACTCGTGGGTTGATAGTCACTTCAGCTTCTGGAACGGTCAGTGTGACGAGCTCGTTGATTTGGTGATAGAGCGGCTCAATGACGAGAAATCGTTCGACCATAAGGAGACGAGTTACATTGCGGTCCGCGATGAAGCGACTCTTCAGGAAGTTAATCAAATCCTTGAGAGCAACGCGTCGGATGCGAATATTGCCGTGGGCGACGTTGTTGTCGTAATGGAGTTCACGGCCAAGAACGGCTTTAACGCAACGATAAAGAACAGCGCCATGGGGGTGATTCGCTATCCCTCTGGGGCCGTTGAGCTGCTGGCGATTGTTTGATTGTCTGACTGGACTTCTTAAGCTGAAAAGAGGTACGAAGATGAAGAGGTTCGCTGTATTGTCAATGACGGGCGCACTGCTTCTCTCGCTTGTCATGACGGGCTGCAACGGAGGGGCTCAGGAGGCGAGTGAGCCGGACTATGCGGATGACGAGGTCATTTCTGCGATGGCCGACGGCCTCGAAAAGCGTTTCGATGTCGCCGACGACCAGGCGGAGTCGGGAGAGCCCCAGACTGCAGAGACGTATTCTGATGCCGTGCAGGCGGAGATTGACGCCTTGGATTCGTTCCGTAGTCGGGAGTTCGAAGATTCCGAGCTGCAGGAGTCGGTGATCTCTTACATCAACCTGCTTAACGATTGCGTTGAGCTGACTGAGAAGTATCCCGTTGATACCGTCGAGTTCTATGACGCTTGGAATGAGCTGTACCAGGATCGTGTTGTTGCGCTCAGGGGGTTTGTTGAGAATTATGGCCTTGAGCTCGATGAAGAGCACGAGGCCACCCTCGACGAGATGATGGTTGAGGCCAACGCTGCGGTGGAGAAGGACGAGAGGGAGCGAGTCATGCAGGAGCTCGTTGACTCGATTGCTTTCTCTCAGACTGATGATGGGTACGGTTTTTATACCTATTCGGCGACCGTGCAAAACACAACGGGATATAACCTCAGCAACGTTGGATTTGTGCTCGGCCTCTATGATGCGGATGGCGTCCGCGCAGAGGAGACGTATGCAAACGTGAATTCCTGGCCTGACGGAGAGACCGTTGTGCTCGAGGCCTTTGGAGGAACCGACGCAAGCCAGATTAAGGTGGAGCTGGATTACTACGATATTGAGGAGTAGCTCTGATGCTGCAATTTGTCAGCTGAGCCAATTGAGTTCGAGAGCAACTATACATGCGCATCAGATGGCGGTCGCTGGGATGATGAACGGCATGATGGGTGAGCTTGGAGGTCGGGCGGAACAGCAGACTCAGACGCCGCTTCCGGTCCCGCAGGCTGACTGCCGCGCGGCCGTGAACGGCGCTGCGACCGGGCCCTTCTCGCTCAGATGGCTGCCACGGGTACCCTCGCGCGCGATAGCCCCGTCTGGAAGTAGGAATGGCTGAGTGACGCCGAGCTGGGGACGTCGACGAGCTCGCCTCCGTCTTCGGTGGAGGCGCGCCCGCTGGCATGCCGCCGATCCCGCCGACCGCGTAAGGGGAGGCCATGGACGAGAGCAGCTTCTGCTCCATCGACCGGCTCGTCGAGTTAGGCCACGCGCTCGGCGTGGCCACACAGGTGGCCAACTCCATGAACGCGAGCCTCCAGGCCATGCGGATTCCCGGGGCAAGGAACCCCATGCAGCCCGGCCAGCTTACGGAGGACCAACCGCTCTTCTACGCGGTCCTCGACGACAAGTCCGTGGGCCCGCTCGCCACTCTCCGAGCTCTCCCGCCTCATCGCCGACAGGCGCGTGACCAAGGAGACCTACGTCTGGAAGCCCGGCATGCCCGACTGGCAGCTCGCGGAGAACATCCCGGAGGTGCTCAGGCTCGTGTCTCTGACTCCGCCGCCGGTGCCAAATGAGGCGAGTAGTGGTGGCTCTAGATGAGAAAAAGCATCTATGCAGCGCCTTTCGTAAGGGCGTTGAGATCGCCAAGGCTCGTGAGGAGTACTCTCGCAACGGGATTAATTTAGTCGGCCAGTCTCAGGTATATGTCGACGAGAACAGTGCCGAAACCCCAGTCGCGGAAACGGATGGCGGAGGATCCGTTGGGGTTTACGCTACTGCCGAGGATGCGGAAGAGCAGAATACCTACCTCGCAGGATTTGATGGAAGTATCCTCGGCCTGAATTCCATACTGAGGTCGGGGCGTGTGTGGTGAGAACGTCAGGCCTGTTCACCGCATCTCAGCAGAACGAAATGGAGCAGAGCATCGTCGATAGCCTGATTCGGCTGGACTAACGCATTGATGGGCCGTCTGAGAGCTTGCTTCATCGGGTGGTCTACTAGCATGTTGAGTCTGGTCACGATTGCTTCGATCCCAATGAGTCACTTCGGGGCGTAGGCGCTTGACGAGGCAGTTGTGTCTCTCGACCCACCTCGTCAGGTTGTCGAGTTTGAGCTCCATGACCGCGCAGCTGCGCGAATTGAACACGAGCACCCCGGCGAGGGTGAGCACCCCCGTCGCGAGCGCCGCGACGACCGACTCCATGCGCGCCTCCTCCCTCGAGCGGGAACGCCCCGCCCTCTGGGAGAAGTGTCTGACGCGGTCACAAATGGGCATATCTAGCTGCGGGTATGTTGCGAGGCGTCGCATTTCGTTACTTCACGAGGGAGCTCGCAGAGAAAATGTGGAAGCTGTGAATATCAGATTCCGTCAACATGTAAGGATTCTTGACATTTAGTATTAATGGTGACAAAACGTTAAGAAGGAGGAGTGCGATGGGGATGGCGGAGCAGGAAAAGATAAATCGCATGCAGAAAAACCTCTCCGTGATTAGGAACGTTGCGCGGTGGACAACAGAGCGCTTGGGCGAGGAGATTGGGGTCTCAAGGCAGACGATTAACAGCCTAGAGCACAGCAAAACGAAGATGACAAAAACGCAATATCTTGCCCTGAGGGCGGTGTTCAACCATGAGGCTATGGTCAGCGAAAACACTGCTCTCGCCCAAGTCATCCAGTCGCTAGTGGACGAACCGGTGGAGGAAGCCCTCTCCGATGAAACGGAAGAATTCAACGGCGCAGAAGACGGGGCGCAGATGGACGCAATGGATGGAATGAGCGTGGCGACGAACGTGCTCGCCGACAGAAAGATGGCTGCAGCAATAGCGGAGGCGCTACCGACGGCGATGGCGGCAGCAATGCCACCGCTGGCAAGTCTTGTTGTATTGCCAATCGTGAAGCAAATGATGAAAAGAGGGCGATGAAACATGCGCGATAAAGACGCAGTAGCGACGGGTGGCCGATCCGGGTGTGAGGAAGGATCAAGAACAAAAGGGCAAAAGGCCCTAGCGTTCGTAAAGAGTCACGGGATAGAAATGGCGCTCGGAGCTGGATGTCTGGTACTGACAGTGATATGCGTCAAACAGGGAAGAACGGTTGAGCTCCAAAGAAAACTGCTTGAAAAGAAAGACGCCCTGCTGAGCGCAAAGGACTGGAGGATTGGTGACTTAATCGAGCTCTGCGCAGAGAAGGACAGGTGCCATCTAGAGCTGGCGTCGGCGGCGCTTAGAGACGGGTGTTCAGAGGGCGGAAAGGCATTGGCCGACTATCGATACTACCTAGATGGTCAACGCTGAGCATTAGTAGAGAAGAAAGGCCGCGGGAGCAAAAGGAGGTCGCGCGAGAACATAGCGCTACAGCGCATTGCAATACGCAAGATAAAATCAAAGCGAGAAAGGAAGGGACATGGGAAGGCGCAGAAATAACCCCGAGCTGGTCGAAGAGTTGATTGATAACCTGTGGACCCTCGATCATGACGACTGGGACGCAAAGTATGAGTCGCTGAGCAGAAGCGACAAGCATAAGGTCGCAGGCGCGGTCAATGACATGGAGAAGGAATACTTCGCCGACACGAGTGTAGACGATGACGACTGGTAGGGCGGCGGCAAAAGAGGTCGTTTAACTCCGCCCTCGCGCCGCCCGCAAGGTCGGCACGTCCCGAGTCCCCCTGCACCGTACGCGCCGGAGGGGTGCCCTTAGGAGCTCTTTGCCGTGAGGTGTCCCGCGCCCCCGGCGCTGTCGATTCTCATGTACTGGTGGCCCGCGCGCAAGCTCGCGTAGGTCGTGTCCGCCCCGCCTGCGAGGAAGGCGCGCTGGTAGAACGTCTGGAAGCCGGAGACTGCCAGCTCCCAGTCGGCGTCCGCCCAGATTGTCACGAGCGAGCCACGCCCGCCGAAGGTGTAGGCGAGGTTCTCGAGCGAGGACGGGTCGAGCTTGGAGAGGTCGATCTCGGTGAGCCCCTCGCAGCTGTTGAGGGTGCGCTGCACTTTGCGCACGTTGCGGAGGCTACCCATGTCTTCACGCCGCCAATCGCCTGACATGCGTGTCACGGCTAGTTGCTCACTAAGTTGGGCCAGGTGCTCGTTTGCTGAGCGAGTGCAAGAGCGGGCAATTCCATTGGTTGAACC
The DNA here is from genome assembly GCA_959598545.1 of uncultured Olsenella sp. Classification (GTDB taxonomy): domain Bacteria; phylum Actinomycetota; class Coriobacteriia; order Coriobacteriales; family Atopobiaceae; genus Thermophilibacter. The sequence continues at coordinate 13,564 of CAUGFC010000003.1, read as the reverse complement.
GCTCGCCTAGCTAGCGTTCGTAACCCTGTCTTGATATATCTACGCCAAAGGCTCCTCCTTGTCATTTTACTATCATTTTACTACATGCTAAAATAACAATGAAATGACGAGGAGGAGGGAAGTGATTGTGGGCAGGACGGCTTACTCAAACGTGCTGGGGATGACCCTATACCTAGAAGGCCCTGCGGCGGTGGAAGATAGGCTGGCTAGGATTTACCGAGAGCGGTTCAGGTTGTGGGATGCGGTGCTGGAGGGCGCCAAAGAGTGGCGCTTTATTGCGGCAATCCCCCAGGGAAACTACCAGCCCACTATCCTGTCTTCGAAAGGGCTGAGAAGCGCTGTTCAGAGAGCCGGAGAGTCGGCGCCCGTCGCCATTTGTTTTAAGCGAATCGATCCCGGACTGAAGAGGGGTCTTGTGAGCGAGAACATTCCCTTCAATTCTGAGGACGGAAATGCCTACCTCCCCTTCATTGGCATTCAGGAGGCTGTGTCATCCGTGCTTGCCGCCCCTAGGCCCCTCTCGCCGCAGGCACAGCGAATCGCGCTCAATCTTACTGCGGGCAGATGGGTGAACGTTACCGCATCAGAACTGGCCAAGCTGTGCTCAAAAAGCAGGGCATCCATAACGAAATACCTGCGCGAGATTGAAGCCATTAATCCGGCGCTCCTCAATACATCCTGGAGAAGCCGCATTTTGGGCGATGCGGATCTGAGCCGAGCCGAGCTCCTTGGCGTTTTCGAGCCGTATCTTGTATCGCCTGTTGCCGCGAGGTATCGATTCGCCTCGGTTCCGAAGATGGATGTTTTGGCTGCCTGCAACACGCGGCTTTCTGGATTGAGTGCCCTATCGTTCTTCTCAGACTTGACGCATGACCCCTCGCACTTAACCGTGATGATGGGAGGGGCGGGTCTTTCTACCCTGAGGGGGATGCTCGGGGAAAAGTTGCGGGAGGCGGCCTGGTATGATGACGCGCCCTTCGTTGTTGAAGAATGGGCGTACCCGCTCGACGCAACTTCAGACGTGAGCGTTGCCTCGTTTGGGCTCGCGTGCGTTGATCCGTGGTCCCTGTATGCGGCATTTGTCCACGAGAATCCAGAGGATGTCCGAGTGAAAGATGCCGTCGAGCAGCTTAAGGAGCGCCTATGCCGATAGTCAACGGAATCGATGCGTTCAGGGCGGCGATGGCTGGACATGAAGGCGAATACGTGCTCATCGGGGGAGGGGCGTGTAGCGTCCTCTTTGATGCTGAGGGCGAGACGTTCCGGGCAACAAAGGACCTCGATATTGTGATATTGACCGACGCCGGGGCGAGTGGGTTTGCGCGGGCGCTGTGGGACTTCATCAAAGACAACGGATATGCCTGTTGGAAGCGGGCGGAGACGAACTGCTCCTATTACCGGTTTGTGCTGCCCGAGGAGAGCCCTGGTGCAATGAGGCTTCCGGCTCAGATTGAGCTGTTCGCGCGCCATCCTGACTTCGTCTTGGATAACGAGGAGTCTGAGGTTGCCCCGCTGCCCTTCGACGAGGACGTTTCCAGCCTGTCTGCCATCATCTTGGATGATGGCTACTACGAGTTCATTCGGGGGCACGTGAGTCTGATCGATGGAATTCCGCTGCTTCGTGCAATTCATATCATCCCGCTCAAGATGCGTGCTCACGTCGATTTGAACAGAAGGCATATGGCTGGCCGGCACGTTAACGAGAAAGACCTCGTCAAGCATCGCGGGGATGTTACAAGGCTGTCGCGACTGTTGACGCTTGTAGACCGGCTACCTCTCGAGGGCAGAATGAGAGATGATGCCGAGGAGTTTCTCGCCGACTTCGAGCGATACGCCCAGCGTCAGACCAGCAGAAAGCAACGACTTGTCTTGATGGATGATCTTGCGGTTTTGCGAACGGTTTATCTTGGCGGCTGAGTGGGGCCCGGTACGTAAGCCCGCAGAACCGTGCGTTACCAGTAGCACTTACCCGAGCGTGCCGAGAAGGATGCGCAGGCAGGAATTCTTATCCGGATGGAGGCAGGCTGTCGGTTCTGTTGCAGCAAGAACGGGCGGGCCCGGACACTCACGTCCGAGCCCGCCCGATGTGGAAAAGGGACTGTCCCTTTTCCACGTTAGCAGGTGGCGCCGCCGACGACCTGCTTCGCCAGGATGGCGTCCTTGTCGATGGGCGCCGTCAGCAGCTTCTCCTGCACGTAGTCAAAGCCCAGGCGCGCCACGGTGTCGGCAAAGCGCTCTCCGCTCTCGCCCTCGTCGCGGAAGAAGAGGATTGCGCGCTCCACAAGGTCCATGACCTCGTCCTCGCTGGTGAAGATCTTGTCCAGCGCTTGGCCGTGCGCGACCTTCTTGCCCCAGCGACCACCGATGTAGACCTTGTAGCCCGCAAGACCCTCGGTCACGGCGCCGAACGGGCACGCGCCCACGCAGCGGCCGCAGTGGTTGCACGCGGAGCCGTCGATCGTGATCTTGCCGTTCGGCCCGATCTGCGCGTCGCCCATCGGGCACGCCTTCACGACCTGGCAGACCTTGCACGCGCGGCACTTCTCGAGGTCGATCTGCGGCACGCGCTGACCAACGATTCCCAGGTCGTTGAGGTCGGGCTTGACGCACATGTTGGGGCAGCCGCCCACGGCGATCTTGAACTTGTGCGGCAGGTCCACACCGTGATAGCCCACATAGAAGCGCTCGTGCAGCTTCTCGGAGAGGTCAAAGGTGTCGATCAGGCCGTACTGGCAGGTGGTGCCCTTGCAGCTCACCACCGGGCGTACCTTGGAGCCGGTGCCGCCGGCGTCTAGGCCGTGCTCCTGCAAAAAGCCGATGCACGCGTCGATGTTGTCGTACGGCACGCCCTGGATCTCCAGTGTGAGGCGCGTGGTCATCGTGACCTCGCCGGAGCCAAAGCGCTCGGCGGCCTCGGCCACGGCGCGCTGCTCGTCCACCGTGATCTTGCCGTTGCGCGTGATCACGCGGACGTTGAAGATGTCGTCATAACGCTTGTCCTGCAGGCACCCCAGGCCTTTGAGGCGCTTGACCTCGGCGGCGGGGAGCTTCTTGCCTGCCGGACGCGGCATGCGAACCTCGTTGAACGTGACGCCGCCCTCGAGCACGCGCGTCTGCGTGTAGCCGGCGGCCTTGAGGCGGTTCTGCGCGAAGTAGCCGCGCTTGCCCTTGGCGCACACCAGCAGGAGCTTCTCGTCCTTCTCGTGACCGGGCAGCCCGTCCGGGCCGATCTTGGTGAGGTCGACCCACTCCGCGCCGGGGATCGTGGGCGCGGGCAGCACGTCGATCACGTGGTAGTCCGCGGCGGCGCCGGCGGCGTACTCGGCCGGCGTGAAGCTCTCGAGCTCGCCCGCGAGCTTGTTCTCCAGGATGTATGCCGTTGTGACCAGCGGATGGATGGCGGTCGAGAAGGGCGGCGCGTAGGAGAGGTCCATCAGGTCGAGGTCCTCCACGCGCGCCTTCTGGTAGAGAGCTGTCACCACGACGTCGGTGACCTTGTCCACGGCGCCGGCGCCCAGCACCTGTACGCCGAGCAGGCGGTGCGAACTGCGGTCTGCGACGAGCTTTACCAAGAAGCTCGAGGAGCCGGGGTAGTAGTGGGCCTTGTCGTCCACCACGGAGACCACGCTCACCGGGTCGAAGCCCGCCTCGCGCGCCGCCGCCTCGGTGAGGCCGGTGCGACCGCCGTTGAGCGTGGGCAGCAGGCGCACGACTCCGGTTCCGAGCGCGCCGGGGTAGGCCGTCGGCGTGCCCGTGAGCGTGCGGGCGATCGCGCGGCCGCAGATGTTGGCCGTCGAGCCCATGGCGCTCCAGAACGGGCGGCCGGTGATGGCGTTCGTGACCTCGGCGCAGTCGCCGGCGGCGTAGACGTCCGGCACGTTGGTGGCGCCGAACTCGTCCACGACTACGCAGCCACGGTCCAGCTTCACGCCGGAACCCTCGAGCCACGCCGTGTTGGGCCGGATGCCAATGGAGAGGATCACAAGGTCCGCCGGCAGCGTTCCCGCGCCGGTCTCGACGCCCTCGACCTGGGCGCCGCCCCTGATGCCCGCGAGCGGGCACGACGTCATGACGCGCACGCCGGCGGCCTTGAGCTGGCGCTGCGCGAAGCCGGCCATCTCGGGGTCAAAGACGTTGGGCAGGATCTGCGGCATCGCGTCGATCATGGTGACGGAGAGGCCGCGCGCGAGCAGGTTCTCGGCGACCTCCAGGCCGATGAAGCCGGCGCCAACCACCACCGCGCGGCGCGCCCCGGCGTCGGCGTAGTCGCGAATGGCCTCGGCGTCGTCGGGCGTGCGTACGGTGAAGACGCCGGGCAGGTCGGTGCCGGGGATGCTCGCGGGCACGAGTGGCGACGCACCGGTGGCGATGATCAGCTTGTCGTACGTCTCGCCGTGCTCGGAGCCGTCCTTCTCGCGCACCGTGACCTCGTGCGCCGCGGCGTCAAGCGCCACGGCCTCCACGCCCGTGCGCACCTCCACGCCCGTGAGCCCCTCGTAGGCGGCCGGCGTGTTGACGATGAGCTCGCCGCGCGTCTGGATGTCGCCGCCGATGTAGTAGGGCAGACCGCACCCGGCGTAGCTGATGTCCTCGCTCTTGGTCACGACCACGACCTCGGCCGAGCGGTCGCACCGCTTGAGCTTGGCCGCGACCTTGGTTCCTGCGGCCACGCCGCCGACGATCAGATATCTCATGGCATTCCTCTCGCTGTGGCGCCGTTCCCTGGCGCGCCTCGTTCCATGGTAGGCCCGGACTGCCCAGTTTTTCTCGGCATTTGGCGAGAGGCGCGAGAAGCTCGGCATATCATGGGGAAAATCGAGGAAAGCGAGGAAAACCATGCAAAATACCGCCGTCTTCTGCGACATGGACGGAACGCTGCTCAACTCTGAGCACCGCATCTCGTCGCGCACGCAGCGCGCAATCGCCGGCCTCGCGGGGCGGGGCATCCCCTTCGCCGTGGTGACGTCGCGCGGCATCGCGGGCACCTACCCGGTGCTCGAGCTGGGCGGCGTCTCGTGCACGGCGGTCACCTACGGCGGCGGCGTCATACTCGACGAAGGCCGCAACGTCATCTTCCATGACGGGTTCTCGCGCGCGAAGGCCCAGGAGGTGGCCGACTTCCTCGGCGCGGAGTGCCCGAACGTCGCGTGGATCGCGTACTCCTTCGAGGACTGGGTGAGCCCTCACCGGTCGGACCCGCGCGTCCGCCGCGAGGAGCGCGTCGTCATGGCGGAGGCCCGCGACGGGGGCGTGGACTCCATCGAGCGCGACGAGGTGCAGAAGCTCCTCTGCATCTGTGACCCCGAGGACACGCTCGAGGTGGAGCGTCGCCTGAGCGAGCGCTTTCCCGAGCTCACGGTGGTCAAGTCCTCCGACATCCTGATCGAGGTCATGCCCGCCGGTCTCTCCAAGGCGGGCGCCGTTCGCTTCCTCTGCGACCACTGGGGCGTGGACCCCGCGGATGCCCTCGCGTTTGGCGACAACTACAATGACGTGCCCATGCTCGAGGTCGCGGGGCGCAGCTACCTCATGGGCAACGCGCCCGACGAGCTGCTTGCCCGCATGCCGCTTCACGCGCCGGGCAACGACGAGGACGGCGTCGCGCGCGTCCTCGAGGAACTCGGTTTCGTCCGGTAGGGGCTGTCTTGCCCGCAAAACTCTCGTTCGTGATGAAAAACCCTCGAGTCGTCTGCAAAACAGCCGCTCGTGATGAAGGATTTTGCCTCGCTTGAGGCGCGATGCCTGACCCTTTATTTCACCAACTGGCCGTTCTTTGGGAGGCGCCGGTACAAGGGGCGCGCGCGAAGCCTTTACTTTCATCACGAACGAGAGTTTTGCATGCGAATTCCCATCTTTTCATCACGAGCGCGAGTTTTGCAGAGCGTATGCCGCCCGTCGGCTGCTTGTGCGAGAATGACGGCGTCAAGAGATGCGGGCGCCCCGCGCGCCCTACGAGAGGAGACTCCCATGAAGGTTGCCATCCCGACCCTCGGCAAGGGCGGTCTGGACTGCGAGCGTTCCGGCCACTTCGGCCACTGCGACTGCTTCACCGTGGTCGACGTGGAGAACGGCGAGGTCGGTGCCGTGAGCGTCATCGACAACCCGCCCCACGAGGAGGGCGGCTGCATGCGCCCCGTGGCCCTGCTCGCCGACAACGGAATCGACGCGATCGTGGCCGCCGGCATGGGCATGCGCCCGATGATGGGCTTCGCGCAGGCCGGCATCACCGTCTACTTCGAGAACCAGACCCCCGGCGTCGGCGACGTCGCGCAGATGGCCGCCGCCGGCACGCTCCCCGTCATGGGCGAGGAGCACGCCTGCCATCACTAGCGTGCCCGACGCCCTGGTCATAGCAGGCTGTCTGTCCGGCGAGAAGGGCGACGCGGGCGTCGCGGCGCTCGTGGACGAGCTCGCGGCGGCAATCGGCGCGTCCGTGACGCTGCGGGCGCGCATGGGTGGTCGGCCGGTGGGCGCATCGCTTGCGGACGCGCTGGATGACCTGCGCCACGGCGGCGCGCGACGCGTCCTCGTGGCGACCACACACGTGGTCGACGGCCGTCTGCAGCACGAGGCCGCCGCGACGGTTCGCTCCGCCGCCCCCGGCTTCGAGGAGCTGCGCCTGGCGCCGTCCCTGCTCGCGGACGAGAAGGACTTCGCCGCCGTGGCCGCGGCGCTCGATGCGGCGCTGCCCGCTCGGCCCGGGCGCGCCGTCGCGCTTGCGGGCCATCGCGGAAGCGAGTGCGCGGTCGCGTTTGGCCAGCTTGAGGCCGCGCTGATCGCCCGCGGCCGCGCCGACGTCCTCGTGGGCTCGCCGGAGCGCCTCGTCGCTCGCCTGCGCGAGCGCCCGGCGCCCGCGGTCCTGCTCGCCCCGCTCCTGATGTCGCTCGGCCACCACGCGCGCCACGACGTGCTCGAGGGCCTCGCCCGGGCCCTCTCGGCCCAAACCTGGCCGCACTCCCTCGCCGAGCTGCCCGCCGTTCGCGCGCTCGTGGTCGCGCACGCGAGAAAGGAACTCACATGAAGCTCGTCATCGCATCCGACATCCACGGCGCCGCCGACGCGTGTGAGCGTCTCATGGCCCTCGTCGCCACGGAGTGCCCCGACCGCATCGTCCTTCTCGGCGACCTGCTCTACCACGGTCCGCGCAACGACCTGCCCACGGACTACGCCCCCAAGCGCGTGATCGAGATGCTCAACTCCGTGGCCGACCGCGTGATTGCCGTCCGCGGCAACTGCGAGGCAGAGGTCGACCAGATGGTCCTCGGCTTCCCCTGCATGGCCGACCACAACGTGCTGCTCGACCCGAATGCCCCGGGCGGCCCCCTCACGCTCTTCCTCACGCACGGCCACGTCTACGGCCCCGGCTGCCACAACAGCGTCGACGCCTGGCCCGCACTGCCGCCCAACTCGGCGCTGGTCTACGGTCACACCCACATCAAGGTGAGCGAGAAGAGCACCGAGCACGACGCGTGGGTCTTCAACCCCGGCTCGGTGGGCATCCCCAAGGATGGCTCCGCGAGCTGCGGCGTCTACGAGAACGGGCGCTTCGAGTACCGCCTGCTGTAGGATGCGCCCTCCCTAAATCCTGCGCTTCAAAAAATCTCATGTGTAGAGACTTAGATTATGTATAGAATCGTCACGCACAGGGGATAAACTCAACCGTACACACGGATACAAGCGAGCGGGTCTGCGCAGCGGACCCCGCGCAGGAAAAGGAGAGCGACCATGAGCAAGATTCTCGGTATCGACCTGGGTACCACCAACTCCGCGATGGCGGTCCTCGAGGGCGGCGAGCCCACGATCATCGTCAACGCCGAGGGCGACCGCACCACCCCGTCCGTCGTCGGCTTCCGCGCCGACGGCGACCGCATCGTCGGCAAGGCGGCCAAGAACCAGGCCGTCACCAACCCCACCAACACCGTCTTCTCGATCAAGCGCTTCATGGGCCGTCGCTACGACGAGGTCGGCTCCGAGCTCAAGACCGTCCCGTACAAGGTCAAGGCCGGCACCGGCAACCGCGCGGTCGTGGAGATCGACGGCGAGGACTTCACCCCCGAGCAGATCAGCGCCATGATTCTCTCCAAGATGAAGGCGGACGCCGAGAAGTACCTCGGCGAGCCCGTCACCGATGCCGTCATCACCGTCCCGGCCTACTTCAATGACGCCCAGCGCCAGGCCACCAAGGACGCCGGCAAGATCGCCGGCCTCAACGTCCAGCGCATCGTCAACGAGCCCACCGCCGCGGCCCTCGCCTACGGCCTCGACAAGAAGGGCATCGACCAGAAGGTCCTGGTCTTCGACCTCGGCGGCGGCACCTTCGACGTCTCGCTGCTCGACCTCGCCGACGGCGTCGTCGAGGTTCTCGCCACCAACGGCGACAACCACCTCGGCGGCGACGACTGGGACCAGCGCGTCATCGACTGGATGGCCGACAAGTTCCAGTCCGACAACGGCATCGACCTGCGCAAGGACCCCATGGCCCTGCAGCGCCTGAAGGAGGCCGCGGAGAACGCCAAGAAGGAGCTCTCCTCCGCCCAGCAGGCCCAGATCAACCTGCCCTTCATCACCGCCGACGCCACCGGCCCCAAGCACCTCGACTACACGCTGACCCGCGCCGAGTTCGAGCGCATCACGCGTGACCTGCTCGACCGCTGCAAGGGCCCCGTCACCAAGGCCCTCCAGGACGCCAACCTCCAGATCTCCCAGGTCAACGAGGTCATCCTCGTCGGTGGCTCCAGCCGTATGCCCGCCGTCCAGGAGCTCGTCAAGCAGATGACCGGCAAGCAGCCCAACATGTCCGTGAACCCGGACGAGGTCGTGGCCGACGGCGCGGCCGTCCAGGGCGGCGTCCTCACCGGCGACGTCTCCGGCATCCTGCTGCTCGACGTCACCCCGCTGTCCCTCGGCGTCGAGACCATGGGCGGTGTCATGACCAAGATGATCGACCGCAACACCACGATCCCCACGTCCAAGACCGAGATCTACTCCACGGCCGCCGACAACCAGACGTCCGTCGAGATCAACGTCCTGCAGGGCGAGCGCGAGATGGCCGCGGACAACAAGTCCCTCGGCAAGTTCAACCTCACCGGCATCCCGGCCGCCCGCCGCGGCATCCCGCAGATCGAGGTCACCTTCGACATCGACGCCAACGGCATCGTGAAGGTCACCGCCAAGGACAAGGCCACCGGCAAGAGCCAGCAGATCACCATCTCCGGCTCCACCGCCCTGTCCGACGACGAGGTCGACCGCATGGTCAAGGACGCCGAGGCCCACGCCGAGGAGGACAAGAAGCACAAGGACGAGATCGAGGTCCGCAACCAGGTCGACTCGCTGTGCTACGGCGCCGAGCAGACCCTGAAGGACCTCGGCGACAAGGTCCCCGCCGACCAGAAGTCCGAGGTCGAGGCAGCCATCGCCGACGCCAAGAAGGCGCTCGAGGGCACCGACATCGAGGCCATCCGCGCCGCGGGCGACAAGCTCACCGAGGCCTCCCAGAAGCTCGCGCAGATCGTCTACTCCACCACCCAGGACCAGACCGCGGGCGGCTCCGACGCCGGCGCGGGCGCGCAGGGCGGTGCGGACGACGTCGTCGACGCCGACTACGAGGTCGTGGACGACGACAAGAACAACTAGTCGCACGGCCGCGTCTAGTAGATGACTTTCGGGGGCGGCCACGGCTTCGCGGCCGCCCCCTCCGGATATGTCGAGGAGGGTGACGTGAAGGTGCCCATCGAGGTAGAGGACGAGAAGAACGACGTCGTCGAGCCCGACGAGGTGGAGGCGGCGGAGGTCGCCGAGAAGGACGACGAGCCCGCGGCTGAGCCTGAGGCCGAGGCCGAGGGCGTCGCCGACGAGGCCGAGGACGACGACGCGGAGGAGCGCGCCCGCGTGGAGGCCGCCATCCGTGCCGGCGAGGAGGCCGCCGAGCGCGAGCTCGCCGCCGACGCCGGCAAGCTGCGCGAGGAGCGCGATGACCTCGCCAAGAAGCTGGCCGACGTCGAGGACCAGATCGAGGCCGCCAAGACGGAGGCCGCGGAGGCCAAGGACCGCATGCTGCGACTCCAGGCGGACTGGGAGAACTACCGCCGCCGCACCGCCGCCGAGCGCCTCGCCGAGAAGGACCTCGCCGCCGAGAAGCTGGTCACGAACCTGCTCCCGGTGATCGACGACCTCGAGCGCGCCATCGAGCATGCCGGTGCGACCGAGGACGACGCCCAGCTCAGGCAGTTCGTCGACGGCGTCTCCGCGGTCCACGCGAAGATGCTCGGCGTGCTCGCAAAGGAGGGCGTCGATCCCATCGACCCGGCGGGAGAGGCCTTCGACCCGCTTGCCCACCAGGCCGTGGGCCGCGTGGAGGACGCCGAGGCCTTCGACGAGACGGTGGCCCAGGTCTACCAGAAGGGCTATCGCATGGGCGACAAGGTCATCCGCACCGCCATGGTGACGGTGACCTACGGCGGCCCCAAGCGCCCGTCGGAGCCCGAGCAGGAGTAACGGTAAATTGGGGACAGTCCCCAACTTACAGAACGCGCGCGAGTCAGGAAGGGGGGCGCGTGCGATATGGCAACCAACAAGAGCTACTACGACGTTCTCGGTGTGAAGCGCGACGCCTCTGACGACGAGATCAAGCGGGCGTTCCGCAAGCTCGCCGCCAAGTACCACCCGGACGCCGGTGGCGACGAGGCCAAGTTCAAGGAGGTCAGCGAGGCGTACACCACGCTCTCCGACCCCAAGAAGCGCCGCGAGTACGACCAGATGCTCATGTTCGGCGGCATCCCCGGCGCCGACTTCGGCGGCTCGGGCGGTCGCGGCCGCTACACCTACACGACCAACGTCGGCGGCGACTGGTCCGACATCTTCAACAACATGCGCGGCGGCGACGGGGGCTTCGGCGGGTTCGACTTCTCGTCGATCTTCGGCGGCGCGGCCGGCGCCCGCGGGGCAAACCGTCCAACCAAGGGCTCCGACCTCACCATGTCCGTGGACGTCAGCGCCGAGGAGGCCTTCCGCGGGGCCACCCGCAAGGCCACGTACCGCGTGCCCTCCACCGGCGAGGAGCAGACCCTCACGATCAAGATCCCGGCTGGCGCCGTGGACGGCGGCAAGCTCCGCTACCGCGGGCGCGGCGAGTACGGCACCAACGGCGGCGACCGCGGCGACCTCGTGATCACCACGCACGTGGCCGAGCACCCGCTCTTCAAGCGCGACGGTGCCGACGTCCGCATGGAGCTGCCGCTCAGCATCTACGAGGCCACGCTCGGCACCACGGTCGACGTGCCCACGCCCGACGGCACGGAGGTCCGCCTCAAGGTGCCCGCCGGCACGCAGGACGGCAAGACCTTCCGCTTCCGCGACCTGGGCGCGCCCAACGTTAAGCGCAAGGGGTCGCGCGGCGCGCTGTTCGTGACCGTGCGCGTGAAGGTGCCCACGATGCTTTCGAAGAAGGAGCGCGAGACCCTGGCCGCCCTGCGCGACGCGGACACGCGCGACTACCGCGAGGAGGTCATGCGCTATGGCGCCAAGCGATAAGAACGGCGGCGGCCGCGACCGCAACAAGCCGCTCTACATGATCAGCGTCGCCGCCGAGCTCACCGGCATGCACCCGCAGACCCTGCGCGTCTACGAGCAGAAGGGTCTCGTCACGCCCGGGCGCTCGCGCGGCAACACGCGCCTCTACAGCCAGGCCGACATCGAGCGGCTCAACCTCATCTCCAAGCTCACCGACGAGGGCATCAACCTCGCCGGCGTCGTGCGCATCCTCGACATGCGCGAGCGCATGCTCGAGCGCGAGGCCGAGCTCGACGACCTGCGCCGCCGCGTGCGCGAGCTCGAGGACGAGGTCCACGAGTACAAGATGCAGGAGAAGATCACCGCGCTCGCCCGCTATGACGTCTCGAGCTCCCCGGAGCAGGTCATGCGCCGTCTGCTGCTGAACGGCGCCCCGGACGCGGCCGAGAAGAGCGACGAGTAGCGACCGACCTCCGGGCGCAAGGTTCTTCTCGCCGATCCTTCATCCGGCTCAGGTGGACCGCACGGACGTTTTGAGGCCGATTCTGCGGCAAAAACGCCCGCATCCTCCACTTGAGCTTTCGGACGTGCGAGGAACGTCTCTAGCGATAAAATCTACTATGTAGACACTTAGATTTACGTATACGCCCCAGCTCACGCGGGAACAATAGTCCTTGACTAACCGCAACCCAGAAAGGGGCAAACCATGAGACTCGACAAGTGGGCCGTCACGGCCCAGGAGGCGCTGCAGGCGGCCGTGGGCATCGCGACCGACGCCAGCGCCGGCCAGGTGCAGCCCGTGCACCTGCTCAAGGCACTTCTCGGCTCGGGGGAGCGCAACCTCAGCGCGATCATCGAGCGCGTCGGCGCGGACCCCGCCTCCATCGAGGCGCAGGTGGACCAGGCCGTCGCCAACCAGCCGCGCGTGAGCGGCGACACGTCCCAGATGGGCGTCGGCCAAGACCTCGTGCGCGTGGGCGACGCCGCGGAGAAGCTCGCGTCCAAGATGGGCGACTCCTACGTCACCTCGGAGCACCTGCTCTGCGCGCTCGCGGACAGCAAGGACGAGGCCGGCTCGATCCTCAAGGCCGCCGGCGTCACCGGCAAGCGCGTCTCCCAGGCCTACGAGGAGCTGCGCGCCGGCGAGCACGTCACCAGCCAGGACGCCAAGCCCCAGCTCAAGGCGCTCGAGCAGTACGGACGCAACGTCACCGATCTCGCGCGCCAGGGCAAGCTCGACCCGGTGATTGGCCGCGTCGAGGAGATTCGCCGCACCATCCAGGTCCTCTCCCGCCGCACCAAGAACAACCCCGTGCTCATCGGCGAGCCCGGCGTCGGCAAGACCGCCATCGTCGAGGGCCTGGCCCAGCGCATCGTCAACGGCGACGTCCCGTCCACCATCCGCGACAAGGACATCGTCGAGCTCGACATGTCCGCGCTCGTGGCCGGCGCCAAGTACCGCGGCGAGTTCGAGGACCGCCTCAAGTCCGTGCTCAAGGAGGTCCAGAACTCGGACGGCCGCATCATCCTGTTCATCGACGAGCTGCACACCATCGTGGGTGCGGGCGCGACCGAGGGCTCCATGGACGCCGGCAACATCCTGAAGCCGGCCCTCGCCCGCGGCGACCTGCATGCCATTGGCGCCACCACGCTGGACGAGTACCGCAAGTACATCGAGAAGGACGCGGCGCTCGCCCGCCGCTTCCAGACCGTCATGGTCTCCGAGCCCACCGTCGAGGACACGATCTCCATCCTGCGCGGCCTCAAGGAGCGCTACGAGCAGCACCATCGCGTCCGCATCACGGACTCCGCGCTGGTCAGCGCCGCCGACCTCTCCAACCGCTACATCTCGGACCGCTTCCTGCCCGACAAGGCCATCGACCTCGTGGACGAGGCCGCGAGCCGCCTGCGCATGGAGCTGGACTCCATGCCGGCGGACATCGACGCCACCGAGCGCCAGCTCACGCAGATGCAGATCGAGGAACAGGCCCTCAGGAAGGAGGAGGACGCCGCCTCCCGCGAGCGTCTCGAGACCCTGCGCGGCGAGATCGCCACC
>CAUGFC010000002.1 GCA_959598545.1 uncultured Olsenella sp. | reverse complement strand
GCACCGCGTTCCGTTGATTCGGTGCGCGGTGTCCCTGAACAGGTCCCACTGGCAGTCAAAGCCGACGCTGTAGCCCTTGGTGCCCCACACCGGGCATCCGTACACCTCCATCTCGGACAGCGAGAACACCTTGCCGATATCCTGCCAGCTCCACGAGTTGGAGTCGTTGAGCGCGCCGCTGGCGCTGTAACGCTCCTCCAGCAGGACGCGCTGGGTCAGCAGGTACTTGGTCAGCCCCTCGGGCAGGCAGGCCTCGAAGGCCGTCTCCCACGCCTTGAGGTTGCTGTTGGGGTAGGGGCATTTCTGGTCGGCGGTGCCCTGGTTCGTGTTGGTGGTGTTCCACATCAGGAAGCTGTCGTTTGCCACGCCTGTCACTGTTTTTGCCACGGCCACTGGGGCGGACGCCACGAACGCGATGTGGTGGCCCTTGCTGTTGTCGCCGCAATAAAGATACGGGTCGATGTGGGCCAGCAGGAAGCGCACGGACTGCTGGGCCGCGACGGCGGATGCGCTCACGAGGGGCACGTCGATGTAGTCCCCGACGCGAAGGCCCGCGAAGTTGCCGACCGCCGCTCGCTTGTGCAGCGCGTCGTACACGCTGCCGCTGCCGATCTCTCCCGCCAGGATGGTGGCGATGTTCTGCCCGCCGTACTTGCCGATTTGGCCCTGGCGGTTGTACTCGGCGTTGTTGAGCGCCGTCTGCGCGTTGCTGCGCGCGGTATCGTCGATGACGTTGAGCGACTGGCCGCCGACGACCAGTGTCTTTGCATTTGCCATTTATCCTCCTTAGGCAAGGGTTACCGTGCTGCCCGAGACCGAGCACGTGCCGCCGAACGACACCGTGTCGCCGGACACCGACGCCTTGGATGCCGGGCAGTAGACGGTCCCGTCCATGTAGATGAACTTCCCCGTCGCGTCGGCGAGCATCGTCGCGAGCTGGCCGTTCTGACGGCGCAGCTCCGCGATATCGGATTCGCCGCCGGCGCCCTGCGCCACCGAGTTCGCGATCTGCAGCGCCTGGTTCGCGGCGGCCTCGGCATGAGACGCCGCGCCGTTGGCCGCGGCGGCCGCATTGCTCGCCAGCGCAGTCGAGGCGCTTGCGGTATCGTTCGCGGCATTCGCCTTCTGAACGGCGGCGTTGGCGTTCTCGGTGGCAGTCGAGCACTTCGCGGCGGCCGTTCTGGCAGCTCCGGCGGCGACGTTGGCGTCATATGCCTGAGTCTTTGCGGTGCCTGCGGCGCTGCTCGCCAGCAACGCGGCGCTCTCGGCCCTCTTTCGCGCCGCCTCGACTTCGTCGTAGTTTGCCGGGCGGAACAGGTAGGTGGTGATGCTACCGTCGCTCTCCGTCACGTCGAGGCCGTCGATATAGTCGTCCTCCCCGACCTTCACCTCGTAGACGGCGGACCCGTCGCTGTTGTTGGCCATGCGGCTTCCCTTCCGCGGGCCTGCGCCCGCACGATAATCAAGCGATGATCCCGATCGCCGTCCAGAGCGGCGGCGACCCGATGAGGATGGCGCGCTGACCGGGCGCCGCGCCCCGACAGGACGTCGTCATGCAGATGCCGGCGACAACCGAGCCCCCGATGCGCACGTCGACGGCCCTGGAGTCCGCCGCGACGACGGTGCCGTAGGCGATCGAGACGCCGGGCGCCGAAGGGCCGGCGACGATATCGGCAAGGTCCGCGGCCAGGGACGGCATGGCGCTCACGAGGCATCACCCCTCATGTACATGCGGAGCTCGATCCTCATTGGGCATCCCATCGAGAGCTCGAGGTCCATCTTCCGGATGCAGGCGCGGGCGAGCTCGATCCCGACAGACGGCAGCCTGATGGCGCACGCCGAGTAGACGTCCGCCGACGGGTTGAAGATCGCCGTGATGATCGGGCGGCGGATGACCGAGCACTCGGTGGCGAGCAGGCTCGCCGCCTTCTCGTTCGCAGCCTCGACCGCGAACTGCGTTGCCACAACGCCCTCCTCGACCTTGACCTGCGCTACGTCGATGTACGATCCGGTCGGCGCGCTAGCGGCAAGGTAGATGTAGCCCGCGCTGTATTCCTCGGACTTGGCCGGGGTGGCCGTGAGCGACAGCCTCGTCCAGCCTGGCCCGATGGCGACCGTCGCGGTCTCTCCCCCGTCGTCCTCGCGCCAGATTGGCTGGACCCTCACCTGCACCCTCTGCGACGCGTAGAGGTAAACGGACTCGGTGTACGGCTGGCCCTTCTTGAGGAATATCTTGTCCTGGGCGATGCCGATCTCGCCGGAGCCCGACCCCTTCGTGATGCGGATCGCCTGGCTGATGCCGCCGATCGGGCACCCGGAAACGCCGACGGTCTCGATGGTCCCCCCGCCGCCGCTGCACCTGAAGGTCGCGCTGTCGTGGGTGCCGTCTCCGGCGAGCGGGTAGGAGCCGCCGGCGATGACGCTCTCCCCTGACGGGAGGTCGCTGTACTGGTACCGCTTCACGATGCGGCGGCCCGTGGAGACGGTCGACCACTCGCTCTGCGGGCTGTCGTCCGAGGCCGTTCCCCTGACGCTCTCGCCCTGGGTAGCGAAGTCGACGTGCACCACGTTCACCGCGTCGAAGTCGTCCTGCTCGTCGGTGAGGTCGGGAAGCACCCGGCAGTCCTCGCCCTCTGAGAAGGTGTGGTCGATCGGCCTCGCCGCCGGTTCCAGGTAACGCCTGAACAGCACGCGCCCGTAGGCGTCGGTCGACGCGCTCCTGAATCCTGCAGCGGAGAGCAGCCTATTGACCGCGCCCAGCTTGTTGTCCGGCGTGTCCGCCGTGGCGGCGATCCCGAAGACCCATGCCGTCGACAGCGTGTAGTCGCTCGGCTCCGCGACCACCTCGAGCCCGCACCCCTCCGCGATCGCCTTGGCCGCGGAGACCGCGTTTGCGCCGGCCGGCACGGTGTACGGCTCGTCGAAGTCGTCCTTCGCGAGGTCGTGGAGTCTGCCGTAGAGCGTCGCGATGCCGGTCGCCACCTCGCCGCTCACCGTGCGGGACGGCGTCGAGCACTCGAAGGTCCCCAGGCACACGGTGCGCGACGCGCCCGAGATCGGGTCCTCCGCGTCGAGGTAGATGCGCACGAAGTCGTTGCCCATGTCGAGCCTGCCGACGTAGTCCAGCGATGCGGACTCATAGGTGTCCGTGTCCTGGTTGCGGCTGATGCTCCCGCCGGTGAAGCACTCGATGGCGCCGGTCTCCAGGCCGGTCGACCGCGAAACGCGGGCGTACCGGTAGGAGGTCCTGAACGACGCGAGCCAGATATCATCCGACACCGTTGGGCTCCCTCCATCGCTCCCTCTTCGTCGATACGGACACCCTGTAGTCCTCAGGCGCGCACCTGGCGAGCGTCCCCGTGACGGCGGCGAAGCCGCGGTCGCCCAGATGGGGTCGCACCCAGGCGCTTCCGTAGCGGCCGAACAGGCCGCGGACGCGCAGGTAGTCGTCCTCCTCGATCGTGAACTCCATCGACTCCTTCATCGAGAGGTTGCCGCTCTCGAACCCCATGGGCAGGCCGCCGCCGACGAAGTGGAACTGGTCGCGCTCGCGCTCGGGGCTCGCCGAGTACTGCGGCGGGCCGCCCATGTTCCTGTCGCCCACGACGACCTCGGAGGCGTCCGGCCCGAAGTTGAGGGCGAACCCGTCGCACGGGCACACGGTCCCCACCTCGGTCGTCGAGGTGGTTCCGGAGGCCGCGTAGCCGCGCGCGACGTAGGAGAACCCGACGTTGAGCGGCGGCAGGCGGTCGATGACGCTCTGCCCGGACTTGAGGCCGCTCGCGAGCAGGAGCCTCGAGCCGTCCGCGAGCACGCGCTCGATATCGAACGAGGCGCACGGCGGGAGGCTGTGGACGGTTGCGCGCGTCCCCTTTATGGACATGCCGCCCCTGATGCGGATGTTGCCCTCGGGCGTCATGGCCATGGGGCCGCGCAGCTTGTGGTCCCTGACGGAGAACTCCGAGATGCCGTCGCGCACCGTGACGACGGCTGCGAGCGCGTCGCTGTAGGAGACGTTGACGATGGGCGTGGCGGGCACGAGCCAGTCGGTCGAGAACGAGCGGGTGACGGTCGTGGACAGGCTCGAGCCGCCGCGGACGGTGAGCTCGAGGACGTACGCGGACCTGTTCTCCAGGCCGGAGGCGATCTCGTGCGACCGCGCGCCCGCGGCGACCGATGTGTCGATGACCGCGGAGCCGCCGCGCAGCAGCCTCAGGCGCTGGTAGGTGATGCCGGTCTCGTCGACAGCGGTCCAGGCGGCGCGCAGCGGGAGCTCGACGACGGCCTCGCCGTCCTCCGCGGGGGTCGTGAAGAACGCCTGCGGCGGGTCGGCGACCCTGAACACCGCGTACTCCGACCACGCTCCCCATGAGGGGTCGGCGCCCTTGGTGCGGACGCGTAGCCGGTAGGTGCCCTTCGCGGACAGGCTCAGGGATGTCGTCGACGCGGGCCCGGTGATGTGGTGCGGGACGGTCTTGCCATCGGGCCCGACCAGCTCAATCTGCGCCGCCGTCTGGGCTGTCCCGTCGGGGTGGTTCCGCGTCCAGCCGATGGTCGCCGTCGACCCAGTCGGGTAGGCGGGGTCGACCCCGGAGACGGCGGGCGCGTACGGCGGGCAGATCGTCGCCACTGCGTTGGATGCCGTCCACGCGGAGAAGACGGTGTCCCCCGCGCCCGCCACGGGCTCCTCGCGGTAGGTGCGGACCTCGTAGACGACCTTCTCTCCCGCCACGGCAGACGGGTCGGTCATGGTCCAGACGCCCGGCTCCTGTCTGTCGGCGGTAAGGGCGCGGGGCTTGTAGGTCCTGCCGCCGTCGGAGGTCGCGCGGACATCGAAGCCGCTAATCCAGAACGGGATATCGGGACCCCTGACGACCAGCGAGACCTCGCCGTCGCCGGAGCGCGATAGCGAGACCGATGCCGGTGGGGAGGGCGTCTTGTAGACGCGCACGGAGCTCGTTCTCTCCGACGTGCCGCCTCGCCAGCGCGCCCTTACGTCGTAGTCGTAGTAATTGTTTGCCGATGTCGACGTGTCGCGCCAGTTGGAGATCGTGACGCTGTTGTAGGGGTTCTCGGTGTCGCCGCCGTTGGTATGGCGGTAGACGTTGATGCCGTCGTAGTACTTCCTAGCATCGTCGTCCGGGTGGTTGACCCACTCGAGCTCGGTTGTCCCGTCGGTCGAGCGCGTGACCCTGAGGTCGGTCGGGGCCGCGGGCTCGTATGCCGGGACCTTGCCGATCCTGGCGCCCTCGCCGCAGGAGGTCGTCGCGCCGACCCCGCCGTAGCCGTTGACTGCCACGGACTCGGTGTACGCCTCGACCCAGACGTCGTAGTCGTTGTCCTTGCGCTCCGCGTCGGTGTACCCACTGACGGTGACGGCGCGCTTCCAGGAGGAGGTCGTGTAGCCGTCGCCCGACGCGCGCCAGACGCCGCCGACCTTGACGTGCAGGCGCACGCCGTAGTAGTACCAGTCTCCGAAGTCGACGGTGGCGGTCCAGTAGATGCGGGCCGTGGTGTCGTTCACGTTCGACACGGACGTGGAGAGGTTGACGGTGTAGTACGTCACGCCTCCCCTGGTCGTCTGCGCTGATGCCATCTGCTACCCCCTTCCGGTCCTGACGGTCCTCTTGAGTTCGGAGACCAGCGCCCTGAGCGCCTCCGCGACGCGCTCGTCGACCTCGAGGGCCGACCCGTCGAGGTAGATGTTGTAGACGTCGCCGCGCTGGCCCCCGAGCTTTGCCATCTGCTCGGCGATGGTCGCCGCGAACGGCTCCGAGTACTTTCGGTTGGTGAGCGGCACGATTGCCTCGGCGCCGTCCTCGCCCACCCAGTCGAGCGGGTAGCCGGTCACCGGCGCGTCGACGATGGCTCCGTGCGCGTGCATGCGAATGCCGCCATCGGCGTGCCGTATGCCGCCTGCGGCCTTCTCGTTGCGCGTCCTGTTGACGGTCACGTAGGTCGTGGTGATCGTCGCCGACCTTGAGTGGAACGGCTCGTTCATCACCGCCTGCATCGCAGACTGGCACTTCGGCAGCGTCCCGTAGCTCGCCTTGGCGGTCATCTCCTTGCTCTTGAGCTTGGTGCCGTTGAGCTTGTCCACCGAGGTCTGCGCCCTGTCGACTTCCTTCTTGTCGACCTTTGCCTTGCCGTTCTTGGACTGGAGAGCCGTGCCGTTCCAAGTCACGAGGTTGCCCTGGGCGTCGCGCAGGTCGCCGACGCTCACGTCGACGACGCCGTTCTTGTCCATCAGCTGCGAGCCGTTCCAGGTGTACACGTTTCCCTGGGCATCCATCAGCTGGGTCTGGTCGACGGTAACGTTGCCGTTCTTGTCGACGATCGGCTGCGCGTTGTAGTTCTGGACGGCCCACACCATCTGGTCGATGTTGCCGTTGAAGTTGTGCGCGAGCGCGGCGAGGTTGGCCGAACCGATGCTGTTGAGCGTCTCGGTAGAGACCCCGGCGGCGGCGCAGGCGTCCGAGAACGCGCCGAAGTCGATGTTCTCCTTCGAGAACGCCTTCTTGAGCTTGCCGCCCATGTCCTCGAGCGCGGCCTGGATCTGGCTCGCGGCGCGGACCGTCGAGGCGGCGCCCTCGTCCATCGAGACGCCCCAGGCGTCAAGGTCGGAGACGATGGACCGCGCCGTGCCGTCGTAGTCCTGCGCCAGCCTGGCGAGCTGCTCGTCGCTGAGGCCCGCCAGCTGCTCGGTGTTGACGCCGAGCTGCGACAGCGACCCCGAGACTGAGGTGAGCGTCTGTCCGTTCGCCGAGAGCTGGGCCTGGAAGAGCGTGAGCTGCGCCTGGGCGAAGTGCTCGAACGTGCTGCCGGCCTCCTGCGTGGTCTGGGCGGCGTCGCCGAGCTTGCCGTTGAGCACGTCGATGCTCTCGGAGGCGGAGTCGAACTGGTCCTTAGCCTCGTGGTACTCCCTACCGACCTTCTCGGTGCAGGCTATCGCGTCCAGCTCGCCCTTGGAGAGCTCCGGGTAGGTCTTCGCGAGCTCCTTCAGGCGGTCCTGGTAGGGCTTCGTCTTGGAGGCGAGCGTGTCGGCGGCCTCGGACTGGGCCTGGTACGCCTCGGTGAGGTTCGCCGTGAGGGCGCTCACCTCGGCCTCCTTCTTCTTGGAGGCGATGAGCTCGTCGATGGACTGCTTGAGGTTCTTGACGTTGCCGTCCGCGTCGACGTACTGCCCGTTCGCCACGTCCTGCGCCGAGATGTTGAGCCCGAGCTGGTCGTTGAGCAGCTGCAGCGCCCACGTGAGCCTGCCCTGGGCGTCGGTGGACAGGTCGGTCTTGCCGGCATAGTTGTCGATGATCTGCTGCGCGGTGTTGAGCTGCGCGATCTGCGACTCGGCGGCCCTCGTGTTCTCGTTCATGGCGTCGACGTGCTTGCCGATCGACTCGGCGAGCTCGTCGACGGACATGGCGGAGAAGCTGGACTTCTTGCCTACATTCTCGACCCTGCCGGCGTAGGACTCGAGCGCCACGGTGTTTGAGGCCGCGTCGACCAGGCCGGTCGTGGCCTTGTTGAGCGCGTCCGTGCGGGCCTGCCACTCGACCTGTTTCTCGATGAGTATGCCGATGCCGGCGGCCGCGACGGTGCAGCCGATCGCGACCGGATTGAAGCCGATGCCAACCGCCTCGAGCGACTCGGCGAATGTTCCGGCGCCCCCGCGGGCGAGTTTGAACGCCTCGGTGGCCTTGCCCACGCCGCTCGCGACGCCGGAGAGGACGGGCACCGCCTTCTGCCACGCCGCGATGCCCGCCGCGCCCGAGACGATCTCGGGCGCCAGGCCCTTGAACCCGCCGTAGAGCTGCTTGACCAGGGGCATCGATGCGGAGACTCCGCCGTTGACGACCTTGAAGAAGCCGTTCACGGCGCCCTTCGCGTCGTCGAGCACCCCGGCGATGTTGTTTCTGCCGATCGCCTCGAGCGTCCCGGTGACGCCCTTGGTCACGGAGTTCGACATGTTCTGGATGCTCGTCTGGACGCCGCCGGCCGCGGTCTCGGCCTGGTCCTTGAAGGACGCGAAGCTCGCGCCGCCCTGCGTATCGAGCTCGACCATCTTGTCCATGAGCTGGTCGAGCGTGATGGTCGGGTCCTTGCCCCCGCCGCCGAGCGCTGCGTACAGGTCGTTGGCGTTTGCCGTGGGGCCGAGCATGGATTTCGCCAGCTGGTCCATCTGGCCAGGCGCGGCCGTCGTAAGCGAGCGCCAGTCCTCCATCTCGGGCTTGCCCTTGGAGAGGATCTGGCGGAACTGCTCCATCGCCGCCGCGCACAGCTGGGTCGAGCTGCCCGAGGCGATGAGCATGTCGTTGAGCGCGAGTCCGACGTCGGTGGCCTTGTCGAGGTCGCCGACCGTGGCGGTGATGCCCTGGACGACCGAGACCATGTCGTCGAGCCTGGTGGGCAGGGTCGACAGGCGGTCGGACATCTTGCCGATAGACGCGTTGGCGGAATCGGCGGAGTACCCGAGGGACCGCATGACCTTCGGGTAGTTGTTAAGCGTGTCGAAGCGGCTGATCGCCGACCCGACATGGGACGAGATGGAGTCCATGGCCTTCGACGTGAGCGTCGAGAAGGCGCCTATCATCGCGCCGGAGCCGGCCAGCCCCTTCCCGAACCCGGAGCCGGTGCTCTTGCCGAGGCTGGAGCCGGACTTGCTCGCCTGCCCCTCGCACTTGCCGAGCGCGGACTCGACCGACTTGGTAAGGTTGTCGAACCTGGGGACGATCAGCAGGTCCGCGCGTCCGATCTCAGCCATCCGTCACCTCCACCCACTCGGTGTTCTCGATGCGGGCACGAACCGACGCCGCGCGCTCTACCGCGGCGCCGGCGGCGGCCACGTCCCGCGGGCGGGGCACCCTCGGGGCTTCCGATGCCTTGCCGCCGCACAGCGCGGTCGCCGCCGCGTAGACGCTGTCCACGACGTCCGCCGCCAGGTGCTGCTCCTGGGTCCAGCTGCGCTCCGGGTGGAGGGCCGCCACGGTGAGCGACCCGTCCGGCAGCGTCCTCACGAGGTCGTACGCCTCGGCGGCGCCGACCTCGTCGTAGCAGCAGCCGTAGAAGACCCTGAAGTCGTGCCTGAGCAGGGGCAGGTGGCGTTCCTCGAGGTCGGCGAGCTCTAGAAGTTTTTTAGTTCGGCCGAGTAGAGCAGCTTGTTGTAGGCGTAGCCCAGCGCATCGTCGTCCCGCGTGCCGTCGTCCTCGGTCACGGCCTCCATGAGGCTCGCGTACTGCTCGTCGCCGAGGAGGAAGCGGAACGCCCCGTCGAGCTCCTCGGTCGTGCGGTCCTCCTTGTTCATGGCGTCGATGAAGCGGCGGTCGTGCGCTCGCTTGACGGGGACGCTCATGGCGATGCCGAGAACGGTCAGCTCGGCGCAGCGTCCTCGCTTCTGCTCGATGAGCTTCGCCTTGTCGGCCGCCGTCTGCGCGGCGGCGGTCGTGAAGCCGAGGACCTTGGCGTATGCCTCGAGCTCGCCCTCGTCCATCATTGCCAGGTAGTCCTTGTTCATCTTTCCTCCCAGATAAAGGGCCGCCCCGGCAGAACCGGGGCGGCGTTTTCGTTATGGCCCTGTCTACGCGGCGGGCTTAGCGCGGTAGATGTCGAACAGCGGCTTGTCCGCGGTCTTGAGGACCGTGAAGGTGAAGCCGTACTGGACCAGTCCGCCGGGCTTGTGCTCGACGTCGTCGTAGGAGTCGATGGAGACGCGCGGGATGACGGTGCGGCGGAGGTTGCCAGTGTCCTCGAGCTCGTCGATGACGAGCGGGACGCGCACGTCGGAGTTGGCGACGGCCTTGATGTGGCTGAACGTTCCGTCATCGTTCGTCTCGACGTTGTCGGCGCCGTAGCGCAGCTTGGCGACGGAGGAGCGGACGGACTCGATGAAGACCATCTTGTACTGGTGCTTCTCCTCGGAGACCTTGGTGAGCACGATGGACTGGTGCCAGCCCTTGAACTCGTTGACCGTCACGCCCTTGGAGGCCGTGAAGCCGTCGGGCGACAGGTCGCCCAGCGACACGAGGTCGGTGAGCGTGGAGATCTTGGTCGTGGCGTCGGCCGGGAGCGTCGGCTTGGCCTTGAAGCTCGTGTACACGCAGCCGCCCTCGACGGGTGAGCCGGTGGTTACGAGCGAGGGGTCGATATCGGCCGCGGGGGTCGCGTCCTCTGACGCGAGGGCAATCTTGGCCTCTTCGTTGTTGGATGCCATTTATCCTTCTTTCGGTTGGTATGTCTTCAGTCGGTACAGCGCGTACCAGCGCGGGGACCGGGCGAGGTAGTCGTAGTCGGTCCGCATCTCGAGCTCCTCGCAGGCGCAGAAGCCCCGCGCGAACGGCAGGTGCGACATCGCGTCGCCCACGAGCTCGGCGAGCTCCTCGGCCCTGGCCTCTGTCGGGGCCCACATGATGACCTCGACCTGCGGCGAGTCCACGAGCGCGTCCTGCCGAGCGCCCCCGCACCGGCGGACCACCACGACGGTCCCCGGCCGTTCCCCGGGCAGGCCGACCTGAACGGGCACGCCGCCCAGGGCGGACTCGAGGATCGCCCTGAGCTCGCCCATCACGTTGAGTCTCGGCACGTTTCCTCCTTAGAGCAGGTGGTCGAGCGTGTGGTTGCGGTTCTGGTCGAAGGCGCCTGCCGGGGTCGCGGCGCGTACGACGCCGAAGGTGTCGCAGGAGCCCGACTTGACGACGCCCACGTAGGGGGCGCTGTCGAATGTCCCCGGGTATTTCTTCTCGAGGGACCTGCGGTAGCCTGACGGCACGTGGTGTGATGCGGCCTCGGCGTTGGCCCTCGCCGCGAGACGGGCGGTCTCGATCGCCACCCAGGCGCGGACGCCCGCGCCCTTCGTGACGGCGATGACTCCCGCGTCGCTGTGGACGAAGCGCCCGAACTTGATCTTGTCAGCCATGGACCCTCCCCGCCGTCGCCGTCATGTTCCACGCCGTGGGGCAGGGGTTCGTGATGTCGGGGGAACCGACGACCAGCAGCGCGGTGTCGGGGTCGGCGGGCATGCCGCGCCCCGTCAGGGCGATGCGGCAGCGCGCCAGCGGCGGCCCCGCGTACGTCTTGGGGAACGCGATGGAGTAGCTCGCCTCGATGCCGTCAGGCCGGGCGGCATCCCCCACATCAGAGCCCGCCAGGGGCCGCACGAGGCACCCCGTGACGACGGTGGCCTCCCACTCGACGACAGGCTCGCCCATGGCGTCCCTGCCCGTCTCCGTGCCCGACAGCACCGTCACCTCCTCGCCGATCACGGCCTGCCCCCGTAGCTCGGGCACACGGTGCCGATGCGCTGGCCGCGCCCGAGGAGCCTCTTGAGCGCGGTGAGGGTCGAGCGGTCGAAGTAGGCCGTTCCGCTCGGGTTCTGGAAGGTGAAGCTCCCCTGGAACCCGTTGGCCGTGAAGCTCGACTGCGAGACGCCGGTGAGGTCCTCCACGCCCATGGGCGCGCAGGCCGGCTGCACGAGCTTCTTGCGGGCCGCGTCGGTCACGAGGTCCCGCGCCAGCGCCGCCGCGTCCCCCTCCAGGGTGCGCGCCCGGCCGATGCCGAGCGTCGCGCGGAGCTTCGCGCTCTGCCGCGACAGCTCGGCGGCCACGCGCTCGTCGGGGGTCGCCGCGTCGCCGGTGTCGATGCGGTACTCGTCGACCGTCGCGAACGAGTATTCGTCCACGGTGGCCTCCTTACTTGGTCGTGATGGTTCCCTTCACGATGTAGTCCTTCACCTCGGGGAAGAACGTCGCGCCGGCGAGCACGTTCGTCTCGACCGACACGTGGTCGTACGCCGGGGTGTGCGCGACGCCGATCAGGCCGGAGTCGGATACCGTGTACGTGAGGCCCGAGGTCGCGAGCTCGCCGAAGTCCACGCCGAAGATGCGGATGTTGTCGGCGGGGGTGGCGATCATGGTTCCCTTGGCGACCTGGTTGGTCAGGAAGACGCCCGAGAGGCCCAGGAAGTTCTCGAGGTAGGTCAGGCCGAACAGGTTCTGGTCGGTGATGGTCGCGTTGCCGAGGTAGTCGGCTGCGTCGTCTCGGTTGATGAAGTGCACGACGCGCTCGGCGGCGTCGCCGTTGGTCTCGAGGGTGTTGCCGAGCTTGGCGTCGACTGCAGCGGCGCACGCCTGCAGGCCCTTGCCGGTCGCCGTGCCCGTTCCCTTGAGCAGGAAGGAGAAGAACTGCGAGACGATGCTGCGGCGCACGAGCGAGGCCATGTGCTTGTCGGTCTTGAGCACGGCGTTGACGTAGCCGGACTGCTGGATCGCCTTGTGCGTGGTCATGCGGCGGTACGGGAAGGCCTCGGCCTCGCCGACGGGCTCGTAGGTGGCGGTGAACTTGGACAGCGCGACCTCGTCGCCCTCGACGTAGGCGGTGCCGGAGCTGGAGCCCAGCTGGACGGCGGTATCGCCGGTGGCGGACTCCTTGGATCCGGCGGTCTTGGAGTTGTTGAGCTCGCCGGCCACCTTGAGCATCTTGAGCGTGGTGCCGGCGGCGATGGTCTCGGCGCCGAAGATGCCGAGGACCTCGAGCAGTCGGTCGAGGTCGCCCTCGAAGTTGCGGATGAACTCCTGGTCCATCGAGGCGTTGATGGCCGTGGAGTCGGAGATGTTTGCGGGTATGGACATGTTTGCCCCTTTCTTACTTGTAGAGGTCCATGTGCGCGGCGCGGGCCATGATGCGCTTGGCGGGGTCCTTGATGGACTCGATGGACTCCTTGTTCACTTTCTTGCCTCCGCCGGAGCCGCCCTTGTCGAGCGGGTATCCGGGCTGGCGCGACTCGGCGAAGTCGGCGACGGCCTTTGCCGAGGCCGTCATCGACTCCTCGTCGTCGCCGTGGATGAGCGCGGCCGGCACGCCGGTGGCCTGGGACACGCGCGCCAGCGTGCGCTCGCGCTCGCGCTCGGCCTCGGATGCGGCGAGGCGGCCCTTCAGGTCGTTGAGCTCGTCGTTGAGGGACTCGACGGTGGGCGTCTGCGCGCCCTGTGCGTCCCACAGGTCGGCCTTGCCTTTGTTCTCCTTGGCCCGGGCCTCCCACTTGCGGGACTCCTTCTTGAATCGCTCGGCCTCGGCCTTCCAGTCGATCGCTGCCGGCTCCTGTGGGGCCCCGGATCCTTGGTCGCCGCCGGGCTCCGCCGGCGCCGCCGGCTGCGGGGGCTCGACGGGATCGGTCACGTTGTTGGCTTGCTGTTGGGTAGGCATCTTGCACTCCTTCCGGCCCCGTGCGGGGCTCGCTTCGCGCCTCCGTGCGGCGGCGCTGGCGGTGTTTTGGCATGGAAAAGGCCGCCTCCCGTGCGGGCTGCGGCCTCGTGTTCCTGCCGGCGCGTTGCGTGTCTTCGCCGGCGACGCTTGATGGCGCGTCGCGCCCGCCCTCCCACGGGGCGTCCTCACTTGGCCGAGAGTCTCTTGCTCACGCCCGCCGCGGTCTGCGCGAGCGACTTGGCGTAGGGGCTCCCCGGTTGGAAGCCCATTGCCAGCCCCGCCCTGTTCGCGGTGGCCATGCGGGCCTTGAGGTCGTCGGGGGACGATGCCCCCTCCATGTACCTCTGGATGTCGCCGATGCTTCCGAACCTCTTCCCGTCCACGAATGCGGCGACCACCTTGCCGCCGCTGCGGCGGGCGCGCGATCCCGTGCGATGGGAGCCCCATTCGGGGTGCTTCGCGCGGTACTCATCGTAGAGCGCCGCCGGGTCGTAGCCGTCGAGCGCGGGGCTGTCGGAGAAGTCGGCGACCGGTATGCACCTGCAGCTCGGGTGGCGCTCGGCGCCGGCTGTCGCCGAGCTCTTGAAGACGAAGCCGCGAGAGCCGATCATCCGGCACCAGTCGCACGCGCCCGCGTGCGGCACCAGCGCCCAGCGCGGGTGTGCCGGGTCGGCCATGGCGTTGCCTTGGATCGTGGCGTCCGCGTAGCCCATGGCGCGCTGCACGGCCCTCGCCGCGAGCGCCGCGGCGGGCGCGGAGTTCCTCAACGCCTCGTCGACGTCGCTCGCGAGGAGCCCGCCGTGGCCGGGGTCGAACTGCCGCGGCTCGTATCCCTGCGCCGGGCCGGCGCCCGAGCGCATGGCGGCGTAGAACTCGACGGCCGCCGCCGCGGCGAACGAGCCGAACTTGGCCACGAGCGCCGCGTAGGTGCGCGCCAGCGCCCGGTAGAGCTCCTCGCCGTAGAGGCCCGCGCACTCGTCTATCGCCTGCGCGACAGCCGCCTGCAGCAGGTCGGCGTTTATCCCGAGCGCGCGGGCGTAGCGGTCGAAGTCCCCGCGCGGTATCACTCCGCCTCACCGCCGGCTGGCGGCAGGGCCGCGGCCCTCGCGGCCTCGATGGCCATCGTGTCGGCCATGGCGTTGAGCGACGCGATGGCGCCGCCCTGCTGCTTTTCGCGCTCCAGGCGGTCGATGGTCGGCTGGGACAGGCCCACGCCCTCGTAGTAGACGCGGGTGCCCACCATGCTCTCGTCCGCGGCGCCGAGTTTCGTCCAGGCGTCGGCGCGCGCGGCGATGGTCGGCATCGAGGGGTCCTTGAAGCACGCCTGGACGGCGCACTGCTCGTCGGTGAGCCTGGTTATCGGGACGTCGTCCTTGACCGCCATCATCATCTGCGCGATCGTCTCGAGCGCCTCGGCGTTGTGCTCGTTGATCTGCTCCACCTCGAGGATGAGCGGGTCGTTCGCCGCGCCCAGGGCGTCCGAGGACGTGTAGGTGTTCGACAGCACGCCCAGCTGTGCCAGCGGCACGTTGGTCGCGCCGGAGAACCGCTGCGCGTCGTTCTCGAACACGCGCGTGAAGTTGTCGGCGGTCGGCGCGGCGAACTGCCCTACGGTCGGGACGTCGCCGTCCTCGTCCTTGGTGATGGCGAGGAACGACCCGACGTATGCGTTGAACTTGGCGATGGGCGACGGCGGGGTGGCGGGGCCGCCCTCGTCCTCGTCATCGCCATCGCCCTCCCCGCCGTCCCCGTCCTTCACGGAGAAGAGGTCGTCCTTGGCGCCGAGGATGTATCGCTGGGGGAACGTGAAGAACTCCGCACCGACCTCCATGCGCAGCACGTCGCGCATGGCCTTGTCGACGATGCCCAGGATCTCGGGCGTGAGCATGGAGTGGCCGAGCGGGCGGTCCGGGTCGGGATCGTAGGTGAACACCTCCATGAGCGGGCGACCCATGGGGTTCGGCTCCGTCTCGCAGTCCCACTCGTAGGGGCCGCCGCCCGATCCGGTGCGCACCAGCGTGAGCACCGCGTCCGGGAAGTGGCACACGTAGCGGGAGGCGTTGCCCGACCTGTCGACGTCGGCGAGGACGACGCCGCAGCGGATGCGGCGGGCGTCCTTGTCCCACAGGCAGCAGAACTGGTTCGCGCTGAACACGCGGACCATCGCCTCGGGCTGTCCGGGGCCGCCCCTCATGACGGTCATGGCCGACACGCCGTAGGTGAGGGCGCTCGCGCACGCCTGCCGGTAGAGCGACCTCAGGCGGTTCTCGCGCACGAGGCGCTTGAGGTCCTGGTCCTCCGCGCCGTCGAAGACGAAGCCGTCGAAGACGGAGCGCACGGAGTGCGCCTTGATGGCCTTGGCGCACCACCCGGTGACGCAGTTGACCATCTCGAGCATGGGCGGGATGGAGATACCGAGGCTCTTCATCTCGTTCTTCATGTCGTAGTAGCGCTTGAGGACGGTGTTGCGCGCCGACATGTCGCCCCAGGTGTCGAACATGTCCTCCACGGCGGCTCGGTACGGCTCGGGGACGGCGTCGAGGTTCGGCGTCTCGACGGAGGCCCTCTGCCCAATTCTCTGGATCACAGTGCCCTCTGCTTCCTGCGCGGGTTGCGCTTGGTGTTCCTCGCGCCCCACAGCGCGAGCGAGCAAGATTCGAGTGGCTCGGGCGGCACGGTCGCGTCCTCGGGGGAGCCGAAGCCCCACCCGCCGCGGGACCCGATCTTCCTGCGCACGCACTTCCTCGCCGACTCCTCGAGGGTCGGGTCGTAGGTGTGCGCGAGCGTGCCGTCGTTGAGCGCGTCCACGAAGCCGACGGCGGCGGCGACCACGTCGCGCGTCTGCGGCCTCACGACGTAGCCGCGGGGCGGCTTCATCTCGGCGAGGCGGTCGATGAGCGCGTCGGCGCCCGACATGCCGTCGATGACGACGACCGACGCGGTCGTGCGGCGGTCGTAGAGCCACTCGGCGAGCTCGCGGGCGCCGCCCGCCGTCGTTCCGACCCTGATGAGCTCGACGGCGGCCTTGCCCTTGAGCGCGCGCTGGCCGAGTTTGCAGCCCGACAGCGCGTAGGTCGACCCGTCCCTCGAGAACTTCACCCCGAAGGCCTTCTTGCCGCGGTACCGGTCGCCGATGGCGTCGATGAGGGCGGCGCCCCACGATTCCCGCGGGATGGCCCTCGTGAGCATGGCGGCCGGGCTGAACCAGCCCAGGCGCTCGTGGGCGAAGCCGGTGATCGAGCCGCCGGCGAACTCCGTGCGGGTGAAGTCGAGCGACAGGATGATGCCCATGCTCGGGTTCGATTCGTAGATGAGGTCCACCACGTCGTCGAACGTGGCGTCCTGGCGCGGGCACTCGTCCGTGGCCCACGAGCACCACTCGGTGCTCGGGATGTCGCCGGCTAGGATGGCCGCGCGCGTGCGCGCGAACACGGTGCCGGGGCAGTCCTCGTTGGGCGGCGTGCCCGTGTAGATGATCTGGCGCTCTCCGGTCGCGGACGCGGCGAGCGTGTACATGATGGCGTCGTACTGGGAGTCGGTGAGCTCCTGCGCCTCGTCGAACACGACGAGCTGGATGTCATCGAAGCCTCGCGCGCTTCCGTTGGTGCGTGCCGAGAACTCGATGGAGCCGCCGTTGGTGAGGTAGATGGCCTCCTCGCCGTTCGTGCGGCGGATCCTCTCGACGAGGCACGAGAGCTCTGGGTGCTCCTTGTCCGTGAAGTAGCGGACGAGTCGGTTGAACGCCTTCTTGGCGGTCTTCACGCGGTGCGCGGTGTGGAGGATGTGCCAGCCGCAGACCGCCAGGCGGAACACCTCGTATATCTCGATGACGGCGTTCTTGCCGTTCTGGCGGGGCACGTCCAGGCCGCACGTGACGTAGGCGGGGCGGCCCTCGGCGTCGCACGCGCACCAGTCGGACAGAACCAGGGACTGCCACTCGATGGGCTCCATGCCCAGGTCCCCGCCGAGCTCCGCGGCGTCCTCGCCCTCGGAGTAGGCGGCCTCGCCCACGGCGACCCTATACCGCGGCTCTTGCCTTCCGCGCCTCGTGGCGCTCGGCGATCGAGAAGAGCTTGGTCTGGACGTTCCGGACATCTGGCGCCCCCTCGTGGCCGTCGGTTATGCCGAGCTGCTTGTTGAGCTGCCTGATCTCCGCCGACGCGGTCTTCAGGGTCGCTATCTGGGGGAAGGACTTCAGGTCCCCCATGTCGTTCTGGTAGGCGGTCTGCTCGCCGAAGCTGTCGAGCTCGTCCTGGGCGAGCTCGACGATCTTGTACCACTGGCACAGCAGCGCGAGCGTCGGCGCGTCGGCCTGGGTGAACGAGCGGCCGGCGGTGAGCTCGTCCCACTTGGCGCTCTTCACGGGGTCGCCGGCGACCGCGGCGGGCTTCTCGAGGGGCATCCGCCACCTCCAATCGGCATAAAAAAGCCGCCCCGAAGGACGGCTTAACTCTTAACATCGCTCTGATCGCTGTCAGAAGTCGATTTGATATGACGAATCGCCTTGGTACTCATGGTCGGAATCGGACTCGAGAAGACCGTAGAATTCGTTATACGATTTAACCGCCTCATCCGGCGCCTCGTCGGTCAGGTGGTATCCTCTTCCGTCTTCCGGAAAGTCCTCACCGGGACCGATGGTCGTATACCAATCGGGATTCTTCATGAAATAGGGCATCATAAGGTCCATGGTCCCGCCTCTCCTAGAGCTTGTTGTTCTTCAGGTAGTCACCGAGGGCTTTACCGAACGCGTTGGGGGCACCCGAATTGAGGTTTGCAAAGGATTCGGCGAACGCCTCCTTTGCGTTGGAATGCCCGTACTTCGACAAAGACTCCGAGGTGGCCTTGTACTTCTCCCTCGCCGTCGCCTCGATCCTGCGGTAGACGAACGCTGCATGCTGGGCCGCGGTCCCAGTATACCCGTTCTTCCTAGCCTTTTGATAGAGCGCGTTCTGGAGCAGGTGCCCGTACTCGTGCCTCACGGTATACCCGGCCCGAGATGTCAGCTTTCCGTCCGTCGGCATCTTGAAGCCATCGGCCTCTTCCCTCTTCTGGG
Source organism: uncultured Olsenella sp. (assembly GCA_959598545.1). Classification (GTDB taxonomy): domain Bacteria; phylum Actinomycetota; class Coriobacteriia; order Coriobacteriales; family Atopobiaceae; genus Thermophilibacter. The sequence continues at coordinate 22,656 of CAUGFC010000002.1, read as the reverse complement.
CTTTAGCGTGCTTGGCGGCATTTGCCATACTTTTCCTGTTGAGCATGAGCACGGCGCCCCTGGCCGACCCGGCCGCTGCAGCATAGAAACCCGATCCGTCGGCACCGGCGAGTACCGTCGGAATTGCCTTCAGCGCACCATATTCACGTTCGAGTTTTGCAATTGCGGATGTGTAAGCCCCCATCGACACGGTCCCGATCCCATCTGTTCCGGCCGTGCCCTTGAAGCCCGCAAGGCTCGCCATGTCTGACACATCTCGACGGCTGTCCGGCGATCCGCCCACATTCCTAGCTTTCACGTCGGTCGAGGCGCCCATGAGCTTGATTTTCTCTCGTCCTTTTCCGGACGACATGGAGTAACTGCCCCTACCTCCCACGGAAACCGTCTCCCTTGTACTCGACGACCTCGCAGGCACCGAAGTCGAAACCTATGTCGCCGCCGTAGAGCAGCACGCGAGCGGGCTCCAGTCGGCTCATGGCCTCCGCCATGCCCTCGCGCCAGACGGCCAGGGCGCCCTCGTCCCCCTTCACGCCGACGGTCGACACGGCGACGGTCGAGCGGCGCGGGACGCCGTCGAACGTGAAGAGAAAGCTCCGGCGCTGCGCCCACGAGAGGGTCGGGACTACACGGAGGCCCTGCTCCTGCCACCAGTGCCCGAGCGCCTGGGAGCGGTAGCGGTTCCATCGCTGCATGGCGTCGGGCATGTCGAGGTAGAGCGAGAAGTCGGGCGTGAGCACGCAGTCGAAGCCGCGCAGGCACTCGAGGTAGGCCGCGGGGCGGGCCCACACGCGCTCGAACTGGTAGTCGTCGATGAAGAAGTGGCAGCAGCGGTCGGCCTTGTCGGCCTCGGGCGTGCTCTTGGCGTAGTTGAACCCGATCATGTCCGCCGGCTTGGCCATGCAGCGTTTCATGCGGGGCATGCCGTCGCGGCCGCAGTCGGATCGGCTGACGAGGCGCAGGTTGTACGCGTCGTCCGTCCTCAGGCGCTCGTGGCCGTAGTCGAGCCGTTTGCTTTTGAAGTCAAGCCCGAACCTCGACATGTCGAAGTCCTTGAGGCTGCGGACCTCCTCGCGCAGCATCGACTTGTTCCAGGTCGCCACCTCGCCGGTCTTGTTGTCGGCGATGCGGAAGGCCTTGATCTGCTCGTCCGTCAGGTCGTCGCAGTACTCGATTTTGGAGTCGGGAATCTCGTCCCACCCCAGGCTCCTGCACGCCTCGACGCGCGTGTGCCCCCATACAATAACCGGGCGCTCGCGGCTCTCCAGGCCGATGGTCCCGCGCAGCCCGAACTCCTTGATGGAGTCGGCGACCACGGGGACGGCGGAGGCGTTGTGCCGGGCATTTCGCTCATATGGGACGATGTCGTGTATCTTCACGTACACACCCGCCTAGTTTTTCTCGGTTTAGCTGCGGTTTTGGCTTGACTTCTGTAAAAAAGCGTATTCGGGGGTATTGCGGCCCTGGTGCGGGATGGTGGCTCGCCACCATCCGGCAAAAGACCCCCGTGGGGTCGAGCGCCGGGGCGCATCCCCTACCATGAGGTCGTTTGCCGCGGCTGTTTCTCGGGCACGGACGGGGGACTAATAAAGGGAATACGTTCGGACTTGAGCGCCTTGCACAGCTCGACGAAGGACTCAGGAGAGTTCCACGCGACGAGATGCTCGCGGAGGGCGCGGCGGACGGCCGAGACCTCGGCGACGCTGCGGGCGCGGCGCCAGTTGTTGCAGCAGCGGTGCGCGGCGGCGACGTTGTCGCGGTCGAAGGGCGATCCACCGCGGCTGACCGGGACGAGCTCATCGCACTCGAAGGCCCCGGGGTTGCCCGGCGGCACCCCGTAGTCTATGGGTAGCCCACATATCCAGCAGGGCCTGCCCTGCGAGCGGAGCCACCGCACGACATGGCGGCGGCGGGCGCCGTTGGCCTTGCGCGGGTTGCCCATCCCCTACCACTCCACCGGGGAGCGCCCTCGGTTGGACATGCACGCCTCGATGCCCCCGTAGCGCAGCGCCTCAAGGCGCACGCCACCGGCACCCCCCGGTCGGCGGCGGGGCGCCGCCGTGACCCCCAGGGCGCGGCGGAACGCCCACGCCATAACCGTGTCGTGGCGGCGGGCGGATCGCGCGATGTACTCTCGGCTGACCACGGGCATCATCCCCTATTGAATTGAACGTAATAGAAAGGCCGGAGTCCCTGAACTGCTGAAGGGAACCCCGGCCACTCATCTGTGCTTCCACGCACATCCGACCCGCACACCGCGCGGGCGGCGCTGCGAATCGACACCCTAGTTATATCCCAACCGCAACGTGCAACGGTGTGCAATTGTGTGCAATCGCGTGCAACTGTAGGCAATCACGTGCAATTGTGTGCAACGGCGTGCAACTGTAGGCAATCACGTGCAACGGTGTGCAATTGCGTGCAGTCCGCAGGTAAAGAGAAGCCCGCCGGCGCCGGGCCGACGGGCAACGATAGAGATATATGCGGATCAGACCGCAGCGCGGCCAAGACCCGATCGGGCTGCCGCCGGACCGACCATGTCCGTCCAGTCCAGGGCGGCGCACAGGTCGGAGTTCACCGACCTCACCGACACCCCGAGCGTCCCCGCGATCTCCTGCAGCGTGCGGTCCTCGCAGTATCTCAGCTCCAGCACGTCGCCCCAGCGCTTGCCAGGGTTGGCGGAGCGCACGCCCGCACACAGCTCGCGGCCCCGCTCCACCTCGCGCCGCAGCTCCGACAGCTCCGCGCCGCTGCGGCGCTCATAATCGATCCTGTCATCCGTCGAGCGCATGAAGTCCGTCCCGTGCGCGCCCTTGCCCACGGCGTCGTAGCGCTGGGCGCGCACCTGCTCGCGTGCCTGCATCGACTGGATGACCGCCAGCCTGCGGTCGATGCCGCGCTGGGCGGCCCGTACAGTCTCCAAATATTCACGTGCGTCCATGTGACCTCCCGCGTGGTACCATGCTCTACGCCACATAGAGGATGCCGGGAGGCGTCTTTGCCAAAGGCCGCCGGCGCTCCAACGCCAGCGGCCTTAATTATATATCTACCTATGTCTACCTGCGGAAACTCAATATCTCATCGCGACCTCGCGGCGCATGGCCTGGAGCTCGTCGTAGGCCGGGCCCGACCCGGCAAGGTAGCGGTCGACCCTGTAGCGCTTCGGCTTGGCGCCCTTGCGGCGGGCCTCCTTCACGCGGCGCAGGTCGTGCTCGCGCCGGCACGCTTCCGAGCAGTACTTGGCGTGGGGCGCCTTCGGGATGAAGACCCTCCCGCAGATCGCGCACGTCCTCTCCTGCACATCCCACATCACGTTCATCTCGTCGACCTCCTGCACCTGCGGGTACGCCGAGCCTCGATGCTCTTGCGCACGCGGCGGTTCTCAGCGAGCATCCGCCATAGCTTCTCGAACAACCTCATCGCTTCGCCTTTCTCGACCTCTTGAGCGCCCGGGCGCGGTCGCGCTGCAGCGTCCTCGCCCTCCGCTCCGTCTCCCCGATCTGCTTCGACGTCACGCGCGGCGCGTCTGCCCGTCCGTGCGCGAGCGCCCGGCGCGCGGGACCCGACACCAGATCGGGCACCATGCGCCAGGCGGTTGCGCGGAACAGCTCGGCCGCCGAGCGGATCACCTTCTGTTCCAGCTGGACGCGAGCATGGAGACGGCCTGCCCCAGCGACTCCGCCATCAAGCTCCCCCACGCGATTCTGTTGGACATTCCGCAGGCGGGGCACGTCACGCTCATCACGTTAGGCCGGTCCAGGGAGCGCTCGCGCACATCCTCAATCACAGGCTCGACCCCGCACCGGGGGCACGCCTTGAACTCGGCATCGTTAAAGGTCACAGCTCTCTCCCATCTCCCTGAACTCGGCCTCGTAGCACCTCGGGCACACGGCGTAGCCGAACCCGAGGTCGTTATGGATCAGCCGCGATGTATAGCTCTCGCCGAATGCGAGCTCGCACCCGCACTCCGCGCAGTCGACCACGGTCGAGAAGTCATCCGCGCACACGCTCGCGCCGTCCGGCACGCGCCAGTCCCTATACTCGGCCCGCGCCGGCACCCACCTAATCGCTCGCCTCACTGAACACACCTCCCGTCGTGCGCCATCTCGAGTACGAGTCCATCAGCATCGCCCAGAGCAGGCAGAGCGTCGAATCTTCCCTCAGGCTTCCTGCACCTCGCATACTAAGGTCGTATCTCAACCGAAGGGAGCCTCCGTTGTCGGGGCAGTAGACTTGCACGCCCAACGGCAGGAGCATCTTGTCGTACAGCTCGTCAGCAAGGTCGCGAGGGCACACGAGCCAGTTATCGTCGCCTCGGAACGTGAGGCCGTGGCCGCTCTTGAAGTCAGCCATGCACGACTTGACCTCAACGAACACGAACCGCCCGTGCTCGAGCTTCATGTTTCGTCCTCCGACGCCCGGAGAAAATGCCATGAAGTCGACCCTGTGATCGGGGTCCACCCATACCTCCTGCGCGACGAGGGAGAACTGCCTGCGGAGCTTCTTCGCCACCTTCTCGGACAGCTCTTCGGTCACATCCCTGCGGCTCATTCGTCCTCACCTACCAGCCTGCTTAAAAGACGCTCCATGCTCTCATCGCATATTGCGAGCGTGGCCGCCTCACCAGCCCAGACCTTTTTGCCTGCGACGTTGACGAATGAGATCTTGTCCATGTTGACGATGTACCTGTAGCCATCGTCGTCGTATAGCTCAATGAAATCTCGGCTCATTAAAGCTCCTCTCCGCAGAACGGGCAGTACTTGATGTCCTCGATGTAGGCGTCCGCCGTCACGTCGGCGCTGACACAGTCGCCACACGAGCCATTGACCGAAACGTCGAGCATCACGCTGGTGTCCAGCTCAAGCCTGACGATCGGCTCGCCGTCGTATCGGCGCATCAGGGTCATGGAGCCCACGGACCAGTTGCGGACACCTCGGTCGGGCGCAGAGTGCAGGGACGCGATGCGCGACCCACCGCAGAAGTAGCAGCTCATTCGTCCTCACCGCGTAGCTTGAGGATTCTTGATGCGATGTTCCTAATCATTTGCTTTGCGCACTTCTCGCCTGAGCCGGCACGGCATAGGAGGCAGTTATAGCCACCGATGTTGTAATACAAACAAGGCGTGTATCCGTCTTCGCGTAAAGCCCTGTCCAAGTCCTCGAACAGCTTCTCCCAACTGTCGGGCGGGGTGAGGTAGAGGGCGCTTACGGGGAGCATCCCCTCATCTTCCCTCACGTCAGGACTGAACGCTTTCCATTGCGAGCAATGGCCGAAAACAGTATGTCGGTAGCTGTAGCTGGTAATGCGCAGCTCCCTGCCGTTTACGTCAAACAGCGTATCGGTTTCCAACGAGACCTCTCGGCCTTCCTGGTCCCTGGGAAGGGCGACTTCTTCCTTCACCTCGTGCTCCAATCCTTCTCGATGTCCTTCTCCTCCGCGACCATGATCAGCGCCCTGTTGAGGCATCGCCTCGCCTGGCGCAGCTCGTCGCAGGCGGTCGGGCCCATGCCCGCCCCGATCGACCTCTTGGCGTCCTCGAGCCTGCCGATGGCGAGGTCGATCCAGTCGGCAGGCACGCACCTGTAGCTCACCGCGACTCACCCCTCACGCCGAAGATGTCGGCGAGGATGTCGCCGGGCGTGCCCGCGAACGGCTCGGTGCTGATCGGGCCGTACTGCACCTCGAGGTAGTTCGGGTACCCGATACTCACGCCCGTCGGCTCGCGCCCGGGCAGGCACTGGTAGCCCCAGATAACGCTCACCCGGTGCTCGTCCAGGATGGTCACGGTGCGCTCGATGCGCAGCCTGTAGCCGCCCACCCGCTCGGTGTCGTACGTGTCGTCGGCCCAGGGGATCTGGTGCCTGTCGAGGGCATCACGGTAGGCCCTCATCACCGCTGAGATCTCGGTCAAAACCTCTCTCACTCTCCATTCTCAAAAGAATTAGGTGTTCTTTGCCGCGGGGACTCCCCCGCCGGCCCCGTTTCCGCCCTCTAGCGGCGGGAACCCCATCGCCTGCTGGCCCAGCTGCGGAGCGGGCGTTGGCACACCTTTGGCATACCTTTGGCGCGGCTCCTTGCCGCGCGCGAGCTCGGCGATGTCCTCGTACAGGTCGGCCTTCTGCTTCCGGCGGGCACGCGCCTCGGCGAGCTTCTGCTTCTTGGCCAGCAGAACGGCCTCCCCGATCGACATGACGTTCGCCATGTAGATGCGCGTTATGTCGAGCGGCCGGCCGGCGGCGGGGTCGACTTTCTCGTCCTTGAGCATCTCCATGAGGGTGATCATGACGCCTCCGCAACTTGGCGCTCGAGCTCGGCTATGAGCTCGTCATCCGTCTTCGCGGGCTTCCACACCGCCGCGCGCTCGACCTCCTGCGAGGTCTGCCCGCCGCGGGCCTTGCGCTCCGCGTCGTAGCCGCGCTCGCGGTCTGACCAGCTGCGGGCGACCGGCTCCCATTTCGCGATGGGGAAGCCCTGCCTGGTCCACCCGTTGGCCTCGTAATAGTCGAAGAACTTCCGGGCGCTGCCGCGAAGGCAGTTAGCCGCGAAATACGACTCGACCTCCTCGAGGGCAGGCGGGACGAACCCGGCGCCCCCTCCCCCTTCGTTTTCACAACCTGAGGGGTTAATCCAGACTCCTAACTCCTCTTCCCCTTCCTCTTCCTCTTCGCTTGCGCGTTTGCTCTCTGGTTTGCTTGCGCGTTTGCTTTCCGTTTTGCTTTCGGCTTTGCTTGCGCGTTTGCTTTCCGTTTTGCTTTCGGCTTCGCTTGCTGCGCTGCCACGGCTCAGCCCGCCCTTCCTTCCGGCCTCCGCCCTGGCGCGGCTGTTCTCGAGGACCGGCATGATCAGTGTGATGGCCATCCGCTGGGCGTCGGTGCGCGGCTCGGGCACCTCGCCGGTCACGAGGTAGCGCACCATCATGCCGAGCAGCTCGTTGCTCTCGCGCCTGTTGCCGAGGCACAGGGCGCCCTCGACGAGGGAATCAAGTATCGTCATCCGTATCACCTCCGCAGATCGAATCGGTAAAGGCCGCGGCGGCGGCCTGGTCGCGGCCCGGCATGACCGAGCCGTAGATGTCGAGCGTCGTCTTGACGCTCGCGTGCCCCAGGCGCTCCTGGATGGTCCTCATGTCGAACCCGTTCATGAGCAGCCACGAGGCGTGCGTGTGCCTCAGGGAGTGGAACACCGTCTCCTCCGGCAGCCCCAGGTCCCTCACGAGCGACTTGAAGCGGCTCGTCACGGTGGACGGGCGCGCGATGGCGCCGGCAGGCCCGAAGGTCACCACCAGAGCCGCCGGGCCCCTGCGCGCGAGCCACGTGTCCTGCCACTCCAGGTGGCGCTGCAGCTGGGCCTCCACCGCCGGGGCGAGCGCCACGTTGCGCACGCGCCTGCCCTTGGTGTAGGCCTGCCGGTGCAGCTCGGGGTGCTCGACCGCCTGACCCACCACGTGCAGGTCGTGCAGGGCGCGGCGCCAGTCTCGGCGCTGCAGCCCGCAGATCTCCCCGCAGCGCAGGCCCGTGTTGAGGGCGAGGTAGACAGCCATGGCCTCGGTGCGCCGCGAGATGTTGGCGGCAGAAGCGGATCGCGAGGACATGGCGGAGGCCAGCGCCCGGGAGAGCTCGTCGGTGTCGAGCTCGGACAGCGCGAACGGCTCCACGGGGTCGGGCGACGGCGCGGGGACGTCGAGCATGATGTCGCGGCCCAGCGCCGGCAGCCACGAGCGGTAGGCGCCCTTCAGCAGCGCGTGCATCTTGAGCAACGTCTTGGGCGATAGCCCCTTGCCCGTCCTTGGGGCGAGCAGCATACGGTAGGCGGCCGACACGTCCCATGGCTCAAGCTGGTCGTAGGGAAGCCTACCGATGGTCGGCTCCACCATCGTCCTGACCACGCTGCGGTACGTGGCCACCGAGTTGTCGGACAGGCCGTTGACGGGGTCGGAGATGTACGTCTCGAGCATCGAGGACAGGCGCTTGGAGCTGTCCCGGGCCGACGACGGGTCGAACGTGGCCGCCCACCTGTCGCACTCGGCCTGGGCCTGCTCGCGCGTCAGCTCCGCGTCCCACGACCTGTACGGCCTGATCCGCCTGCCGGTCACGCGGTCGGTGCCCATGTAGGGGCGGGCGAACCAGCGGCCGTCCGCCCCGCGCTGCACGACCGCCCGGCGCTCGCTAGAAGTCGGCATCGACGCCCAGCTCCGCAGCCATGTCGCGGATCTCCCTGCGCGCGTCCAGGTCGGTAGTCTGGACCCTGTCGGCGTGCCCATGGGGGTTGGCGCCGAGCGCGGCGATGAGCATGAGCTTGCGCGCGTTCCTGTCCGGGATGCCCGCCTGGCTGAACGCCTCGCAGAGCGTGTCGGTGCACCCGCAGGCGAGCGCGAACAGATCAGTGAGGCTGGCCGAGCCCACGAAACATGAGTTGCCGGAGCCGTCACCGTTGCCAGTCGAGAGCACCGTGCAGCGGCACTCGAAAGCGCGGACCTCGCCGCACGCCTCCACCGTCACCCTGACCTTCTCCTCGCTATTCATCCTTCTCCTCCTTGAAACTCGCCTGCACCCTCTCCATGAGCCACACGTCCTCCTCGCCGGGCTCGAAGCCCGCGGAGAGGAAGATGTCCCAGTGGTCGAGCCACGCTTCCGCGTCGTCACCGCCCCAGCGGTTGTTGAGCTGGGCCATGTCCTTGGCCGCCGCCATGAGCCAGCAGCCGGCCTCGTACTCGTTGGGCTTGCACGCCTTGAGGTTGCGGTCGAACTCGTCGCGCACGAGACCGAAGCGCTCCTCGTTCTCGGGGTTGCTGTCGCCACCCATCGCCACGAGCAGCGCGACAGGGCTCTCGCGGTTTGCGCGCACGTGCATCATGAGGTCCTTGGACATGGCAAAGGCACCGGACGCCACGAAGCCGATCAGGCTCCTGTACAGCTCCTCGAGCGCCGCCTTCTCGCGCGCGGCCTCCTGCTCGGCACGGACCTCCTCCTCGGTCTTCTCGGGCCCGGCGCCCGAGCCGTCATCCGGCTCGTAGAGGTCCCAGTAGCTGCCCTTCCACACGGCGACGGTGCCGGCGGCGAACTCCTTCCCCTCGAGCTTCTTGGCGGCGAGGCCGACGTTGACCCAGTTCGTGTAGACGAACCCCTCGGGCTGCTCCTTCACCACCGGGATGCCCGCGTCGCCGAGGGCGTCGTAGTCCTCCGCGATGCTCTCCTCGCGCTCGATGCGGCGGCGGATGCTGTCGGCCTTGCCCGCCCAGCCCTCACCGGCGGCGAGGACCGCCTCGATATCCTTCTCGTCGTCGAAGGCGGACGCCGCCTCGAGCTGGTCGAGCGTCACCTGCCGGCCCTCGATACTCCCGCGCAGTTTGCGCGCCGCGCGGATCTGCCCGGCGGTGGCGCGGCTCGCGCGCTCGATGCGCTGCTCGTCGATGCCCAGCACGAGCATCTGCTGCACGCCTCGTGCGCGCTCGGCCTCGGTCAGCTGGCGCTTGTCGTCGGTGGCGAGCATGGCCACGAGCTCGTTGGCCTCGTCCATGGTGTCGGCCACCAGCGCGGACACCTCGCGGTCCTCCCCGTAGATGGACGACAGCGCGCGGTAGCGGCGCTCGCCGTCGACGATACGGAACACGTTGCCGTCCGCCACGACCACGGGCGGGTTCAGCGGCTCGCCTCCGGTCGCCTCGATGCTGCGGGCCAGGGCGCCGATGTCGCCGAAGTCCTCGCGCGGGTTCTGCTCGCTGGGCCTGATGTCGCCCAGGCGAACCTGCCTCTTCTCAAACTGCATGCCATATCCTCCTGACTAGTAGTACATCCCGCTCGGGGCGGTCCCCTCGATGGCGCCGGCGACGGCGATCAGGCCGATGAGCGCCACGGCGCACACCACGCTGCGAACGCGCTCGGGCAGCGCGCTCCACCACGCGCCGAGCCTGCAGCCCGCCTCCCAGACCAGATCGACCATCACGCCACCCGCCTCGGACGGCGAGCGGGCACGCAGTCGGGCGAGGGCAGCGCCGGCACCGCGCCGCGTGCCTTGATGGCGGCGTCGATGTCCTCGCTGCTCACCACCTCGCGCGAGCTGTTGGGGTTGAGCGACGGGTAGCGCGGTATCACGCCCTGCATGACCATCGCGCGGAACGTGACGTTGTCGCAGCAGGCGTAACGCGCGCCCTTGGCTATAGACATCCACATGGCCTTCTCCTTTCACATGTAATAGAGCCAATCCCTTGCCGGAGGGCCGCACCGATAGATGCAGCCGGAGGGCGCTCCCCCGCCAAAGGGAGCGGTGCCGCCGCCCCGCCAAGTCGGCGGCGGCACCATATGGGCCGGAAGTAGGGGGTCCGGCCCCGTCGCGCCACGGGCCCCGCGGAATGGGGGCGGTACGGAACCCGTGGCGCGACGGGGGCGGGCCCGCCGTCAGCGGCGCATGAGGCCGAGTCCGACCCCGAACAGGAACGCGAAGGAAAGTGCGAGAATGAAACCCATGGGAACCTCCTTGGAAGGGAATCGAAGAGACGGTGGCGGGCCCGCCGTCAGTCGCAGAGCGACCCGACCACCCATGCCGCGATGAACGGCACGGCGGCGGCGAAGCAGCCACGCGCCAGGCCGTAGGCCCCCTGCGCGGCGCACGCCCACCCCGCGGCATCCATCACGACGGCCGAGGCGAGCAGCGCCCGGGTCATTCGCGACCGCGGCCGAACGGCCACTCGCCCGGCGCGGGGTCGATCTCCATGACGTCGTAGGACACCGGGTCGAGCGCCTGCCTGCGGTCGAGCGCGACCAGGCGCTCGAGGTAGGCGACGTCGCCGGCCCGGACGTGCTCGCAGAACGCGTAGCGCGCGTCCGCCAGGAACTCGAACACCTCCGTGTGCCACACGTCGTGCTCGTCGGCCCACGTCACCATGCCGCCCAGACCCGTGATGTCGTCGGGCAGCTCGTAGCTCTTGCCTGTCATTCCTCTTCCTCCAGATCCTCCATGGGCACGCCCAGCGCCCTCGCGAGCCGCTTTGCCGCCCCGTACTTCGCGTCGGCTATCCCCCGGCGCTCCCAGTTCCGTACCGTCGTCTCGGTCACGCCCGCCTTCACCGCGAGCTTGAACTGCGAGAGCCCCGCCTTCTTGCGGAGCCGTCTGATCTCATTCATCTCCGTGTCCTCACAAACCCGTAAACTCATTTGCGTTCATCCCTTTACGCAAAGGGAGGTGGTAAAATCCAAGCGTCCTGTCAACCGACGGAAGGGAGCCATCTCCTTGAAGGCAGTTTTGAGGACGCGGGCCGCCGTAAAGTAGGGCCCCGCCCGGCATACGGAAGCCGGAAAAGCCCGAGCCGAAGGCGTCGGCGCAACGACGCGCGGCGAGGCAGCCAGACCGCGGGCTACCGAAAGTCCCGCCGAAGCTCTCCAGTCCCTCTCCCGATCAGCAGTCATAAATGGGGTATAGGGCAGGCACGGGGAAATCCGGGCGGGATCTGGTCTGATAACCGTGCAGGATGGCGGATAACGACCCGGGCTAGGGAGGCGGCGAGGGTTGCGCACCGAACCGCCCCCGAGACCGGAACCGCCGTGGCTCCGCACCCCTCCCGCGACTCTTCATCTCTTCCCCCTTCCCTACGCGGCCTCGTCCGTGTTCCAGCCCATCAGGTCGTTGGGCGTACAGCCGAGGGCCAACCCCAACGCCGCGAGGCTCTCGAGCGAAGGCGTCGAGGCCTTCGCCAGATAGTTGCGGATGCTGTATACCGACACGCCCGAAGCCGCGGAGAGCTCCTCAGCGGTCTTGATGTCGGCGTGGGCCATGAAGATGCGCAAGTTATGTGCAAAAGACTCTTTAACGTCCGTCATGTGTACCTCCTTAATCTGAAAAGTACGGATTTCGTATCTCGCTAATTAGATTACTACGTATCTCGTACTTGTCAACAATTAAATACGGATTTCGTACACGTTCATCTAACTAATTGGTACACTCCTGTCTAAGGAGGTACGAAATATGAACTTTTCTCTTCGATTGAGGGCCCTTAGAGAAGCCAAGGGTCTAAAGCAAAATCAGATGCCGGAACTTGTTGGCACGACCGCTCGCATATATGGCTCTTGGGAGCGTGGCGAAACGCCGATCCTCCTTGAGGATGCTTTCAGATGCGCTCAGGTGCTCGGATGCACGCCTAACGACCTATGCGGATGGCCGCCCGGCCTCAACGATGGTGCCGCCGATAACCTCGACCCCGAGGAGGGCGAGCTGCTCTACTGCTACCGGCAGAGCACCGAGAAGAGGCGCTCGAAGATCCTGGAGACGGCACGCGACCAGGCCGAGCTCTCCCAAGCTCAGGCTGCAGCGCCTGAAGGCGAAGGGCTGGAAGCGGATCAAATAAAGTCCGCGTAGGGACCGTCCGTGACCCCGGACCGGACGGAATTATCTTGCAACGATTGACCCGGGGCCGACAAATCGTTAAAGTACAGGACAGCGGTATTGACGCGGGGATCCTACGGGACCCGCGTCCTGCGGAAAGGCGGCTGTCCACCAGGATGGCCGCCTTTCTTCATTTAGGAGCACAAATGGGAGCGAAACCATTTCTAACCATTCAAGAGCAGGTCGACCTGCTCCGCACGCGAGGGATGATAGTCGACGAGAAGACCCCCGAGGTCCTCATGCGCGAGGGCTACTACTCCATCGTCAACGGATACAAGGACCCCTTCATCGACGCCGAGCAAACCGCCCAAGCGGGAGAGGACCGCTATGTCGAGGGCTCCAAGTTTTCAGACCTCTGCGCTCTCTATACGTTCGACCGCGAGCTGAGATCGCTGACGTTCAGGTATCTCATTCTCGCCGAGGCGAAGGTTAAGACCGCCGTCGCCTATACGTTTTCCGAAGCGCACAGATCCCCGAACGACTACCTCCTTCAGTCAAGTTTCTGCAGCGAGCAGGAGTTCGTGCCGACATCGGACGGAACGGAATACGCAAAGGAGGTCTCGGGGCTCACGGGGATACTCGGGAGACGTGCGGAAAAGAGCGATTCGGGGTTCGTGAGCCACTATCGGGATACCTACGGGTCCGTCCCGCTATGGGTACTCGTTAACGACTTGACATTCGGCAACATCGAGCACTTCTTCAACCTCATGAAACCGGCGGAGCAGAGGGGCGTGTGCAAGATGATTGTCGCCTCGACCGGCAGAACCGGATCGAAGCGCCTGGGATACTTCGATGAGAAGAAGGCGATAGTGTCGATCGAGACGCTCGTTAAGTTCCGAAACGTCTGCGCCCACGACGAGCGGCTCTATTGTGCACGGGTCGGCGGCAGGAAAAGCGTCAACTACATAAAGATGGTGTGGATGCTCGAGCGCTACCTCACGCCCGCAGAGTTCTCATCGTTCATTCGCGATCTCACAACGCTGCTCACGAGATACGTGAAGGCATACGCGATTAAGCACGTCTTGAAGGAGATAGGCTTTGTCGAGCTGCTCAAGCGATCTGAAGACGGGACGCTCTTTGAAGCCTAGGCACGGCAGGGTTCTTTAGGATTTTTCGAAAAACCCAAGCAGGTGCCCAAAGTGTCAAAGAATCTTTGACAGCTCTAGACATAAAGAAACCCCGCGCGGCAATCTTGGCGGATCCGCACGGGGCATATGCCCTCCGGCAAAAAGGGAAAGGCAGGGCCATTATATGGCAACCAACGATACTTCAAGGTCGAAACTCGGCTCCAAGCGCGAGGTCGCGCCCGGCAAGTGGGTGATCCGCGTCCAAGCGGGCTTCCGCGCGGACGGCCACGTGCGCCGCGTGTCGCGCACCGTGTACGGCACCGAGACCGAGGCCGACATCGCCATCGCCCAGCTCGCGCAGGAGCTCGGCGTGTCCCAGGCGGCGCACGCGGGCGTGACGCTCGACATGTACTACTGGGGAGTTTTCCGCGACTCCCCCAGCAACCGCGGCAAGCCGCGCTCCAAGGCGAGCCTGCGCGAGTACGACGGGCAGATGGACAACTACATCTCCCCCGTCCTGGGCTCGACGGACATCTCGAAGATAACGCACGACATGATGCGAAGCTGCATCGAGCGCTCGGGTGCGCCGGCAAAGACCAAGACCACGCTTCGCGCCGTCATGCGTCGCGCCTTCGACGACGGCTGGGTGACGGCGGAACCCTTCCGCCGCCGCGTCATCGCGCCCAAGGCCAAGCAGGCGCCCGTGGAGCCGTGGAGCATCCCCGAGGCCGCCGAGGCGCTGCGCAAGCTCGCCGCCAGCGACGACCGCGCGGACCTGGTCATGAACGCGTACCTGATCTTGGGGCTCAGCGGCCTGCGCAAGGAGGAGGCGCTGGCGGTGCGCCCGTGCGACCTCAAGGTGACCACGACCTACGACTTCGCCACGGGCGAGCCGACCGTCTCGGAGTACATCGAGGTCTGCCGCGCGTACACGGATGAGGACGGCGTGAAGGAGACCAAGAACGCCCATTCCGTGCGCACCGTGCCGGTTTTATTGGCGGGCCGCGAGCGCCTGCACCAGATCATGGACGAGCTGCGCCCGAGCATAACCGTCGAGGGCGGCACTTCGGTTACGGAGCAAGTGCGGGAGTGGAGCGGGCAGCGCATCGTCAATATGCGCGGCGATAATCTCGTGCGGGCGTGGCGGCGCATGTGCGTGCGCCATGACCTGCGGTATATCCCTCCTAAGGCCCTGCGCCACACGTCCGAGACCATCATGGCGGCGACCGAGGTCGACCCGCTGAGCATCATGGATCTGCACGGTCATACGGACCTGGGGACAGATTACCGCCATTACATCAAACCGGGCCTCGCGGAGCGCGAGAAGGCCGCCAGGCAGGTCGGGCGCGCTCTGCAGATCGTCGAGGGCGGCGGCGCGGACGGCGGTTTTAATGGCACCGGCCTGGGCGCCGAAACGCTCTAAATTGCATTTTCTAGGTCCACTACCTGCAAAATGCATAAAACGCCCCCTGCCGCGCATAAACGGCAGGGGGCGTAAAACGCGAACGGTAACGGACGGTTATGATTTGGCATCGCGGCAAACAAAAAAGGTCAGCGCCGAAGCGCTGACCTGTGCGTTCTTTGGTGGGCCGTCAGGGGGTCGAACCCTGGACCTTGGGATTAAGAGTCCCCTGCTCTACCAACTGAGCTAACGACCCAAAGCTAAAGTCCGTGGTGGCGGACTTTAGAGGAGATATCGTGTGGTGGGCCGTCAGGGGGTCGAACCCTGGACCTTGGGATTAAGAGTCCCCTGCTCTACCAACTGAGCTAACGACCCGATATCAACACGAAGCAAGAACTGGGGTGGGTAAAGGGACTCGAACCCTCGACCTACGGGACCACAACCCGTCGCTCTAGCCAACTGAGCTACACCCACCGTGCCCTGTGCGCTTCGCGCTCGACTATTATTGCAAGGAACGCCACGCGATGCAAGCCCCAATTTTCAAGAATTTTGAAAAGAGTTTTTCGAGACCATTTCGAGCATTTCCCACCGGTTTCATAGGAGTAAACTTGCCCCACTGCAAATGCTCGAAAGGACCGGCATGAAAGAACTCTCCAACCGCACGGCAACGTTTACCGATTCGGTCATCCGCCGCATGACGCGCATCTCCAACAAGTATGGCGCCGTCAACCTGTCACAGGGCTTCCCCGACTTTGATCCCCCGGCGCAGCTGCTCAATAGCCTCAGCACCATCGCCACCGACCCCAAGCCGCTCTACCACCAGTACTCCATCACCTGGGGCTCCCAGGCCATGCGCGAGGCGCTTGCCGCCAAGCAGGAGAACTTTATGGGCATGCCGATCAACCCCATCGAGAACATCGTGGTCACCTGCGGCTCCACCGAGGCTATGATGGCCGCCATGATGACGGTCACAAACCCCGGCGACAAGGTCGTCATCTTCTCGCCGTTCTACGAGAACTACGGCGCCGACACGATCCTTTCGGGTGCGGAGCCCATCTACGTGCCGCTCAACCCGCCCACCTTTGACTTCGACCGTGGGATCCTCGAGGCGGCCTTCCGCGACAACGATCCCAAGGCGATTGTCCTATGCAACCCGTCCAACCCCTGCGGCAAGGTCTTTACCCGCGAGGAGCTCACCTTTATCGCCGACCTGTGCAAAAAGTACGACGCCTACTGCATTACCGACGAAGTCTACGAGCACATCGTCTACGCGCCCCACGAGCATGTCTATATGGCCACGCTGCCCGGCATGTTCGAGCGCACCATCAGCTGCAGCTCGCTGTCCAAGACCTACTCCATCACCGGCTGGCGCCTGGGCTACACCATCGCTCCTGCCGAAATCACCGAGCGCATCAAGAAGGTCCACGACTTCCTCACCGTAGGCGCCGCCGCTCCCCTGCAAGAGGCCGTCGTTACCGCCCTCAATTTCGACGATAGCTATTATCGGGAGGTCCTCGACCTCTACACTGCCAAGCGCGACCTATTCTGTCAGGGACTCGACAGCATCGGCCTCACGCACAACGTGCCGCAGGGCGCCTACTACGTGATGATGGATATCTCGGAGTTTGGCTATGACAGCGACCTCGACTTCTGCGAGGACCTGGCCTCCAAGGTGGGCGTGGGCGCTGTTCCCGGATCGAGCTTCTTCCGCGAGCCCGTCAACCACCTCATCCGCTTCCACTTTGCCAAGCGAGACGAGACGCTTAACGCGGCGCTGGAGAACCTCAAGTCTCTGCGTGATAAAATCGAGCCGCGCGGGTAAGGACGGTCAGTAACTAAAGGCACTAAAGAAACCTCGTGAACCCATTGGGCCACGAGGTTTCTTTTTAAAGCGACCTCATTTATTTTTTAGAGCGCTATACTTTAGTCACGGAGCAACTCGTCCCAGAGAGGAATACTATGGCAGAGCAGCAGCTTATCGGAGCGCTCGAGGCCGGCGGCACCAAGATGGTCTGCGCCACGGGCTATGCAGACGGCACGGTCCTGGAACGCGAGCAGATTGCGACCACGACCCCGCGGGAGACCGTTGAGGCCGTCAACGCATGGTTTGCCGACAAGGGCATCGCCGCGCTGGGCATCGGCGCCTTTGGCCCCACCGCAGTCAACCCTGCCTCGCCCCAATACGGCAAGATCCTGGAGACGCCCAAAACGGCATGGCGCTACTTTGACCTGCTGGGCACCATCCAAAACGAGCTCAATATTCCCTGCGGCTACGACACCGACGTCAACGTCGCCTGCCTGGGCGAGGTCACCTTTGGTTGCGCCCAGAGCCTCACTGACGTGGTGTATCTGACCATCGGTACCGGCGTGGGCGCCGGCGTGCTCTCGGGCGGTAAGCTCGTGCACGGCATGATGCATCCCGAGGCCGGCCACATCCTGGTCACTCGCGACCCGCGCGACACCATCGGCGAGCACAGCGGCTGCCCCTTCCACGACAACTGCCTCGAGGGCCTCATCGCCGGCCCCGGCGTCAAAAAGCGCTGGGGCGGCAAGAGCGCCGGAGAGATGGCCGACGACCCAGATGCCATGGACCTGCTTGCCGGATACCTTGCGCAGGCGCTCATGACTTACATCCTGTGCTACGCACCGCAGAAGATCGTCATCGGTGGCGGCGTGGCCGACCACACCCCCATCGTGCCGCTCGCGCGCAAGAAGTGTGCCGAGATGCTCAACGGCTACATCGTCACGTCCGAGATGGCCGACATCGATAGCTACATCGTCAACAACAGCCTCGAGGGCAAGCAGGGCATTATGGGCTGCTTGGCCCTGGGCGCACAGGCGCTTCAGTAACAGACGCACCCGCAGGGCGTGGCGCGCCCGGCAAATCCGACCTACGGAACAACGCCACCACGCCCCATATAAGCCCTCGAATAAAAAAGGCCGCCTAGGACCAAACAATACGTCCTAGGCGGCTTTTTTGGCGCACATCAGCGACCGTAAGAGATATCGGAGCACAACGCCCGTTGCCGCACCACAGCAGTCGATCATCACATCGGTGATCATGCCGGCGCGTCCCGGAACAAAGAGCTGAATCGTCTCGTCGATCGAAGGAATCAGCAGCAGGAACACCGCCGTGGGCAGCAGCACGTCAAAGGTGCGCCGGCCCTCAAAATCAAAGGCGTGCGTTGCCAAGATGCCGAGCACCATATACTCGGTAAAATGCGCGCACTTGCGAACAACAAAGTTGGTCACCCATTCATATGGAAGTCCCACGCCGTGCAGGAAACCGCGGATAGCTTCCATGACCGTTAGGCTCAGCGAGCCCGACCCCGAGCCGGGAACCAGCGAATTGCCCCAGATCAAGAGCGCCATCAGGCAGGTCACGACCGCCCATTTTCGATTGATCTTAACCATGCAGAAGTTATGCCTCCGCACGGAGCGGCGCGAAGCTGGCGGTACCGCCCTCGATAACGCTCAGATAAGCACGGCCCGTACGCTTGGCGGTAGAGGACTGAAGACGCTCGATCTCTTCCTCGAGGATCTGATTGACGCGCTCGTGACGACGATTTTCCATAATGCCGGCGGCAATAGCCTCGGCCCGCTCGATGCTCTCACGCGAGATACGGGCAGTATCCTCGGGGAACACAGCGCTGTGACGGCCGACATAGGCGGGGGCAGCAGGCTGAGGGGCAGCGACGGGAGCGGGGGCTGAAACAGGAGCAGGCTCGTCAATCTCATCCAGAATCGCGGTGGCGGCGGCCCACATACCCTCGTGGCCCGAGTAATCGGCCATGGGGACATCAACCTCGAGCGAGGCGTCCGGAAGGTCGCCGGTGTCGATGCGATCTTGGGCATCAATCGATGCGGTGATGGCTGCAGGCTCATCGAGGTCATCGAGATCGATGCCCGCGGCACCGGAGATGATAGGCATGCTGGCGAGGTTTGCATTGTACGGCGCAGCCTCAGCCGCCTGCTGCTGGGCAGGAGCGCCCCAAAGCGAGCTTTCGGCGGCACGGCGGGCGGCAACAGCCTCCTCGTCCGCGGTCATGGCTTCATCAACGTACGAATTATCGGCAGAAGCGTTCGCGTCCGCCGAGGTAGCGCTGTAGGCGTTATTGACCGCCGCATTGGCAACGAGTGCCACGAAAGCCGCCGTGCTGCCCGCAGGGGCGGCCTGGGAGCCCGACACGGCGCGTGCCGCGGCGGCGATATCATCGCGATTGAAGGAGCCGGTCTGCCCGCCGTTGGTGAGCTCGTCGATGGCGACTTGATAGACGTCGCGCGAGCGCGCAGGGTCGCAGCTCACCGGCGAATCGTCGTCGAGCATGCTGTCGATCATGGACCAAGCCTCGGCCTCGTCCATAGCATCTGCGGCTCGAGCGATGGTAGGGACACCATCATCGGCATGACGGCGCTGGAACGCACCAGTCAGGCCGGAAAGGAATGCCGAGGTAGACTGCTCCGACTGAGTCTGAGAAGCAGAAGCCGCAGCGTACGGAATCGCATCCTGCTGCTGAGCTGGAATCGAGGCGGTCTTGAACTCGCTTTGATGCTGATTGAGATTGGCGGCACCGCCCATGGCATCGGGCTGGAACAGACGCTCTTCACGCTGCGCACGATACTCGGAGATACCCAGCGAGGCGGCATAGATACCCACGCCCGCCACCGCGCCCACGGCGAAGGGAACTGCACCCGCCACGACCGTCTCGTTCACCGACGAAAACGGCAGCGTCGCGGCATACATAACCACGGGAGCGGCAAGGCCGATCCCGCACGAAAGTCCGGCAAGGACTGCTCGTTGTGTTGCATCAGAAGAAGCCATGAGCTCTCCCCATCTTCCAGCACCCAAATCGCATCATTCAGTTGGCTG
Source organism: uncultured Olsenella sp. (assembly GCA_959598545.1). GTDB lineage: Bacteria > Actinomycetota > Coriobacteriia > Coriobacteriales > Atopobiaceae > Thermophilibacter. Next base: position 2,948 of record CAUGFC010000002.1, on the reverse strand, counting down.
CGCGAGAGAAGATGAAGCGGGGCTATGCCCCAAAGCAACGGTATATGGTTCGTTTCATCTGCGTTTTCCGTCGCGAAGCTTAAAAGTTATTATGCGAAACCGTCCTGTCGATTGCAAGTGACGATGTCGGATTGAAACGGGAAACCTGCTGCTCGTCGGTCTTACGGTCAAAAATAAGCGCGGAGCGGCGCTATAGAAAAGGGCCGAGGCTCAAAGCCCCGACCCTTTATCGCATTGATGACTATCGCTGCGCGTGGATGACAACCTAGAACGTCTGCTCGTAGTCGCTGTGTTTTTTGGCCGAACGCACCAGGAACTCCTGGTTGGTGTTGGTGCCCTTAAGACCCTTGATAAACGATGCGGCTGCGCGCTCGGTGTTGTTCATGCCGGCAAGAATGCGACGCAGACCAAAGACAAACGGACGCATCTGCTCGTCGACCAACAGGTCCTCGTTACGCGTACCGGAGGCAACGGGGTCGATAGCCGGGAAGATGCGGCGGTCGGCCAGGTCGCGGTCGAGCTTAAGCTCCATGTTGCCGGTGCCCTTGAACTCCTCAAAGATGACTTCGTCCATCTTGGAACCGGTGTCGATGAGGGCAGAGGCCAGGATGGTAAGCGAGCCACCGTTCTCGATATTGCGGGCTGCACCCAGGAAGCGCTTGGGCGGATATAGGGCCGCCGAATCGACGCCGCCCGAAAGGATGCGGCCCGAGGCGGGCGCCGCCAAGTTGTAGGCGCGGGCGAGGCGCGTGATGGAGTCGAGCACCACCACGACGTCGCCACCCAGCTCTACGATGCGCTTGGCGCGCTCGATGACGAGCTCTGCCACGCGGGTGTGGTTGTCGGCAGGCATATCGAAGGTCGACGCCACAACCTCGCCCTTGATGGAACGCTGCATATCGGTGACCTCTTCGGGGCGCTCGTCGACGAGCAGGCAGATGAGGTGCACCTCGGGGTTGTTAATCGAGATAGACTGGCAGATCTTCTTGAGGATCGTGGTCTTGCCGGCCTTGGGCGGGGACACGATCAGGCCGCGCTGGCCCTTGCCGATCGGTGACACGATGTCGATGGCGCGGCCGGTAATAGAGTCCTTGCCGTGCTCCATGCGCAGCGGCTCGTTGGGATAGACCGGGGTGAGGTCGCCGAACTTGGGACGGTTGCGAATCTGCTCGGGGTCCAGACCGTTGACGGTCGTGATTTTGGCGAGGCCGGCGCGCTTGTCGCCGCCGCGCGAAGGACGCAGCGAGCCCTCGATGACGTCGCCCGTGCGCAGGCGCGCGGAGCGGATGAGGTAGGCGGGCACGAAGGCGTCGTCGTTGGACTTCATGTAGCCATGGGCGTGGATGATGCCGGAGCTGTCCGGGCGAATCTGCAGAATGCCCTTGATGTCGCGGAAGCCCTCGGCCTTCGCAGCGGTGACGTAGATTTCCTCGACGAGCTCGGCCTTCTTCTTGCCGGTCGTCTCGATCTCGAACTCCTTAGCCTTCTCGCGCAGCTCAGCGACCTTCATGGCCGCGAGTTCCTCGCGCGAAAGCGTGGGCTCGGTGGGAGCGGCATTACGCTCCTTGTTGCGCTGTTTGCGATCGCGCTGGCGGTTGCGGCGGTCGTTGTTGCGGTCGTCCTTACGCTCGTTGCGCTCGTCGTTGCGCTTGTGCTGGCGACGGTTGGGGCGAGTGCCGTCTTCGCCCTCAGCGGGGGCGGCACCATCGGTTGCGGCGGTGCCAATATTGGCCGCAGCGGCGTCATTGGCCTCGGCGCCAGAATCAACCTGCGCTTCGACATCCTGCTGCTCGGACGCCTTGGCCTTAACGGACTTCTTACGACCGCGCTTGGGCTTCTCGGACGCAGGCTGTTCGACGTCCTGGGCCTCGGCGACATCAGTCGACGCATCGGCGGTCGTCTCGGCAGAATCCTCGGACGCACCCTTCTTGGCAGCCTTGGCCTTGGACGTGCGCTTAGCAGCAGTACGACGGCTGCGACCGGGACGGACGTCGGCGGGCTCGGCATCGGCGGGAGCGGCCTCGGAAGTCGTAGCATCCTGGACGGGTGCATCGGCAGCGGTTGCAGACTCGGCGGTCGCCGCAGCATCCCGAGCGGCTGCAGCTGCGGCTGCGGCCTTCTCTGCCTCGACGAAGGCCTTGGGCTTGCGACCGCGACGGTGCGGGCGCAAAGCCGGATCGACAACGTGAACTTCGCTGGCCTCGACAGGCACAGCGGGCTCAGCAGGCGATGCGCCCTCCCCTGCCGCGGAACGGACCGAAGCCTCAGTGAGCTCGGGGGCTACCTGTTCCGCAACCTGCTCGGCCTTAGCAGCCGTGCGGCGGCGTGTGCGCGGTGCCGGCTTCTCGGTCGGCAGGTCGGCGGCAGGGGTCTCGGGCACAGACGGAGCTGCAAGCTCGGTCAGAGCCGCGGCCTCGCGCTCGGCAGCACGACGGCGGGCGCGCACCACCTGAGCCTCGTTAATCTGCGCCAACGCACGTGCCTGCGCGACCTCATCGGAAATCGGCGCCGAGGAGTCAGCTGCAACGGTGCGCTTGGCGCGCGTCGTGCGCGTGGTACGGCGCTTGGGCTTGGTGACCTCCTCGCCGTCAGTGGCAGGCTTGGCCGTGTGGCGCGTGAGCTTGGGCTTTGCCGGAGCAGCCTCCTCACCAGTTGCAGGCACGGCCTTCTCAGCCGCCACAGGCATAGGCGTCGAAGCAGCCTTAGGCGTCTCAGGAGCCGAGGCTTGCGCGGGCGCCGCGACCTGGTCCGACGCAACCGGTGCAGCGGGAGCGGCCTGCGTCGTCGTTATTTCGTTTTCTTGCTGTTGATCAGACACAGTGTTTGCTCAACTTTCTTTTCAAGCCCTGTGATCACATGCTCCCTGCATAAACCTTCAGGGCGGCTAAACAGTCTAGTTCCGTTCAAAACGACGGACATCATTGATCTGTATCGAGATGATTGCGTCA
>CAUGFC010000001.1 GCA_959598545.1 uncultured Olsenella sp. | reverse complement strand
GAGCGCATCAAGGAGATGCGCGTCGCGCAGGCCGAGTTCGCGAAGTTCACCCAGGAGCAGGTGGACAAGATCTTCTATGAGGCCGCCATGGCAGCCAACAAGGCCCGCATCCCGCTGGCCAAGATGGCCGTCGAGGAGACCGGCTACGGCGTCATGGAGGACAAGGTCATCAAGAACCACTATGCCTCCGAGTACATCTACAACAAGTACAAGGACATGAAGACGTGCGACGTCATCTCCGACGACCCCGCCTTCGGCTACAAGCAGATCGCCGAGCCGCTCGGCATCGTCGCCGCCGTCATCCCGACGACCAACCCCACCTCCACCGCGATCTTCAAGACGCTCATCTCCCTGAAGACCCGCAACGCGATCCTCATCTCCCCGCACCCGCGCGCCGGCAAGTGCACCGCCGAGGCCGCCCGCATCGTGCGCGAGGCCGCCGAGGCCGCCGGTGCCCCCAAGGGCATCATCGACTGGGTCGACGTCCCGTCCCTCGACATGACCTCCGAGCTCATGCGCTCCGCTGACATCATCCTGGCCACCGGTGGCCCGGGCATGGTCAACGCCGCCTACTCCTCCGGCAAGCCGGCCCTGGGCGTCGGCCCGGGCAACAACCCGGCGATCATCGACGACACCGCCGACATCGAGCTCTCCGTGAACTCCATCATCCACTCCAAGACCTTCGACTACGGCATGATCTGCGCCACCGAGCAGAACGTCATCGTCCTCGACAAGGTCTACAACAAGGTCAAGGCCGAGTTCGAGAAGCGCGGCTGCTACTTCCTCAAGGGCGACGAGATCGCCAAGGTCGGCAACACCGTCATCGTCAACGGCGGCGTCAACGCCAAGATGGTCGGCCAGCCCGCCCCCAAGATCGCCGAGGCCGCCGGCGTGACCGTCCCGGCCAGCACCAAGGTCCTCATCGGCGAGGTCGAGTCCGTCGAGCCGTCCGAGCCGTGGGCGCACGAGAAGCTCACCACTATCCTCGGCATGTATCGCGCCAAGAACTGGGAGGACGCCCTCTCCAAGGCCGAGCGCCTCATCGCCGACGGCGGCTATGGCCACACGAGCTCGCTGTTCATCGACACCCGCGAGACCGAGAAGATGGCCGAGCACGCCAAGCGCATGAAGACGTGCCGCATCCTCATCAACACCCCGGCCGCTCAGGGCGGCATCGGCGACATCTACAACTTCAAGATGCCGCCCTCGCTGACGCTCGGCTGCGGCTCCTGGGGCGGCAACTCCGTCTCGGGCAACGTCGGCCCCCAGCACCTGCTCAACATCAAGTCCGTCGCAGAGAGGCGTGAGAACATGCTGTGGTTCCGTGTTCCCGAGAAGGTCTTCTTCAAGAAGGGCTGCATGCCCGTGGCGCTTCGCGAGCTCTCCGAGGTCTACGGCAAGAAGCGTGCCTTCATCGTCACCGACTCCTTCCTCTACAAGAGCGGTTTCACCAAGAAGATCGAGGCGTCCCTCGACGAGCAGGGCATCGTCTACTCCAGCTTCTGGTCCATCTCGCCCGACCCCAAGCTCCAGGACTGCGAGCGCGGCCTCGAGCAGGTCAAGGCTTTCGAGCCCGACTGCATCATCGCCATCGGCGGCGGCTCCGCGATGGACGCCGGCAAGATCATGTGGATGATGTACGAGCACCCCGAGGCCAAGTTCGAGGACATGGCCATGGACTTCATGGACATCCGCAAGCGCGTCTACACGTTCCCGCAGATGGGCGAGAAGGCCTTCTTCGTGGCCATCCCCACCTCCTCCGGCACGGGCTCCGAGGTGACGCCCTTCTCGATCATCACCGACGCCAACACGGGCACCAAGTGGCCGATCGCCGACTACCAGCTCCTGCCCAACATGGCCATCGTCGACACCGACAACATGATGACCCAGCCCAAGGGCCTGACCGCCGCCTCCGGCGTCGACGTCCTCACGCACGCCCTCGAGGCCTACGTCTCCATCATGGCGTCCGACTACACCGACGGCCTCGCCCTGCGCGCCATGAAGCTCGTCCTCACCTACCTCGAGCGCGCCTATGACGACGGCACCGACGTCGAGGCCCGCGACCACATGGCCAACGCCTCCTGCCTCGCCGGCATGGCCTTCGCCAACGCCTTCCTCGGCGTCAACCACTCCATGGCCCACAAGCTCGGCGCCTACCACCACATCGCGCACGGCCTGGCCAACGCCGTCATCCTCACCCGCGTCATGCGCTACAACGCCGCCGAGCGCCCGGTGAAGATGGGCACCTTCCCGCAGTACGACCACCCCAAGACCCTGGCGCGCTATGCCGAGGCCGGTCGCTTCTGCGGCATCAAGGGCCGCAACGACCAGGAGGTCTTCGAGAACTTCATCGCCCGCATCGAGGAGCTCAAGGCTCACGTGGGCGTGCCCGAGACCATCGCCGGCTTCGGCGTCACCGAGGAGGACTTCCTCGCCACGCTCGACGAGATGTCCGAGAACGCGTTCAACGACCAGTGCACCGGCGCCAACCCGCGCTACCCGCTCATCTCCGAGATCAAGGAGCTCTACCTCGACGCCTTCTACGGCCGCGAGCCCAGCTCCTACGAGGACTAGTCCGCACACGTTCTTCTCGTTGCCCAGAAGGAGGCAGCAATGGAACTTTCTGACAGCAAGCAGGTCATCGTCGAGCGCCACAACAAGGTCGTCTACGTCGACGGCGGTCGCATCGTCAAGGTCTTCAAGGCCACGAAGCCCGCGTCCGACGTCTTCAACGAGGCGCTCAACATCGCCCGCGTCATCGAGGCCGGCGTCCGCGTCCCCAAGGTCCTCGAGGTCTCCCAGGTCGCCGACGGCTCCTGGGCCCTCTCCACTGAGTACGTCGAGGGCGTCACCATGCGCTCTCTGATGGACGCCGCCGAGGGCACCCCCGAGTACGACAAGCTCCTCGAGCAGTTCGTCGACTTCCAGATCGAGATCCAGGGCGTCCACGGCTCCGATCTCATGAAGGACCAGAAGACCAAGATCGCCGGCATGGTGGGCAAGGCCCCCGAGCTCGATCCGTCCGTGCGCTACGACCTCCAGATGAGGGCTGACCGCATGGCGCCGGGCCGCAGCATCTGCCACTGCGACTTCAACCCGTCCAACGTGATCGTTGCCGAGGACGGCACGCTCTACGCCTGCGACTGGACCCACGTCACCCGTGGCCTTCCCGAGGCCGACGCCGCGATGACCTACATCCTCTTCAAGATGTATCACCCCGGCCACGCCGAGGCCTACCTCGACCTCTTCTCCAAGAAGGCCGACATTGCCAAGCAGAAGGTCCACTACTGGGTGCCCGTCATGGCCGCCGCCGAGCTCTCTCGCGGCCGCAAGGACGCCGAGGAGTTCCTCCGCAGCCAGGTCGACGCCGCGGTCGACACCGACTAGCGCTCGTCACATCGCACGACTTCGGACCCGTCAGTCTCACGGCTGGCGGGTCCTTTTCTCTGCCGTGGATCCATCATTTGTATCTCACGCACGCGAGAAAGACATCCTGACCAAAATCGGTCGTTCACAAGGGTGATTTTGGTCAGGATGTCTTTCTCGGTGAACGGGTGGGGTTCGGCTAGCGACGCTCGTAGGTCACGAAGTCGAAGGGGACGCCCTCGGGGGTGACGCCGCCCTCACGGGTCTCGACGACCTCCCAGGCTGGGTCGGCGTCCAGGTTGGGGAAGTAGGTGTCACAGGGGCGCACGCAGTGGTTGCGCGTCACGACGGCGCGCTCGCAGTGGGGGAGGAGCAGCTCGTAGACCTGCCCGCCGCCGATCACCCACGCCTCGTCCTCGTCCGCGACCGCGGCGAGCGCCTCCTCGACGGAGTGCACCACGTCCACGCCCTCGGGCGAGAAGGACGCGTCGCGCGTGAGCACGACGTTGCGGCGGTTCTTGAGCGGGCGTCCGCCCGGGAAGCTCTCGAGCGTCCTTCTCCCCATGATGACCGGGTGACCCGTCGTGCAGGCCACGAAGTGCCGCATGTCCTCGCGGTTCTCGACGACCATCCCGCCGTCGAGCCCGATGCCCCAGTCGTCGCACACCGCCACGATCGCACTCAGCTTGCAGCTCATCTCTCATACCTTTCTGCACCGTTGGGGCTCGGCGTATTGCCCCGGCGCTTCTCGCCGGGCGCTCAGACCGCTATCGGGATGTTCTTTACCTGCGGGCCGTGCTCGTAGTTCTCGACGACCAGGTCGTCGGTCGTGAAGTCGTAGAAGTCCGTGACCTCGGGGTTGAGGCGGACGGTGGGGGCGGGGTAGGTGGGGCGCGAGATGAGCTTGCGCACGACGTCGACGTGACGGTCGTAGATGTGGGCATCGGCGATCATGTGGACGAGCTCGCCGGCGTTCATGCCCGAGACCTGCGCCACCATCATGAGCAGGATCGCGTACTGGCACACGTTCCAGTTGTTGGCCGCAAGCACGTCCTGGCTGCGCTGGACGAGCACCATGTTCAGGGTGGGACGGTCCTCGCCCGGCTCCTGCGTCACGTTGTAGATCGCGTTGTAGGCGCAGGGGTAGAGGTTCATCTCGGACAGGTCGGCGAACGTGTAGAGGTTCGTCATGATGCGGCGGGAGTAGGGGTTCTCACGCAGGTCTTTGAGGACGCGGTCCATCTGGTCGTAGTCCCCGTCGGGGTAGTGGGACTTCACGCCCACCTGGTAGCCGTACGCCTTGCCGATCGAGCCCGTCTCGTCCGCCCACTCGTCCCAGATGTGGGGCTTGAGGTCGTGGACGTTGTTGGACTTGCGCTGGTAGATCCAGAGCACCTCGTCCATGGCTGACTTGAGGGCGGTGCGGCGAAGCGTCAGTGCCGGGAACTCCTCGCGCAGGTCGTAGCGGTTGCACACGCCGAAGCGCTTGATGGTGTAGGCGGGCGTGCCGTCCTCCCAGTGCGGGCGGACCTTCTGACCCTCGGTGGTGGTGCCGTGCTCGATGATGTCGGAGCACATGGAGATGAAGAGGTCGTCTGCCTTGCTCATGCCCGGGCTCCTTCCGCGCCGCGCGCCCCGGCGGCGACGAGACGGCTCGAGAACCAACCGTCGCCCGTCCAGTCGAGGTCGTCACCGAAGTCGTAGTAGGGGTCGTCGTCGGGGGAGAGGAACTCGTCGTAGAGGTCGTAGTACGGGTCGTCGTGCCCGAAGCCGTCGAGGTCGTAGCCGTATGAGTGGTCGTGGGACTGCGCCGCGAGCGTGCTGAGCATGCCGGTGCAGCTCGACACGCCGAGGCAGAGAACGGCGAGCAGGGCGACGGCGACGCCAAAGACGACATAGGCGCCGATTCCGGAGCTGGAGTTCTCGGGGTCGGTCGTGCCGCTCGCGCTCTCGATGACGGGGGGCCTCGAGCCGTCCTCGTCCCGATCCTCGGTGTGCTGGTCCCTGTCTTCGGCCATGGGGTCTCCTCCCTCGTTGCCCTCAATCATACCAAGACGCTAGAGGAGCTGGTCGGCGAAGGCCTCGTCCCAGTAGTGGGTGAGCGAGCGGGCGAGCGCGACGTCGGCGGGAAGCCACTCCACGTCGAGAAGCTCCTCGCGTGCGAGCCAGCGGAGCTCGCTGTGGACGCCCTCGCTCGCCGTGGGCTCGGCCCCCGACGCGAGCGTGCAGACGAAGCAGTCCATCGTCAGGTGGAAGTCGGGGTAGTCGTGCTCCACGGTGTCGTAGAGCCAGGCGGCCCCGAGCTCGCAGCCGAGCTCCTCCCGGATCTCCCGACGCAGGGCCTCGACGGGCCGCTCGCCGGGCTCGACCTTGCCGCCCGGCAGCTCCCAGAGCCCCTCCTGCGGACCCGTTGCCCTTCTCGCCGCCAGGAGCCTCCCGTCGCGGTGGACGAGGGCCGCCGCGACCCGTGTGACCTCGCTCATGATCAGTCCTCCCTGTCCTCGGGCCGCTGGAACCGGACGAGCGCGTAGGTGGCGCCCGAGCCATCCGTCAGCTCGACGTCCCAGCCGCGCTCGCACGGGTACGCCACGGGGACGAGGAGGTCGCCCAGGTGCGCCATCTGGCGATAGAGCACCGAGACGCACCCGCGCGTCCTCGAGAGCGCGGCGTCCCCGAGCGCCTCCGCGGCGAACATGACGTACTGCGCGTTGTTCACGTGTCGGTTGGTGTCGAGGTTATGGGGCCTCACGCGCACGGGCGCGAGCTGGGTGCCCTCACCGCTCGCCCGCAGGCGTCGGTCGAGCGGGCCCATCTCCAGGCGCGGCGCGTCCGAGCGGTAGACGAGCTGGTCCTCGGCGACGCGGGTGGCGTGGCCCCGCTCCGCGTCGAACATGATCCACTGGGAGTCGGCGCGCACCAGCGAGCGGCCGTCGGCCGCCTCGATCTCGAAGCAGCGCAGCGCGTGGGCACGCGTCATCTCGTAGCACCAGGTGGAGACCCGGATGCGATCGCCGAGCGCGGGCAGGTCGTCGATCTCGATCCGCCATGTCGCGAGCACCCAGGCGAGGTGGCGCGCCTCAAGCGACGCGAACCCCTGGCCGAGCTCCTCGGACTGGAACGTGGAGCAGTCCTGCAGGTAGTCGATCGTAGAGACGAGCGAGAGCCGTCCCGTCTCGTCGCACTCGCTGTAGCGCACGCGGCTCTCGAAGCTGTACTTCTCCATGGCCCCTCCTTGTCACAAAGAGAACCATAGCAGGGCGCACGGCGTCGCGCACGGGAGAGGACGGTGTAGAATCGGCTTGGAGCAGACAACGAAGGGAGACTCATGGGCACGGTTCGGTTCGCGACCATCGGTACGAGCGGCATCTGCGAGCGGTTCCTCGAGGCGCTCGCCGTGGCGGAGGGGGCCGACTACGTCGCGGCCTATTCCCGTGACCTGGGGCGCGCCCGCTCGTTCGGCGAGCGATACGGCGCGCGACTCTTCTTCGACGACCTCTCCGAGCTCGCCTCGAGCGACGAGGTCGACGCGGTCTACGTCTCCAGCCCCAATGGTCTCCATGCCGAGCAGGCGCTCGCCATGATCGCCGGCGGGAAGCACGTGCTCGTGGAGAAGTCGCTCGCCGCCAACGAGCGCGAGGCCCGCAGGGTCTTCGCCGCCGCGCGAGAGAGGGGCGTCGTGGCCATGGAGGCCATGCGCAACCTGCATGTGCCCACCTTCGCGGCAATCGAGCGCGTCACCGCCTCCGAGCTCGGCGCCGTCCGCCTGGCGACGCTGCGCTTCTCCAAGGTGACCTCGCGCATGGCGCGGCTGCGCGCCGGCGAGCGCCTGAACATCTTCGACCCCGTGCTGGCAAGCGGCGCCCTCATGGACATCGGCGTCTACTGCGTCGAGCCGGCCGTGGCCCTCTTCGGCAGGCCGGAGACGGTCCGCGCCCTCGCCGTCACCGCACCCGTCCCGGGCTGCGACGCCGACGACCCCTGCTCTACCATCGACCTCGCTGGCGAGGCCCTTCTCGGCTACGACGACAAGATCGTGAGCCTCTCCTACGGGAAGATGTGCGACGACGTGATCCCCTCGCAGGTCGAGGGCGAGGAGGGGACGCTTCTGTGGGACCAGACGTCCTGCCCCGTGAACCCCCGCGTGCACGACCACGAGGACAAGGGCCTGATATTCCGCATGGAGGAGGCGTCCACCCGACCCGTTCCCGCCGAGGTCCCCGCCAATGACATGGTCTGCGAGATCGACGACTTCACCGCCGCCGTGCGCGGCGAGGCCGCCGCGCTCGAGGCGGCGGCGCGCTTCGAGCAGGTCACGGTCGACTCCCTGGCCGTCATGGACGAGATCCGCCGCCAGGTCGGCGTGCGCTTCCCCGCGGACCTTTCCGAGTAGCATGCCCGACTCGTCGCTCCGCTCCGACCTCGCCGCCGCCCTGCCGGCGGCGCTGCCCGTCATGCTCGGCTACGTCGCCATCGGCATCCCCTGCGGCGTCATGGCCGCCGAGGTGGGGCTGTCGCCTGCCGTCGCGTTTCTCGTCTCGGCGACGTTCTACTCGGGCGCCGGGCAGTTCATGATGGCCTCGCTCGCCCTTGCGGGCACCCCGGTCGCCTCCATGGTGGCGAGCGTGGCGCTCGTGAGCACGCGCCAGCTGCTCTACTCCGCGGCCCTCTCGCGCTATGCCGAGCGAGCCCCCCGGCCGCTCGCCGCGCTCTTTGCCGCCACGGTGACCGACGAGAGCTTCGGGGTGAACATGGGGCGCTTCGTCGCCGACAAGTCCTGGACGGTCCGGCATGCGACGGCGGTCAACGTGGCGAGCATGCTCTCGTGGGCGGCGGCCAACGCGCTCGGCGCGGCCGTGGGACCCGCCCTCGCCATCCCCACGACGATCATGTCCTTCGCGATGACGTCGATCTTCGTCTGCCTGCTCGTGGGGCAGTCGTGGACGCGCGTCAACGTCGTCGTGGTCGTCGCGTCAGTGGCGGCCGTCGTGGCGCTGAAGGTGCTCGGAGCCGGCTCGCTCGCCGTCCTGCTCGGCGCGCTCCTGGGCGTCGCGGCCGGCCTCGTCGCGGGCGCGCTCGGGAGGGGGTCGCGCCATGAGCACCACTGACTTCCTGGTCTTCTACGGCTGCGTGCTCGCGGTCATTCTCGCCTGCCGCTGCGTCCCGCTCCTCGCCCTCAAGGGTCGCGAGCTCTCCCCGCGCGTGAGCGAGGCGCTCGGGCTCATCCCGCCCGCCGCGTTCGCCGCGCTCGTCGCCAACGATCTCTTCGACCCGACCGTCGGCCTCTCCTGGCGGCCGCTGCTCGCGGCGGCCCTCGTCGTGGTCATGGCGAGAAGGACGGGGTCGCTGATCTGGTGCGCGCTCGCCGGCATGGCCGCCTACGCAGCGCTCACGCTCGCGCTCTAGGGACCCCGCGACCGTCTTCCCCCCCCCCCGAGAGCGAGGGGGTCGGAACCGATGCGGCTTGCGAGGGGCGTGCCCCGTCTCGCCGCTACTTGGGGTAGGCGATGACGTCCGAGCCGCCGAAGCGGGAGGAGCCGTCGTCCTCGGTCCCGTAGGGGCTCATCGGGTCGACGACGATGCGCGCCGCGCCGGGCAGGGCCCGCGCCTCGTAGGCGCTCACCAGACCCGGCATGACCTCACCGTCGACCTCGAGCGGCATCGCGGTCGAGCACTCGATGCGAATCTCGCGCCCCCTGAACGACTCGATGTGCGGACGTCCGATGGCGTGGCCGCTGCGGTCCACGAGGCCGAACGCAAGGGGCTTCAGGAGCTGCGCGGCGTCCGAGGTCTCCACGACGATGACGTCGAGGAGCCCGTCGTCCATCCGGCAGTCCGGCACGATCTCGATGTCGCCCTGGATCATGGCGTTGTTGGCGACGAGGCAGGTGATGCCCTCGCGCTCGACCGTCTCGCCGTCGACCGTGATGGAGAAGCGCCCCACGGTCGGCCGGGGGCTCGAGAGCGCGGCGGCGAAGTAGGCCGCCTGCCCCATGACGGCCTTGTTGGGCAGCGCCGCCTGCATGAGCTGGGCGTCGAAGCCGGTGCCCGACATGAGGGCGAAGCCGCGCCGCCCCGCCTCGCCGTCGACGGTGGTCCAGGAGATCTCGCCGATGTCGAGTCGGGCCGTCTTGCCGATGCGGCAGGCGCGGGCGAGGGCGGAGGGCTCGGGCGCGTTGCCGATGTTCGCGCAGAGCAGATTGGCGGTCCCGGAGGGGAAGACGCAGGTCGGGACGTTGGTGTCGCGGAGCTCGTGGAGGAGCGTCGAGATGGTGCCGTCGCCGCCCGACAGGACCACGACGTCGAAGCCGTCCGCCCCTGCGCAGGCTGCGGCGGGGTCGAAGTCCTCGTCGAGCACGCGGGTGAGGCACTCGTCGCCTCCCTGGAGCAGGGCACGCTCGAACTGGAAGACGGCGTCCGACCCAAAGCCGGAGCGGGGGTTGTGTATGACGAGGGCGCGCACGGATCTCCTCCCGGGTCGGGCGGGGCGATTGGGTATCATGGTGGGGCGCGTCTCGCGCCCTAGACAAGTGTACCCAAACCCCGCAAGGGGAGAATCGAGCGCCTTGTACCTCTCCACATCAGAGCAGCTCGCCGACTTCTGCGAGCAGGCCGCATCGGCCAAGGTGATCGCCGTCGACACCGAGTTCCTCCGCGAGAAGACCTACTACCCCAAGCTCTGCCTCGTGCAGGTCGCGGCGGGGGAGAGCATAGCGGCCATCGACCCCATCCTCATAGACGACCTCTCGCCGCTCGCGAGGCTGCTCGCCGACACGAGCGTCACCAAGGTGCTCCATGCCTGCGGCCAGGACCTCGAGGTCCTTCTCGAGGGCATGTCCGTCGTCTGCGCGCCCGTCTTTGACACGCAGCTCGCCGCGGCCTTTCTCGGCATGCGCCAGCAGGCGAGCTACGCGGCCGTCGTGGAGGCGTGCTGCGGCGTCCGCCTGCCCAAGGCCGAGTCGCTCACGGACTGGTCGCGGCGCCCGCTCGACCCCGAGCAGCTCACCTATGCCGAGGACGACGTCCGCTACCTCCCGGCGATCTACGACCAGATGATGTCCGAGCTCGTCGCGAGGGACCGCCTGTCGTGGGTCCTCCCCGAGATGGAGGCCCTCTGCGACCCCGCGCGCCTGCGGAGGGACCCGCGTGATGCCTACCTCCGCCTGCGTCGGTCGGGCTCGCTCACGCGGCGTCAGCTCGCCGTTGCACGCGAGGTGTGCGCCTGGAGGGAGGAGTCGGCGGCTCGCCGGGACCTCCCGCGCAAGTGGGTAGCCTCCGACGAGGTCGTCGTCGAGGTGTGCAAGCGCACGCCGACCTCGCTCGACCGGCTCCGCAAGATCCGCGGCACCGACCAGATTCCCGAGCGCGACGCGCGGCTCCTGCTCGAGGCGGTCTCCCGCGGCCAGGCGTGTCCGCCCGACGAGTGCCCCAAGGTCATCCGCCACGCGCGCCCCTCCGCCGAGACCGAGGGGGTCGTGGACCTCATGTACGCCGTGCTGCGCCTGGCCTCCGAGGGGAGCGGCGTGGCGACCCAGCTCATCGCCACGCGCGACGACCTCCTCGACTTCGTGCAGAGCCGCGACGAGTCGCCGCTCTCGCGCGGCTGGCGCTGGGAGCTCGCGGGCTCCACGCTCGACAAGCTGCTCTCGGGTGAGGTCGGCCTCACCGTTCGCGAGGGGCGGATCGAGCTGCTCTAGCGCCGCCCGCCCGGCCCGCGCATTGTCGTCCGGCGGCGTGGGTAGAATGGACGCAGTCCAGACGTGATTGGAGACGCACATGCCCTTCTACATCGGATACGGGTTCGACCCGGCCTATCTCGTCGTCGTGCTCGTCGCCCTCGTCCTGGGTACCGCCGCGCAGGGCTACATCAGGAGCACCTACCGCAAGTGGTCCCAGGTCGATGCCGGCATCCCCGGCACCGGCGCCGACGTCGCGCGACAGATGCTGGCGGACGGGGGCGCGAACGACGTGGGCATCACGCGCGTCGCCGGCTCGCTCACCGACCACTACGACCCGCGTGACAACAAGCTGCACCTCTCCGACGACAACTACCGCGGCGCCTCGGTCGCCTCGGTCGCCGTCGCCTGCCACGAGGCGGGTCACGCGATCCAGGCCGCGCAGGGCTACGGCTTCTACCGCCTGCGCTCGGCGCTCGTCCCCGTGGTGTCCGTCGCGGAGAACTCCTGGATCCTCGTCCTCCTCGCCGGCGTGCTCCTCAACCTCGCCGGCCTGGTCCAGCTCGCCATCGTGCTCTTCGCGGCCGCCGTGGTCTTCCAGGTGGTCACCCTGCCGGTGGAGATCGACGCCTCGCGTCGCGCGGTGGCCTACCTCTCCGCACGCGGCTCCGGCCTCGACGAGAAGGGCGCCCGTTCGGTCCTCACCGCCGCCGCCCTCACGTACGTCGCCGCGGCGCTGACCTCCCTCATGCAACTCGTCTACCTGCTCGGTCGCTACGGCGGCAGGGACGACTGATGGGCACCCGGCAGGGCCAGCCGATCACCGTCACGGACGCCGTCGCCCTTGCGAAGGGGGCGGTCTCCTCGTGGCCGACGCTCGTCGTGGACGGGGAGGTGTCGGGGTTCCGGGGTCCCAACGCCCGCTCGGGCCACTGCTACTTCGAGGTGAAGGACGCCGGGGCCTCCATGAGCGTCATCGTCTGGCGCGGGACGGCCGAGAAGATCGGGTTCGATCTGCGTGACGGGCTCTCCGTGCGGCTCACGGGCAAGTTCGACGTCTACCAGGCCTCGGGCAAGCTCTCGTTTGTCGCCAGGAAGGTCGAGGCCGCGGGGGAGGGCCTGCTGCGCCAGCGGGTCGCCGAGCTCGCGCGCGCCCTCGAGCGCGAGGGCCTCATGGACCCCTCCCGAAAGCGCCACGTACCCGCGTTCTGCTCGCGCGTCTGCGTTGTGACGTCGCTCTCCGGCAGCGTGGTGGAGGACGTCAAGCGCACGCTCGCGCGGCGCAACCCCCTCGTGGAGATCGACGTCGTCGGCTGCTCCGTGCAGGGTTCCGACGCCCCGGCGACGATCGTCCGCGCGCTCTCGACCGCCGCGGCCGCCCGTCCCGACGCGATCCTGCTCGTCCGCGGCGGCGGCTCCTTCGAGGACCTCATGTGCTTCAACGACGAGGGCGTCGCACGGGCGATAGCGGCCTGCCCCGTGCCGGTCGTGACCGGCATCGGCCACGAGCCGGACACGACGATCGCCGACATGGTCGCCGACCGTCGCGCCTCCACGCCGACCGCCGCTGCCGAGTCGGTGGCGCCCGCCATCGACGAGGTGGAGCGACAGATGCTCCAGCGCCAGGTGCGCCTGGGGCGGGCCATGTCGGCGGTGCTGGAGGTGCGCTCCGCGTCCGTCACGTCCCTCGGCAGGCTCATGTCCGGCGCCATGGACGCGACGCTCTCGCGGCGCCGCGTGGCCCTCGACGCCCTCGGCGCGCGCCGGTGCCTCTCCGACCCCGCCGCGCCCCTCCGGGACCTTCTCTCCGACTTGCTCCAGACCGAGGAGCGCCTCCATGACGCCGTCCCGCGCGGCCTTGCCCGCGACGCCGAGCGCTGCGAGCTCGCGGCGGGGCGCCTCGCGGAGGCCGGCGGACGCCTCCTGCGCCCCGCCGAGGCGACGCTCGCGCGGCTCGCCGCGTCGCTCGACGCGCTCTCTCCGCTCTCGGTCCTGGCGCGGGGCTACGCGATCGCCCGTGACACCTCGGGGCGCGTCGTGAAGCGCGCGTCGGACGTGGCCTGTGGGGACCAGGTGAGCGTGCTTCTCGGCGAGGGGTCCGTCGAGGCGACCGTCTCGTCCATCCGAATCGAAGATCGGGCATAGCCCGGGAAGGGGACACCATGGCAGACGAGCCCAGGAAGATCGAAGATATGACGTTCAAGGAGGCCTCCATCGAGCTCGAGCAGATCGTGCGTGCGCTCGAGTCCGGCGAGCTCGAGCTCGAGGACTCGCTCGAGCGCTACGCTCGCGGCGTGGAGCTTCTGAAGAGCCTGCGCGAGCGTCTGAGCACGGCGGAGCAGAAGGTGCGCGTCCTTCTCAACGCCACCGACGAGTCGGCGCCCGTGCGCGACACCGCTTCGGCGCCCAGCACCGCGTACCTGAACGAGTAGCGAGAATCGAGAGGGGAGCACCATGTCCGACTGCATCTTCTGCAAGATTGCCAACGGAGAGATCCCGAGCGAGTTCCTCTACGAGGACGAGAACGTCGTCGCGTTCAACGATCTCAACCCCCAGGCGCCCGTCCACGTGCTCGTGGTGCCCAAGGCCCACCACGACAACTTCGTCGACGACGTTCCCGCCGAGACGCTCGCCTCCATGGAGCGCGCGGTCAGGGCGGTTGCCGAGAAGACCGGCGTCGCGCAGACGGGCTTCCGCTGCATCATGAACACCGGCGCCGCCGCCGGCCAGACCGTCATGCACCTGCACATGCACGTCCTCGGCGGCAAGCCCCTCGGCGAGGGCCTCATCCCCGCCTAGACGTAGCTGTCCGGCGCCAGGGTCTTTCTCCGGGAAGTGTGCTCCGCAGAACTTCCCCCCGAAAGACCCTGGCGCCTACCGTTGCCTAGGGCTGGCCGGGCTTCTCGCAGAGAAGTTCCGCGCAGCGCACTTCTCGGAGAGAAGCCCAGCCAGCCCGTTCATCGACGTGAGGGCGACGAAGGACGTTCGTCGGGCGTATGATGTGAATGCTGTGTTTCAACGCTGAGTGGGGGAGACCCCGCGGGAGGAGAGTCATGAACGTCCTTGTTATCAACGCCGGCAGCTCGTCGCTCAAGTACCAGCTCCTGGACGTGGACACGCGCGAGGTCTACGCCAAGGGCAACTGCGAGCGCATCGGCATCGACGGCTCCTTCGTCGGCCACGAGGAGATGGGCGGGGAGAAGCAGAAGCTCGAGGTCGCGCTTCCCGACCACAAGACCGCCATCAAGTACGTCTTCGACATCCTCAAGACCATCGATAAGCCCATCGGCGGCATCGGCCACCGCGTGGTCCAGGGCGGCTGGTACTTCCCCGAGTCCGCCGTCGTGACCGACGAGACGCTCGCCCAGGTCCGCGAGGTCGCGCCGCTCGCCCCCCTGCACAACTATGCCGAGGCCGACGTCATCGAGATCTGCCGCGACATGTTCCCCGAGCTCGGCAACGTCATCGTGCCGGATACCGCCTTCCACTACCACATGCCCGAGCACGCCTGGCGCTACGCCATCCCGCGCGACGTCGTGGACAAGTATCACGTTCGCAAGTACGGCGCTCACGGTACCAGCCACCGCTTCATCTGGCGCACCGTGCACGAGATGATGGGCGACAAGGCCCACAAGCTCGTGAGCTGCCACCTCGGCTCGGGCGCGTCCCTGTGCGCCATCCAGGACGGCAAGTGCATGGACACCACGATGGGCCTCACCCCGCTCGATGGCCTCATCATGGGCACGCGCTGCGGCACGCTCGACCCGGCGACGGTCTTCTACCTCAGCCGCGAGGCGCAGATGAGCATCGACGAGATCGACACGATGATGAACAAGAAGTCCGGCCTCCTCGCCGTGTCCGAGGTCTCCTCCGACTCGCGTGACATCGAGGCCGGCGCCGCCGACGGCGACGAGAAGTGCCAGATGGCGCTCGACATGTTCAACTACCGCGTCTCCCAGCTCTTCGCCGAGATGGCCGCCTCCATGCAGGGCGTGGACACGATGGTCTTCACTGCGGGCATTGGCGAGAACGCGCCCGAGATCCGCGCGGGCATCTGCGAGCTGCTCGGCTGGATGGGCGTCAAGATCGACGCCGAGAAGAACGCTCCGCGCTCCGACGAGCCGCGTGTCATCTCCACCCCCGACTCCGCGATCACCGTCATGGTGGTTCCCACCAACGAGGAGTACATGATCGCGCTCGACGTCGAGGAGCTGCTGGGGTAGCGCCACGGGCATTTCCCTCCGCATGTGCTTTCGAGAGGCCCGGCTCCTGGGGAGCCGGGCCTCTCTCAAGAAACATGCTTCGAGAAATGCCCGTGGTGCTGCAGGTCTCCTCGGGTCGAGGTTACGGGGAGGTGACGGGTGAGCGGTTGACGAGTCTTAATTCCTAGCGTGTTGGGTACAATTTTAGAATGTGTACGGAGACCCCGTCGAAAGGAAGTCCCCATGTCGCTCAACGATCTCATGCTCAACCGCCGCCAGGCGCTCGGCCTCGGCGCTGCCGCCCTCTCCGCCCTCGCCCTCGTTGGCTGCGACGACGCGGAGGCTCCCGCCCCCGCCACCGATGATGACGCCGGCGAGGAGAGCCAGCTCGACTCCGCCGCCTACGACGAGCTCATCGCCTCCGGCTTCGTGGCGACCGATGACGAGATCGCGGCCAGCGAGTGGGCGACTGCCGTCAAGGAGGCCGGCACGCTCCGCGTGGGTGGCGTCCAGACCTCGCTGCTCTTCTCGTCCCTCAACGAGCAGGACGGCAAGACCCGCGGCTTCGACGCCGGCCTCTCCCAGCTGCTCACCCGCTACATCCTGGGTGACGAGTCCAAACAGGAGATCACGCAGGTCACCTCTGACACACGCGAGTCCGTCCTTCAGAACGATCAGGTGGACACCGTCTTCGCCACCTACTCGATCAACGAGGACCGCATGATGCTGATCTCCTTCGCGGGCCCGTACTACACCACGCAGCAGTCCATCCTCGTCATGGCGGACAACACCGACATCAACTCCCTCGAGGACCTCGCGGGCAAGAACGTGGCCGCCCAGTCCGGCTCCACCGGTCCCTCCATTCTCGAGGAGTACGCGCCCGACGCCCAGGTCCAGGAGTTCAAGACCGACGAGGAGGCCCGCACGGCCCTCTCTCAGGGTCGCGTCGACGCCTACGTCATCGACACCGCCATGCAGATGGGCTCCATGACGCGCAACCCGGGCCGCTATCGCCTGGCCGGCGATGAGTTCGGGCCGGTCGACGCCTACGGAATCGGTCTGCCGCTCGGCTCCGACGGCGTCGCGTTCGTCAACGCCTGGCTCCAGCGCGTGGAGGACGAGGGCCTGTGGGAGCAGCTCTGGCAGATCTGCATCGGCGACCGCGCCGGCATCTCCGAGGCTCCCGTTCCCCCCACGATCGGCGTGTAGCGTCGGACCCGGCATGAGGGGGTCGCATGGGGCTCGCTGAGCTTCTCGGCACATACGGGCAGAACTACCTCGACGGTCTTCTCGCCACATGGGGAATGACGGCGGTTTCGTTCGTCTTCGTCATGGTCCTCGCCGTGGCGGTGACCGTCGCGCGCGTCTCGCCCGTCGCGCCCCTGCGCGGCGTCGGTGAGCTCTACGTGCAGGTGTTCCGCAACATCCCCGGCGTCGCCCTGCTCATTCTGGTGGCCTACGCCCTGCCGCAGCTGCGCGTGGTCCTGCCGTGGCGCACCTGCGTCATCGTGACCGTCGTGCTCATGGCCTCGGCCTTCGGCTCCGAGAACTTCATGAGCGGCATCAACACGATCGGCGTCGGCCAGATCGAGGCCGCGCGCTCGATCGGCCTCACGTTCGGGCAGATCCTGCGCCATGTCGTGATCCCCCAGGCCCTCCGCACGACGGTCCTCCCCATGACGAACCTGCTCATCGCCGTGATGCTCACGACGGCGCTCGGCTCACAGGTTCCGCTCGCGCCCCAGGAGCTCACGGGCGTGGTCTCCTACGTCAACACGCGCGCCACGGGAGGCGTCCTCGCCTTTCTGATCTCCGCGCTCGGCTACGTGCTCACCGCGTTCGTCATCTCGTTCGCCGGCAACCGCCTCGACAAGAGGGTGAGGATCCTCCGATGAGCACGCGCACCCAGACAGCGCCGAGCGTGCGCTCCGCGCTCTACGAGGCGCCCGGGCCGCGCACGCGGCGGCGCATAGCGATCGGCACGGCAATCTCCACCGTCCTGCTCGCCCTGCTCGCGTTTCTCGTGGTCCGTCAGTTCTACGTGACGGGCCAGCTCGCCCCGCGCTACTGGTCGTTCCTGCTCGAGTGGCCCACATGGCGCTTCCTGCTGCAGGGCTTCGTGGGCACCGTCGAGGTCGCGCTCACGGCCGGCGTCATCGCGCTCGTGCTGGGGCTCGCGCTCATGCTGGGCCGCACGAGCGGAATCGCCCCGATCGCGGCCGTCTGCCGCGTGGTCACGGACTTCTTCCGCGGCGTTCCGAGCCTGCTTCTGATCTACTTCTTCTTCCTCGTGGTCCCGCAATACGGCATCCAGATGCCCGCCTTCTGGATGCTCACGCTGCCGGTCGCGCTCGCCGCCTCGGGCGTGCTCGCGGAGGTCTTCCGCGCGGGTGTGAACGCCGTGCCCAAGGGCCAGGTCGAGGCGGCCCTCTCGATCGGGCTCAGCCCGTCAAAGACCATGCGGAGGATCGTGCTGCCCCAGGCGATCCGCTACGTCATCCCCTCGCTCATCGCCCAGCTCGTCGTCGTGGTCAAGGACACGACGGTCGCCTACGTGGTGAGCTACCCCGACCTCATGCAGAACGCGCGCGTGCTCATCACCAACTACGACGCGCTGCTCTCCATGTACCTGGTCGTCGCCGTCATCTACATCCTGATCAACTTCGCCATCAACAAGGCGTCCGTCTACGTGGCGCGCCGAACGGGCGTCAAGATCATTCGCTAGGAGCGGGAGCAATGAGCCAAGACAGCGCATCCGAGAAGAACGTTCCGGTGATCGAGCTTCGCCACGTCGACAAGCACTTCGGGGACCTCCACGTGCTCCGCGACGTGAGCCTGTCGGTTGGCAGGGGAGAGGTGCTGGTCGTGATCGGCCCCTCCGGATCGGGTAAGTCCACGATGTGCCGGACCATGAACCGCCTCGAGACCATCGACTCCGGCGAGATCCTCATCGAGGGCGAGCCGCTGCCGCAGGAGGGTCGCGAGCTCGCCCGGATGCGCGCGGAGCTCGGCATGGTCTTCCAGCAGTTCAACCTCTTCGCTCACATGACGGTCCTCGACAACGTGACGCTCGGGCCGCGCGAGGTGCTGGGGGTTCCCAAGGAGGAGGCCGAGGCGCGGGCGATGGAGCTGCTCGAGCGCGTCGGCGTCGCCGAGCAGGCCCACAAGGTCCCCGCCCAGCTCTCCGGCGGCCAGCAGCAGCGCGCCGCCATCGCCCGCTCGCTCGCCATGCGACCCAAGGCGATGATGTTCGACGAGCCCACGAGCGCGCTCGACCCCGAGATGATCAACGAGGTCCTCGACGTCATGGTCGAGCTCGCGCGGGGCGGCATGACCATGGTGGTCGTCACGCACGAGATGAGCTTCGCGCGACGCGTGGCCGACCGCGTGGTCTTCATGGCGGACGGGCAGATCGTGGAGGAGGGCTCTCCCGACGAGTTCTTCGACCACCCCAAGACCCAGCGCGCCCGCGACTTCCTCGACTCGATCAAGGGGCACTAGGCATGGCGAGAAGACCGGTCATCTTGGTGGCTCCCCGCTGGGAGGCGCCCGTCACGGAGGGCTCGGAGACGATCGCCCCGCAGGAAGCCATCGCCGACTGCTTCGTCGACGCGATTCTCGCCGCCGGCGGTCTGCCGCTCATGATGGCGCTCACCGAGGACGAGGGCGTCATCGCGGAGTATGTCGAGCGCGCCGACGGCATCGCCGTCCCCGGGGGACCCGACGTCAGTCCCGCGCTCTGGGGCGACGAGACGCCCTATGACCCCGCCCTGCTCTGCCCGCAGCGCGACGCCTTCGAGCTCCCGCTGCTCCGCGCCGCGCTGTCCGCCGACAAGCCGCTGCTCACGACCTGCCGCGGCACGCAGCTGCTGAACGTCGCGCTCGGCGGGACGCTCTGCATGGACGTCCCGGGCCTCGGCGCCCGCGAGGGCATGGTCCAGTGGCGCCACACCGGCATCCTGAACGGCGTCTGCCATCCCGTGGAGGTCGAGGAGGGGTCGCTGCTGTCCCGCGCGCTCGGCGGGGCCACGTGCGTCCAGACCAACTCCGCGCACCACTGCTGCGTCGACCGGCTCGGCGAGGGAGTCCGACTCGTGGCGCGCGCGACCGACGGCGTCCCCGAGGGCATCGAGGTTCCCGGCAGGCGCTTCTGTGTCGGCGTCCAGTGGCACCCCGAGTACACGTGGCATGAGGTGGGGACCGACTTCACCCTCTGGAAGAGCTTCGTCGCCGCGTGCTGCTGACCGATCGGCCTCTGCCAGACATGCTTAAGGATTCGGGGTAGTTGCGGGTGCCGGTCGCCAACGCGCTTAAGGACCAAGGGTCGTTGTGGGATTGGTGCGGGAGCGCGCTTAACAATTCAGGGTAGTTGTATGCCGAGAAGCGCTTCATGCCGATAAAGTCCCAGTTGACGTTCGATTGCATTTCCCTCGATGCCGTCCCAGGGGTGCAACAACCCCAGATTCCTAAGCGGTGGGGGACTGCGGACCTACAACAACCCGACTTTTCTAAGCGAGCAGAGCGTCGTCGGCGCAAACAACCCGCTGGTGCGTTGCGGCTACCGCACGAAGTGGTACGCGATCCGCGGCGTGCCGTCCTCGACCCAGATCGTGCCGCGGCGCACGAAGCCGCATTTCTCGAGCGTGCGCTGCATGGGAACGTTGTCGGCGTGGGTGTCGGCGCGGACGTTGTCGTGCTTTGCGCAGAGCCACGAGAGCATGCGCGTGCCGGCCCCTCGGCCGCTCTCGGCCACGGCGAGGCGGTGCATGACCCAGTAGGGGTCGTCGTTGAGCCACGGCTCGCCCTCGATCACGGAGTAGGTGGGGTCCGGGCCGGGGAGCACGCTCATGACGGCAACGGGGCCGGACCCCTCGTCGAGCACCCAGAGGGCGCCGGCCCCGAGGTCCATCTCGGCGTCAGGGAGGCCCGGATAGTCGCCGGGCCACTGGGTGAGATTGCCGTTCGCGTGCATGAACGCGCGGGCGGCGGCATAGATTGAGCAGACGGCCTCGAGGTCGTCTGTGGTCGCGCGGCGAATCTGGCCCATGGCTAGAAGGGCCTCATCGAGAAGGACCTCACGCAGGTCTCGCCGGGGGCGAGCGTGATGGTGCCGCGCTTCTCCTCGAAGACGTCCGACTCGTCGTAGGCCGTGGCGCAGCCCACCCAGGGCTCGATCGCGACGAACGGGGAGTCGCTCGTGGCGGTCCACACGCCGAGGAAGGAGAACCCGTCGAAGTCGACCTGAACGCCGTGGCCGGCGGGGCCGACGAGCCTCACCGAGCGGCCGGGTACGTCGAGGAACACGACCGTGAGGAGCTCGTCTATGAGCTCGTGCGTGAGCTGGATTCGGTCCGTGTCGCGGAAGAGCTCGTGCATGTGGCCGAAGTCCTGGAGTCCCTGCTCGTCGATCGACGGGACGCGTGCCGTCCAGGGCTCCGGGAACACGAGCTCGTAGTCCGAGAAGGACGCGCCCTCCTCTCCGGGGACGGGGACGTTGAAGGCAGGGTGCCCGCCGAGCGTGAACGGAAGCTCCACGGAGCCGGTGTTGGTGACCGAGAAGCGTTGCATGAGCGCGCCGTCCTCGATCGCGTAGGTCATGTTGAGGCGGAAGTCGAAGGGGTAGCGGGCGCGGGTCTCGTCCGTCGAGCGGAGCTCGTAGGTCACGCTCGTGGGGGTGACCTCGCTCACCGCGTGCTCGTGCGAGCGGGCGATGCCGTGGCGCTCTAGGTGCACCTCGCCCTGGGCGCTCGTCGCGCGTCCCTCGCGCAGGCAGCCGACGATGGGGAAGAGGACCGGGGCGCGACGCGGCCAGTAGCGCTCGTCGCCCTGCCAGAGATACTCGGCATCGTCGAGCCTGAGGCTCATGAGCTGGGCCCCCGCGGCGTCGACCGTCGCGGAGAGCCTGCCGTCGGAGATGGTGGTGAGCTGTGCCATGTCTTCCTCCTATCGTCCTATCTCTCAAAACTCTATCGTTTTGCGTCGATTCTCCGTCGCCGGATAGCCGAATGGGGCGAATGAGACCGCAAGCGGGGATGTGTGGCATAATATCCAACCGGTGCCCTCGGATTATGGGCATCTTCGATGCGTCAACAGTCGGCGGCACGGCCGCCTGCCATAAGGAGGCATGCATGATCATCGAGGAACTTCAGCGCTACGGCATCGCCCACACGGAGGAGAAGACCGTCATCGACGCGTCCCCGGCCGTTCTCATCGAGACCGCCGTTGAGCGCGGCGAGGGCGAGCTCACGAGCACCGGTTCGCTCTCCGTCATCACCGGCCAGTATACCGGCCGCTCGCCCAAGGACCGCTTCATCGTCGACACGCCCGACGTCCACGACAAGATCGCCTGGGGCAATGTCAACGTGCCGTTCTCCGAGGAGAACTACCAGAAGATCAAGAGCGAGGTCATCGGCCATCTCTCCGAGCGCCGCCTCTTCGTCGTGCACGGACTCGCCGGCGCCGAGCGCCGCTACTCCCGCAAGATCTGCGCCATCTGCGAGCTTGCCAGCCAGGCGCTCTTCGTCCATCAGATGCTCGTCCGTCCCACCGAGGACGAGCTCCGCGACTTCGGCGACGCCGACTTCGTCGTCATGGCCGCCCCCACGCTCAAGCTCGACCCCGAGGTCCACGGCACCCACTCCGAGGCCGCCGTCCTCATCAACTTCCAGGAGCGTATGATCCTCGTCGTGGGCACCCAGTACTCCGGCGAGATCAAGAAGTCGATCTTCTCGGTTATGAACTACCTGCTGCCCGTTGAGGACAACGTGCTCACCATGCACTGCTCCTGCAACATGAACCCGCGCTCCCACGGCACCACGGTCTTCTTCGGCCTCTCCGGCACCGGCAAGACCACCCTCTCCGCCGCCGAGGACCGCCTCCTCATCGGCGACGACGAGCACGGCTGGGCCGAGGACCGCGTCTTCAACATCGAGGGCGGCTGCTACGCCAAGACCATCGACATCACGCCCGAGACCGAGCCGCAGATCTGGAACGCCATCCGCTTCGGCTCCATGTGCGAGAACGTCGTGATCGACGACGAGACGCGCGTGGCCGACTACTTCGACACCTCCCTCACCGAGAACGGCCGCGTGGCCTACCCGGTCGAGTTCGTCCCCGGCGCAGTGGCAAAGGGTCGCGCCAAGCGCACCCCCGACGTCGTGATCTTCCTCACGGCCGACGCCTTCGGCGTGCTGCCCCCGATCGCCAAGCTCGACCGCGACGCCGCCATGTACCACTTCATGACCGGCTTCACCTCCAAGGTCGCCGGCACCGAGCGCGGCATCAAGGAGCCCCAGCCCACGTTCTCCTCGCTCTTTGGCGAGCCGTTCATGCCGCTCGACCCCAACGTCTACGCACAGATGCTGGGCGAGAAGATCGACAAGGGCGGCGTGCGCGTCTACCTCATCAACACCGGGTGGACCGGTGGCCCCTACGGCGTGGGCAAGCGCATGAAGCTCGCCTACACGCGCAAGATGGTCGAGGCCGCCCAGTCCGGCATCATCGACGACTCCGAGTTCGTCCACGACGAGCGCTTCAACCTCGACGTGCCCACCTCCTGCCCCGGCGTGCCGAGCGAGCTCCTCAACGCCCGCAACACCTGGGAGGACCGCGCGGCCTACGACGAGATGGCCGAGAAGCTCGCCCAGATGTTCGTCGACAACGCCGAGAAGCGCCTCACCACGATGGCGCCCGAGGTCCGCGCCGCTGGCCCCAAGCCCATCGGCCGCTAGGCTCCGCGCCTCTCTGAGGTTTGGGTTCACGCTTCTGGCCCACCGCCCTTCTCGCTTTGCAAAGCCCCAGGTCACAGGCCTGGGGCTTTTTCCGTACCCGCCGCGCGTCACACCTACGTCTTCCAGAAGCTGGTTCGGGGCGAGCGAATGAGGGCAGATGAGATGCGCCGCAATCTCGAGCGCGCGTTGGGGTTGGTCGACGAGCTCGTTTCTATGGAGAAGCTCTTCCAGGAGGTTCTCTCAGAGTCCGTGAGACTCAACCATTCGAGCTACGACATGTTCTACTTCGTGCTGGCGAGAAGGACGGCGGGGACGCTGTTCACCATGGACCAGCGGCTCGTCAGGCTCGCGCTGCAAAACGGCCTCAACTGCGTCTACGAGGACACGTCCGAGAAGGACGACCCCTGGACCATCCGTCTTGAGACCGCGGAGGGCCCCGGGCGCGCCTACACGCGCGAGGAGCTGCTGGGACGCGGCTGACTTCGCACAGGAAGACGGCCCGACAAAGAGTTGCCGGGCCGTCTTGAAGTCCTTGTCGATATCCCTAGCCGAGCAGCTCAGGGTAGCGGGCGACGAGCATCACACCTACTCCTCGTGCATCTCAGCCATCTGGGCCTGGACGGCGGTGATGGCGACGACGCCCACGATGTCGTCGGCGACGCAGCCGCGGGAGAGGTCGTTCACCGGCTTGGCGATGCCCTGCAGGATGGGGCCGTACGCCTCGGCGTTGCCGAAGCGCTGGACAAGCTTGTAGCCGATGTTGCCGGTCTCGAGGTTGGGGAAGACGAGGACGTTGGCGTGGCCGGCCACCTTGCTGTCGGGCGCCTTGAGGGCCGCGACCTCGGGGACGATGGCGGCGTCGAGCTGCAGGTCGCCGTCGATGGCGAGCTCGGGGGCCTTCTCCTTGGCGAAGGCCGTGGCCTCCTGGACCTTCTTGGCGGTGTCGCCGCCGGCCGAGCCCATCGTGGAGTAGGAGAGCATGGCCACGCGCGGCTCCACGTCATCCATGAAGGTGGCGAAGGAGTTGGCGGAGGCGATGGCGATCTCGGAGAGCTCGTCGGAGGTCGGGTCGATGTTGAGGCCGCAGTCGGCGAAGACGAGCGTGCCGTCGGCGCCGAACTCGGGGGTCTTGGTGCACATGACCATGAAGGCGGAGACGAGCTTGGTGCCCGGGGCGGTCTTGAGGATCTGCAGCGCGGGGCGCAGCGTATTGGCGGTGGAGTGGCAGGCGCCGGAGACCAGGCCGTCGGCGTCGCCCATCTTGACCATCATGGTGCCGTAGTAGGTGGCGTCCATCATCTGGGCGCGGGCCTGCTCGATGGTGACGCCCTTCTTGGCGCGGAGCTCGGCGAACTTCTGGGCATAGGCCTCGTGCTTGGGCGCGGTGGGGGAGGTCGGGTCGATGACGGTGACGCCCTCGACGTCGATCTGGGCAGGGTCACCCAGGATGACGAGGTTGGCCAGGTCCTCGGCCACGACCTTGCGCGCGGCCTCGATGGTGCGCGGATCCTCGCCCTCGGGCAGGACGATCGTCTTCTTGTAGGCCTTGGCCGCGGCCTTCATGCGTGCGAGAAAATCGCTCATCGAAACTCCTTCACTGACGCCGTTTGTCCTCGCGCGCGCGTCATCCTGCTGCATGCGATTGTGTGCAGGTGGGGCAGGGGCGCTCGCTCGGGTCCATTATAGGGGCGAGGTGATAGAATCGTGCAGACGAATGGGCGAGCGCACGAGTTGTGCGCGACTTCGCCCCATCTGCTCAGAGAGGATGTCCATGGCTGTCATCACGGGTCTTCCGGCCGGCTTCAACGCGGGCTCCTACGACGCCCTCGTCGTCGGCGCCGGCTATGCGGGCGCGACGTGCGCGCGGCGCCTGGCGGAGTCCTGCGGCTTCAAGGTCTGCGTGCTTGAGCGTCGCGATCACATCGCCGGTAACGCCTACGACTACGAGGACGAGGCCGGCATCCTCATACACAAGTACGGCCCGCACATCTACCACACCACCAGCGACCGGGTCCACGAGTTCCTCTCCCGCTTCACCGAGTGGGCGGACTACCAGCACAAGGTCCTCGCCAACATCCACGGAACGCTCATGCCGGTCCCCTTCAACCACCGGTCCCTGCTGCTCGCCTTCGGCGAGGAGCGCGGCGAGCGCCTCTACCGCAAGCTCGTCGAGACCTTCGGCGAGAACCGCAAGGTCCCCATCATGGAGCTCCGCGAGAAGAACGACCCCGAGCTCGCGGAGGTCGCCGACTACGTCTACGAGAACGTCTTCCTCCACTACACGATGAAGCAGTGGGGACAGACCCCCGACCAGATCGACCCGTCGATCACCGGGCGCGTTCCCGTGTTCGTGGGCGACGACGACCGCTACTTTCCCCAGGCGCCCCACCAGGGCATGCCGGCCGAGGGCTACACCTCGCTCTTCGAGCACATGCTCGACCATGACTGCATCGACGTTTTTCTCGGCGTGGACGCCAGGGAGCTGCTCACGGTGGGGGAGACGAGCGTCTCCGTCTGCGGGCAGCCCTACGGCGGCGAGGTCATCTACACCGGCCCGCTCGACGAGCTCTTCGACCTCGACCTCGGTGCGCTCCCGTACCGCACGCTGGACATGGTCTTCGAGACGCTGCCGCAGGACCGCTTCCAGCCCGTCGGCACCGTGAACTACACCACGAGCGAGGCCTTCACCCGCATCACCGAGTTCAAGAACATGACTGGCCAGGAGGCTCCCGGCAGGACCACCATCATGCGCGAGTACTCCCGCGACTACGTCCCGCTGAGCGGCGACACCCCCTACTACGCGATTCTTGAGGACGAGAACCTCGAGCTCTACCGCCGCTATCGGTCGCGCGTCGACGACCTCGTCAACTTCCACTGCGTCGGCCGCCTCGCCGAGTACCGCTACTACGACATGGACGGCGTCGTCGCCTCCGCGCTCGACCTCTCCGACGAGATCATCGCCCAGCACAGCTAGCAAGGGCGCTTGACCGCGCCCGCGAGAAGGACAGGCATGAAGAAGACCATCACGTTCGGCATCCCGTGCTACAACTCGTCCGCCTACATGGACCACTGCATCGAGTCCATCCTGGAGGGCACCGGGTACGCGGAGGACGTCGAGATTATCATCGTCGACGACGGTTCGACCAAGGACGACACGCCCCAGCGCGCCGACGCCTGGGCCGAGCGTCACCCGGGCATCATCAAGGCGGTCCACCAGGAGAACGGCGGGCACGGCGCCGCGGTCATGCAGGCCGTGAAGAACGCGAGCGGCACCTACTTCAAGAACATCGACTCGGACGACTGGGTGGACGCCGATGCCGTGCGGGCCCTTCTCGACCAGCTTCGCCGCTTCGAGGAGCTGGGGGAGCACGTCGACCTCGTGATCACCAACTACGTCTACGAGCACGTCGAAGACGATACGCAGAACAAGGTCGACTACCGTCGCGTGCTGCCGGTCGGGCGCATCTTCACCTGGAACGACATGGGCCACTTCATGATGTGGCAGTACCTGCTCATGCACGCGCTGACCTACCGCGTCGACGTGCTGCGCGAGGTGGGGCTCGAGATGCCGCCCCACACCTTCTACGTCGACAACATCTACGCCTACGTGCCCTTCCCGGCGTGTCGCAGCATCTACTACCTCGACGTGGACGTCTACCGCTACTTCATCGGCCGCGAGGACCAGTCCGTCAACGACAAGGTCCTCACGAGCCGCGTGGACCACTACTGGCGCGTCGCGCGCGTCATGATGCACGCCTACCACGTCTACGACGAGGTCTCCTCTGCAAAGCTGCGCAGCTACATGATGAACTACTTCACGATTATCATGGCCATCTGCTCGGTCTTCTCCAAGAAGAGCGACCGCCCGGATGCGATGGACGAGCTCCAGAAGCTCTGGGACGAGCTCAGGGCCTACGACCGCCGCATGTACCGCCGCGCCCGCCACGGTGTCGTGGGGCTCGCGACCAACCTCCCCGGCACGCTCGGCCGCGCGCTCACGCTGGCCGGATACCGTGCGGCCCAGAAGCTCGTGAAGTTCAACTAGGACGCCCGCGCCCCCGGCAAAACCCACCGAGACGCTAGGAATAAACGGCAGCTCATGGCCGTTGACGGGCTATTTCTGCCGCACGCAAGAAACGGTTGCGCACGGACGTCGAAACGTGTACAAAAAGGTGGTAACCCGGGCAGGGGGTCCGGGCAAGAGAGAGGATTCACACATGAAGGCTACTGTCAACGAGGAGTGCATCGGCTGCGGTCTGTGCGAGGGCACCTGCCCTGACGTCTTCTCCATCTCCGACGACGGTGTCGCCGTCGCCATCGAGGAGGACGTGCCCGAGGACGCCGAGGACGCCGCTCAGGAGGCTGCCGACAACTGCCCCGTCTCCGCCATCGTCGTCGAGTAGATCGGCGCGCGTCAACGTGACGTCAAGCGGGGGCCGCTTCGGTCCCCGCTTTCCTTTTGGAGGGAAGCTGTGATACTCGCATCCCAGTCGCCCCGGCGCCGGGAGCTCCTCGGTGACGCCGGCTTTGAGCTCGAGGTCGTCCCTGCCGACATAGACGAGACGCGCCGGGAAGGCGAGGGTCCCGTGGACCTCGTGGGCCGCCTCGCCGCCGAGAAGGCCGAGTCCGTGCGCGCGGCGCTGGAACATGCGCCCGCGGACGGCCTGCTCGTCGCCGCCGACACGATCGTCTGGATGGGGGACGAGGCACTGGGCAAGCCCGCCGACGCCGCCGACGCCGCCGCGATGCTGCGCGAGCTCTCGGGCCGCACCCATCACGTCTCGACCGGCGTCTGCGCGATGCTCCTCGCCCCCGACGGCTCCCTCGAGCGCGAGGCGCGCTTCGTCGAGACGAGCGACGTCACGTTCTGGGAGCTCACCGACGAGCAGGTCGACGCCTACGTCGCCTGCGGAGAGCCGCTCGACAAGGCGGGCGCGTACGGCATCCAGGGCACCGGCAGGCTGCTGGTGCGCGAGGTGCGCGGCGACTACAGCAACGTCGTCGGCCTGCCCGTGGCTCGACTCGTCCGCGAGCTCGGCGAGCTCGTCGGGGGCGGCCGCGACCTCGTGGCGCAGTCGATCAGGACGGGAGGGGCCCATGCCTAGCGAGAAGAGCGTCCAGAGCGTCACGCAGATCCCCGGCGTGTTCGCCGCCCACGCCACCGACGAGGCGGGCGCCACGGGCTGCACCGTCATCCTCTGCCCCTCGGGGGCCGTGGGCGGGGTCGACGTCCGTGGCGGGGCGCCCGCGACGCGCGAGACGGACCTGCTCCGGCCCGAGGAGACCGTGCAGGAGGTGCACGCGGTCGTGCTGTCGGGAGGCAGTGCCTTCGGTCTTGCCGCCTCCTGCGGCGTGGCGGAGGAGCTCGAGCGGCGCGGCGTGGGCCTGGACGTGGGGGTCGCCCGCGTGCCCATCGTCACGGGTGCCTGCCTTTTTGACCTGGCCTGTGGTGACGCCCACGCGCGTCCGACGGCCGAGGAGGGCCGAGGCGCCTGCGCCGCCGCGCTGGACGACCCCGGCCGTCCGCTCGCACGCGGCAACGTGGGTGCCGGGACAGGCTGCACGGTCGGAAAGCTCTCTGGCCCCGAACGGGCGATGAAGTCGGGCCTCGGGGAGGACGTCGAGCGTGCCGGCGACCTCGTCTGCGGCGCCGTCGCCGCCGTCAACGCCTGCGGCGACGTGCGCGACCCGGACACCGGCGAGGTCATCGCGGGGGTCCGCGAGAAGGGCGGCGCGCTGGGGAGCAGCGTCGAGGCGCTCCTCGGCGGCGTCGCCCGCATGCCGCTCGAGCGCGCCAACACCACGATCTCGTGCGTGGTCACCAACGCGCGTCTCACCAAGGCGCAGGCCACCAAGGTGGCGCAGATGGCGGCTGACGCCTACGCGCACGCCATCACGCCGACGCACACCACCAACGACGGGGACACGGTCTTCGTCATGGCCACGGGCTCCGTGGACGCACCGGTCGACGCGGTCGGGGCGCTCGCCGTGCGCGCGCTCGGGCGCGCGATAGCCGACGGCGCCCGCCAGGCGGAGTCTGCGTACGGGTACGTGGCCGCCCGCGACCTGTAGCGCGGGCGCGCCCCCCGGGCTCACGCGCGCTCGAGCAGGGTGACCGTCTCCACGTGGTAGGTCTGGGGGAAGAGGTCCACGGGCGTGACCCGGACGGGCCTGAAGGCCCCGACCTCCTCGAAGCGCGCCAGGTCGCGGGCAAGCGTGGCGGGATCGCAGCTCACGTAGGCGATGGCACGCGCGGGCTGCTCTGAGAGGCGTGAGACGACGTCCGCGGCGAGACCGGCGCGCGGCGGGTCGACGACGATGACGTCGGCTTCGGTGTCGGGGAACTCGCGCCCGGCGTCGCCCCCCACTGCGTCGACGTTGCCCAGTCCCGCGCGCTCGAGGTTGCGGCGCAGGTCGCGCACGGCCGGGCCATACGACTCGACGGCGGAGACGAAGCCCGCGCGGCGCGCGAGCGGGAGCGTGAAGGTGCCCGCCCCGCAGTAGAGGTCCATGGCCTCCTCGTCGGCCTGCGGGTCGAGCGCCTCCATGACGAGCTCCACGAGCTTCTCGGCGCCCCTGGTGTTTACCTGGAAGAAGGACGGCGCCGACACCCGCATCGACTCCTTGCCCACGACCTCGCCCCATGAGCCCGCACCCGAGAGGCACTCGACGCCGGCGATGCGACGGGCCTTGGCGGGCCCCTTCTGCATGACGCGAACGACCGACGTCGGACGCAGGGCGTCGCCGAGCACTTTGGCGACCTGGGCGCGGGGGAACGCCCCCGGCCTCGTCCAGAGCGCCACCTCGAGGTCGCGCGTGCGCCTCGAGATGCGAATCCCGACGCGCTCGAGCTGGAGGTCGTGGCTTCCGGCGAGGTAGCCGAGGGCGCCCGAGACCGACTTCACGGCTCCGGAATGCGCCCTGTCGAGCAGCGCGCAGCTCTTGACCCGCACGACGTCGCCCTCGCCGCGGCCGTGCATGCCGAGTGTCACCCTTCCGCGCGCGTCGCGCGCGACGGCGAGCTCGACCTTGTTGCGGTACCCCCAGGGGTCTTCCGGGGTGACGAGCGATGCGACGAGCGCCTCGGCTCGCTCGGTGCCCACGTGTCCGATGCGCGCGAGCGCGTCGACGACGCCGTCGCGCTTGGCGCGTGCCTGGGCCTCGTATGAGAGCGCCGCCCAAGGGCAGCCCCCGCAGGCGCCCGCATGGGGGCAGCGGGGGACGACGCGCTCGGGCGAGGCCTCGGTCAGCTCGACGGCGACCGCGTGCGCCCAGCGCCCCTCGTCGCGGTCGACGACAGCGCGGACGCGATCTCCCGCCACGGCGCCGGAGACGAACACGGCGCGGCCGTCTGGGTCGTGTGCAAGGGCATCGGGCCCGTAGGTCATTCGCTCGCAGGTCAGTTCGAGCTCGGGCGAACCGCTCACTCGTCACCCCCGCCGAAGAGGGTGCCGAATGCCTGGCCGAAGAGCGAGAGGGAGCGGGAGAGGCGTCCCCGCCTGACAGGCTTGGTCGCCGGTGCCACGACGACGGGCTCGGCAACGGGTGCGGACGACTCGGTGACCCCCGGGCCCTCTGCGGACTCCGCGGGCGCCTCATCGACGGAGGCGAGCGCCGGGGCGGCGGACGCCTCGGGCTGGATCCGCCCGGCCTTCTGTGCGGCGGCGCGCTCATCGGCGGCGGCACGGGCGCGCGCGTAGGCCTCCCGGAGCAGCTCCTCCTGGCAGACGATGCGCGGGGCGTTCTCGTCGGCGTCCACGCGCGCCCAGGTCCCCTCGGCCGTGAGCTGACGTGCCTTCACGTTGTCAGAGAGCTGCAGCTCGACGAAGTGACGAACGATCTCGGAGCACGCGGGGTCGCGCACGGGGTAGGCGATCTCGACGCGCCTCTCGGTGTTTCTCGTCATCATGTCGGCGCTCGAGAGGTAGATCGTGTCCATGTACTCGCCGAACGCGTAGATGCGGGCGTGCTCGAGGAAGCGGCCGGCGATCTGGCGCACCACGAGGCCGTCGGTCCTGCCGGGGACGCCCGCCTTGATGCAGCAGATGCCGCGGACGATCATGACCACCTCGACGCCCGCCTCGCAGGCCTCGGAGATCTTGTCGATGACGTCGCGGTCGGTGAGCGAGTTCATCTTGAGGAAGACCTTCGCGGGCGCGCCCTCGCGCGCGCGGGAGATCTCGCGGTCGAGGCCGCGCATCACGAGCGGCTTGAGGCCGACCGGCGCCACGCCGAGGTGCTTGTAGCTGCCGCGGAGGTTGCCGAGCGAGAGGTTGCGGAAGAAGGTGTTGCCGTCGGCGCCGATGCCCTCGTCTGCCGTGAGCAGCATGAAGTCCGAGTAGAGCGTGGCGGTCTTCTCGTTGAAGTTGCCGGTTCCCAGGCAGGTGATGCGGCTGATGCCGTCACGGTCGTGGTAGGTGATCTGGCAGATCTTGGAGTGGCACTTGAAGCCCTCGGAACCGTAGATCACCGTGCAGCCGGCGTCCTCGAGCCGCTCGGCCCAGGCGATGTTGTTGGCCTCGTCGAAGCGGGCGCGCAGCTCCATGAGGACGGTCACGTCCTTGCCGGCCTCGGCGGCGCTGATGAGGCTCTCGCAAAGGTGCGAGCTCTTTGCGACGCGGTAGAGCGTGATCTTGATGGAGATGCACGCGTCGTCGGAGGACGCCTCGCGCACGAGGCGAAGAAGCGGGGTCATGGACTCGTAGGGGTAGGTGAGCAGGACGTCGTGGTCCTCCACTTGGCCGCGCATGGGGAGGGAGAGGTCGACCATAGGGGAGATCTGCGGCTCGAAGGGACGATACACGCAGGAGGTGTGCTCGTGGTCGGGGATGGCCGACTCGAGGCCGTAGACGTAGCCGAGGTCGATCGGGCGGTCCAGGTGGAAGATGCGGCGCGGCTCGAGGGAGAGCTCGGCGGCGATGAGGTCCTCGAGCTTCTTGCCGAGCTTGCCGCGGATCTCGAGGCGGATCGGCTGCAACCGCTGTCGCAGCTTCAGGACCTTCTTCATGTGCTGGCGGTAGTCCTCCTCCTCCTCGACGCCCTCGCCGTCCGGGTCGATGTCGGCGTTGCGTGTGACCCGCAGCACGACGGAGCGCTTGGGGACGTAGTCGCCGAAGCACTGGTCGAGGCAGGTCTCCAGCACGTCCTCGAGCAGGGTGTAGCGATACGCCTTGGCAGAGGCGGGGAGCACGACGACGCGCGCCTCGGCGGCGGGGACCTCGATCATGCCGAGAAGCCCCGTCTCCTCGGCGCCGTCGAGCGAGCACGCGACGAAGAGGCGGCCGTTCCGAAGGTTCGGGAAGGGGTGGCGCGGATCGACGATGAGCGGGGAGATGATGGGCGCCAGGCGACGGTCGAAGTGGCGCTGGACGGCGGCGCGGTCGGCCTCGGTGTAGTCTGCGGGGGAGACGCGCACCAGCCCGTGCTCGGCGAGCGCCGCCTCGACCTGGGCAAGACCCTTCTCGTGGCGCTCGATCAGCGGGGGAAGGGCCTCGAACACGGCGTCGAGCTGCTCCTCGGGCGTCATGTTCGACTTGTTGTCCTTGGGCTGGTTCTTGAGGGAGGCGAGGTCGGAGAGGCCGCCCACGCGGATCATGAACCACTCGTCGAGGTTGGACTCCACGATCTCGCAGAACTTGAGGCGCTCGAACACGGGGACGCTCTCGTCGTAGGCCTCGTCGAGGATGCGGTCGTCGAAGCGCAGCCAGCTGATCTCGCGGTTCTGCGTGTAGGAGAAGTCGCGCTCGGGGGCCCGCTCGGCCCTCTTCTCGCCCTTCGCGGCCTTGTTCGCCTTCGGTTCCTTGGCGTGCGTCTCCGCCTTCACCGCGGCCTTGCCGTTCTTCTCGGCAGCGTCCTTGCCCATAGCACTCGCACCTCTCGTCTCGCGGCGCCCGGGGGCGCCGAATTGTGTCCTCTCATGATGATAGCAGCCGCACATGGGACGAACGGCGCCGCGTGCGTTATGGTTATGAAAGGAACCTCACGGTGGGAGCCCCAATGCACGAGGGACTGAACATTCGCGCTGAGATCGGGCGCCTGCGCAAGGTGATGCTCTATCGCCCGGGAAACGAGCTCCTGAACCTCTCGCCGGACACGCTCGGCCCGCTGCTTTTCGACGACATCCCGTTCCTCGAGGAGGCGCAGCGCGAGCACGACTGCTTCGCCCGCATGCTCGCCGACGAGGGGGTCGAGGTGCTCCACCTCGACGAGCTCGTCGCCGAGGCGCTCGATGCCGTGCCCGGCGCGCGCGCCGAGTTCTGCGAGCGCTGGCTGGACGAGGCGGGCCTCCCCGGTCGCGCCGCGCGAGCAGCCGTGCGCGAGCTCCTGGACTCCATCGACGGCACGCGCGCGCTCGTCGACAAGTGCATAGAGGGCGTGCGCGCCGACGAGCTCGACCTCTCCCCGGCGCGCGCCGCCTCGCTCGCCGACCTCATGCTCACCGACCGCAACGCCGGCTCCCCCCTGGTCATCGACCCCATCCCCAACATCTACTTCACCCGGGACACGTTCTCGGTCATCGGTTCCGGCGTCTCCCTCAACAGCATGCTCTCGCGCACGCGCCGTCGCGAGGGGGTCTTCGGCGAGTTCCTGCTCCGCTACCACCCGGAGTACGGCGGGACGCCGCTGTGGTACACGAGCGACCGCCCGCACAACATCGAGGGTGGCGACATCCTCGTGCTCGGACCCGACGTCATCGGCGTGGGCATCTCGGAGCGCACCTCCCCGGCGGCGATCGACGAGCTTGCCGCGCGACTGCTGTGGGGCGAGCCCGAGTCGGGCATCGCGCGCGTCTTCGCGTTCTCGATCCCGCACAAGCGCTCGTTCATGCACCTGGACACCGTCTTCACCCAGGTCGACGTCGACACGTTCACCGTTCACCCGGGGATCCTCGGCACGCTCGTCGTCTTCGAGCTCACCCGCGGCGCGCGCGAGGGCGAGGTCGGCATCAGGCGTCTGGACGGATCCCTCGACGAGATCCTCGCCCGCGCCCTGGGGCTCGACGCCGTCCGCCTGATCAAGTGCGGCGGCGAGGACCCGATCGCGAGCGTGCGCGAGCAGTGGAACGACGGCTCCAACACGCTCGCCGTCGCCCCCGGCCGCGTCCTCGTGTACCAGCGCAACGCCGTCACAAACGACATCCTCTCACGCGAGGGCATCGAGCTTCTGGAGATTCCCTCCGCCGAGCTCTCGCGCGGCCGCGGCGGTCCGCACTGCATGTCGATGGCGTTCTGGCGAGACGCCGTGTAGGGGGAGTCGAGAGGGGCGTCCTTCTCGTCCCTTGCGCTACAATCGGCTGCGGACCAGCCGTCCCCGAAGGGAGAAGAACATGGCCGTAAGCCTCACCGGACGCAACTTCCTCAAGCTCCTCGACTTCACGCCGGAGGAGATCCGCTACCTGCTGGACCTCTCGGCCGATCTCAAGGCCAAGAAGCACGCGGGGGAGCCGCACCGCTACCTCGAGGGGAAGAACGTCGCCCTCATCTTCGAGAAGACCTCCACACGCACCCGCTGCTCCTTCGAGGTGGGCGCCGCCGACCTTGGCATGCACGCCGTCTATCTCGACCCGAGCGCGTCCCAGATCGGCAAGAAGGAGTCCATCGCCGACACCGCCCGCGTCCTCGGCCGCATGTTCGACGGCATCGAGTATCGTGGCTACGGCCAGGAGCGCGTCGAGGAGCTCGCGGAGTACGCGGGCGTCCCGGTGTGGAACGGCCTCACCACCGAGTTCCACCCCACGCAGATGATCGCCGACGTCCTCACGATGGAGGAGGAGTTCGGCCGCGGCGGCATGCGCGGTCGCAAGGTGACCTTCATGGGTGACGCCGGCAACAACGTCGGCAACTCGCTCATGGTCGTCTGCGCCAAGCTCGGCATCGACTTCTGCGCCTGCGGCCCGGCCGAGCAGATGCCCGACGCCGCGCTCGTCGAGACCTGCCGCGCGGTCGCCGCGGATACGGGTGCCACGATCACCCTGACCGCGGACGTCGACGAGGGCGCGCGCGGCGCCAGCGTGATCTACACCGACATCTGGGTCTCCATGGGCGAGAGCGCCGAGCTGTGGGGCGAGCGCATCCGCCTGCTGTCCCCCTACCAGGTCAACGCCGAGCTCATGGCCAAGACCGAGCCGGACGCCATCTTCATGCACTGCCTCCCGAGCTTCCACGACCGCAAGACCGACATCGGCGAGGAGGTCTACCAGAAGTTCGGCCTGCCCGAGCTCGAGGTCACGGACGAGGTCTTCGAGGGGCCGCGCAGCCGCGTCTTCGACGAGGCCGAGAACCGCCTTCACAGCATCAAGGCCGTCATGCTGGCGACCCTCAGGTAAAAGACCCTTCCGGTCGAGTCGCCCGACACGCGCGTCTGGAGAAGGGGACAAGGTCCGCCGCGAGTTCTGCAGCGCGCGCCCTCTGCGCGCGAAGCTGTCCGAGCGCCGGACCTTGTCCCCTTCTTCCCTGCGAGACGCGAGTCGCGCCTAGTACACCATGCCCATCGCCTCGCGGACCTCGTCGAGGGTCGCGGCGGCGATCTCGCGGGCGCGGCGGTTACCCTCGTGCAGGACGTCCGACACGTACCCCATGTCCTTCGCGAGCTCCTCGCGGCGCTCGCGGATGGGGGCGAAGTAGCCGTTGACGGCCTCGGTGACGTAGCGCTTGAGCTGCCCCGCGCCGCCCATGCCGATCTCCTCGGCGATCTCGCGCGGGTCGCGCCCGGTGCAGATGCCGGCGGTGGTGAGCAGGCCGGAGATCTCCGGGCGGTTCTCGGGGTCGAAGGTGATGTTGCGCTCGGAGTCGCTCTTGGACTTCTTGATGAGCCTGGCCGTCTCCTCGGCCGTCATGGAGATGGAGATCGCGTTGCCGTAGGACTTGCTCATCTTGCGCCCGTCGAGGCCCGGGAGCAGCGGCGTGGAGGTGAGAAGGCCCGTCACCTCGGGGAAGACCTTCCCGTAGCGCTCGTTGAAGCGACGGGCGATCTTGGAGGTGATCTCGATGTGGGGGAGCTGATCGCGTCCCACGGGCACGATGTTGCCCTTGCAGAAGAGGATGTCGCACGCCTGGTGCACGGGGTAGGTGAGCAGCAGCCCCGTGAGCGCGTGGCCGGAGGCCTCCTGCTCAGCCTTGACGGTGGGGTTGCGCTCCATCTCAGCCTCGGTCACGAGGCTGAGGAACGGCAGCATGAGCTGGTTGAGCTCGGGCACCGCGGAGTGCGTGAAGATCATCGTCCTCTCGGGGTCGAGCCCGCACGCGAGGTAGTCGACGACCATGTTGTAGACGTTGTCGCGGATGTGCTCGGTGGTGTCGCGGTCGGTGATGACCTGGTAGTCCGCGATGATGACGTTGGTGCGCACGCCCATGTCCTGTAGCCGGACGCGGTCGACGAGCGTGCCGAAGTAGTGGCCGAGGTGCAGGCGCCCCGTCGGGCGGTCCCCCGTGAGCATGGTGTAGCTCTCGGGGTGGACGAGCAGGTCGGCGTGGACCTCGTTGCTGCGGCGCAGTGCCGCCTCGTAGCTGCCCTCGTTTGGCATGGTGCCTCCATCCGATCACGCGCGGTCGCGCTTGTCTCAACCAGCGCACCATGGTACGGCAAACACGTCCGAAGTGCGAACGCAGGGGAGAGAAACCCTGATAGAATGAAGGGGTCTGACTCAGCGCGTGGAGGAGGCTTCCTTGGCAAGCTCATATGGCACCGACGCCGACAAGAGCTCACTGCGGAGCAACTACCTCGCCGCCCGCCGCACCATCCCCGCGCGCACCCGCATCCAGAGCGACTCCTCCATCCTGAGCGCGCTGAGGGCGTTCCCGATCTTCGCCGAGGCCCCCCTCGTGCTCACCTACGTCTCCCGCGCCGCCGAGGTCGGGACGCTCGACCTCATAGAGGCCGTCCTCGCCGAGGGCCGCCGCGTCGCCGTCCCCCGCGTCAATCGGGACGAGCACGCTATCTCCTTCCACGAGATCTCTTCGCTTGACGAGCTCGTGCCGGGCACGATGCGAATCCTGGAGCCGACGGTCGACGCCCCGGTGCTCGACGATCCCGCGCGGCTCGTCGGATCCGTCTGCCTGGTCCCGGGCCTCGTCTTCGACGGCAACGGCCATCGCGTCGGCTACGGCGGTGGCTACTACGACCGCTTCCTCGCCTTCTATCCCGGCGACAAGATTGGCCTCGCGCGGACCACCATGCTCTCCTCGAACCCGCTCCCCACGGACGGTCACGACGTACCCGTCGACTTCATCGCCACGGAGGGCGGCGTCTGGAGCTGCCGCGGGCGGTAGCGCGCGGCGAGAAGCGTCTACAGCCCGAGATAGGCGGCAAGATCGAGCATTGCCTTGCGGTAGCCCTCGATGCCCATGCCGGAGACCGTCTCGAAGCAGGCGTCGCGGATGTAGGACACCTGACGGAACTCCTCGCGCTCGTCGACCTTCGAGATGTGGACCTCCACCATGGGCAGGCCCACGGCGCGGGCGGCGTCGAGGATGGCGATGGAGGTGTGCGTGTAGGCCCCGGGGTTGATGATGATGCCGGCATAGGTCCCGTACGCGTCCTGTATGGCGTCGATGAGGTCACCCTCGTGGTTGGACTGGAAGCAGGTGCACTCGGCGAATCCCGCCTCCTTGGCACACTCGTGGCAGAGCTGCAGCATGGCACGGTAGGAGTCGTGTCCGTAGATGTCCGGCTCGCGCATCCCGAGCAGGTTGATGTTGGGTCCGTTGATCACGAGCACGCGTGCCGTGGTGTGGAGCGTGTCCTCCTCGGCCTCGTCGAGGTCCGACTCGTCGGTCGGGGCGACCGAGTCGATCGCGCCGAGCAGGCTGACCAGGTCCTCGACACCCTCGGAGCCTCCCGAGACCTCCTCGGGGTCGTCTGCCTCCTGCTGGACGCGGGCGGCGTCGCGCAGCGGGTTCTGCGAGATGTGGACGTGCAGGGGCGCCGCGGCTGGCCGCGCGGGAGACTCGAAGGCCTCCTCGTCGCCCTCGAGGCCCGTGAGTCGAACGAGCGCCTCATGGACCGCCTCGACCTTGCCGGGGCCAAACACGACCTCGATGCCCTTCGACCCGCGCCGCACGTATCCCAGCACGCCGCGCGCCGCGGAGAGCTGCTCGGTGTCCACGAGCGTCGGGTCCTCGGTGAGAATCCTGAGGCGGGTCATGCAGATGTCGTTCGCGGTGACGTTGTCCCTGCCGCCCACGGCCGCGAGGACCTCCCGCGCTATCTGCTCTCTGTCCACTTCGCGACCCTTCCGTCGTCGAATCGCAAGTGGGAGCCCCGTCTCCTCACTCACCCATCATGTCACGTGCGTCGTTCCAGAGAAGTATAGGGTCCGCGGCGCCGATGGTGCGGCGCGTCGGCGAGCGGTCTCGCAGACGGTGAGAAATGCGGTGTATTTGTGCCGTTTCCGTCGCCTCGCGGGCGAACCCCTCACTCGAGGGCGAGACGCTCGGCGATGGCGCGGGCGTCCCCGGCCGCCGACCCGGTGCAGGGCAGAACCAGATCCGCCCACGAACGGTACAACGGCATGCGCTCGGCGGCCAGTTGCTCGAGCCCCCGTTCCCTCGAGACGGGACGACCCTCGAGGCTCAGGCCGTCGAGCGGGCGCTCGAGCTGGACGATCGTGCCGTTCTGCCTCAGGAGGTCGCGGTTCTCGCCGCGCGTGACGATGCCGCCCCCGCAGGCGATGACGAGGCCGGAGCGTGAGCCGTATGTCCCCGCGACCCGGGTCTCGACGTCACGGAAGGCCGCCTCGCCGTCCTCGGAGATGATCTGTGCCGGCGTCCGCCCGGACTCTATGGTGACGGCGTCGTCGAGGTCGACGAAGGGCCGCCCGAGCAGCCGTGCAAGCTCGCGCCCGCAGCTCGACTTGCCCACGCCCGGCATGCCGACGAGCACGACGTTGCGGGTGCGGGCCAGCAGGTCGTACTCGACCTCGTCAACGAGCGCGTCGTCGAGCTCCCTTCCTTGGAAGAGCTCGCTGGCGTAGAGCGCCTGCGCGACGAGCATGGCGAGGCCGGACTCGGCGGGCAGGCCCAGTCGCTCGGCCGCGAGGCAGAGGCCGGTCCGAAGCGGGTTGTAGATCACGTCGAGCACGCCGAGGAGGCACGTGAGCGCGGAGAGGGTCTCCACGGGGACCGGCGAGGCCGGGCATGCGGGGTACATGCCCACGGGGGTGGCGTTGACGAGAAGGACGGCGTCGGAGTGCCGCCCGACGAGACCGTCGTAGGTCTCGGGGCCGCCGCGCGAGATCGTCACCGTCCGTGCGCCCACCACGTGCTCGAGAGCGTCGCGCACCGCTGCGGAGGCCCCGCCGCTGCCGAGGACGAGGACCTTGCGGCCCCCGAGAAGCTCGTGCGGGGATCCGCCCAGCCGCGTGCGGCAGAAGCGGTCCAGCATCCACGAGAAGCCGAGGACGTCGGTGTTCTCGGCGACGATCCGCCCGCCCTCGTCTCGGACGAGCGTGTTGGCGGCACCGAGCCGGGCGACGGCGGGGGAGCGCACGTCGGCGACTTCCGCCGCAAGGCGCTTGTAGGGGATGGTCACGTTGAGGCCCCTCCAGGCGCCGCTGCGAAGGAACGGCTCGACCTCGTCGGGAGCGAGGTCGTGGAGGGCATACGGCTCCGAGCCCAGCCGCTCGTGAATCTGCGGCGACCAGCTGTGGCCGAGCGGGTGGCCGACCAGGCCGTAGGGGGCGGGTGCGGGACGGTACTCCTTTGTCTCGGCCGAGCGGCCCTTCTCGTCGTCCACGCTAGAGCACCTCCGCGTAGCTGCCGAGATAGCGGCACTCCTGGCAGTGCCCGCCGATCGTCGCCATGAGGGACGAGAACTCCGGGGCCGCGACGGGGCACTCGAGGTCGAAGTAGAACATGAACTCGAAGTCGCGCTCCGGGATGGGGCGGCTCTCGAGCTTCAGGAGGTTGATGTCGAGTGCGTAGAACTTCGCGAGCAGCTTGTAGAGCGAGCCGGGCTCGTGCGGCAGCACGATCATGAGCGAGGTCCGGTCTGCGCCGGGGTAGACCTCGAGCTCCTTGGAGATACAGGCGAAGCGCGTGTAGTTGTTGTCGCGGTCCTGGACGCTCGCGGAGAGCACCTGGAGCCCGTAGAGGTCGGCGCAGGGGAGCGACGAGAGGGCGGCGGCGTCCGTGCGGCCGGACTCGGCGACGCGCTGGGCGGCCACCGCGGTGTTCTCGCATACGTGGACGCGGACGTCGGGCAGACCGGAGAGGAACTCGGCGCACTGGGAGATCGCCTGCTCGTGGCTGTAGATGTCGCGCAGCCCGGAGAGCGTGGCGCCGGCGTTGGCCAGCAGGTTGTGGTCGACCTTGACGCGCGTGGTGCGCACGATGTGGAAGGAGTGCTCCATCATGAGGTCGTAGAGCTGGTTCACCGTCCCGGCGGTGGAGTTCTCGAGCGGGAGCACGCCGTAGCGGGCGAGGCCCTGCTCGACGGCCGAGAAGACCCCGTCGAAGGTGGGGGAGTAGGCGATCTGCGGTCGCCGGAAGATCTTCTCGGCGGCGATCTGCGAGTAGGCGCCCTCCACGCCCTGGCATGCGACGCGCGCCGACGGCGGGAAGAGCTCGGGCGTCGCGGCACGGGCGGCGCTGATGCGCCCCAGCGTGTCGTCCCCCGCGACGTCGCCGAGGAGCTCGTGCTGTCGGGCCCGTGACGCCTCCATGAGGACCTCCATCATGACCTGTGCGTAGGTGGCGAGGTCCTCCGGGACGCGCGCGGCGGCGTCGGCGACCTTGGCCCGCTCGCGCGCGGGGTCGAAGACGCGCATCCCGCTCTCGCGCTTGTAGGCGGCTACGCCCTCCGCGACCTCGGCACGACGGACGAAGAGCTCGAAGATGCGCGCGTCGATGTCGTCGATCTGTCTCCTGAGGTCAGAGAGCCCTGCCATGTTCTGCCTTTCGTAGGTGGTTTGAGTCCCGGCCGATGCAACTGGCTACTCCGCCGGCCAGGCGAGCAGCGCGTCCGCTATGCCGAGCGCGCAGACGGCCTCGACGACGGGCACCGCGCGGAGCACGGCCGTGGTGTCGTGGCGTCCGTGGACCTCGAGCCTCGCCGGCTCCATCGTGCTGAGGTCCACGGAGTCCTGCTCGACCATGACGCTGGAGATGGGCTTGAAGGCGCAGCGCACGAGCAGCGGCGCTCCGGTGGTGATGCCGCCGAGGATGCCGCCCGCGTTGTTGGTCCGCGGCACGCAGGCGCCATCGCGCACCTCGTAGGCGTCGTTGTTCTGCGTCCCGCGCAGGCGTGCGGCAGCAAAGCCCCGACCGAACTCAACGCCCTTGACCGAGGGAATCCCGAAGAGCCCGCGCGCGAGGACGTTCTCCATGCCGTCAAACATGGGGGAGCCCGTACCGGCCGGGAGGCCGGTGGCCACGCACTCCACGATGCCGCCCAGCGTGTCCTTCTCGCCGCGCGCCGCTATGACGGCGTCGACCATGCGCTCGCCGGCCCGCGCGTCTATCGTCGGCACACGGCGGCCGTCGGCGAGGGCGTCCATCTGTCGTGCGAGCTCGGCGTTAGCCGCGGGGGAGTTGTCGAGCGCCGAGAAGGGCGCGTCCTCGATGCCGGCGAGCTCGGCGACGTGCGCACGCACGGTGACGCCACGTGTGGCGAGCCACTGCAGTGCGATGCCGCCCGCCACGCAGAGCGGACCGGTGAGACGTCCCGAGAAGTGCCCGCCGCCCGGCACGTCCTGTGCGCCGTGCCACTTCGCCCACGCGGCGAAGTCCGCATGGCCGGGGCGCGGCACGTCGAGCAGGTTGTCGTAGTCGTGCGAGCGCGTGTTGGTGTTTTCGATCACGGCGGCGAGAGGCGCCCCGCAGGTCT
Organism: uncultured Olsenella sp.; assembly: GCA_959598545.1. GTDB lineage: Bacteria > Actinomycetota > Coriobacteriia > Coriobacteriales > Atopobiaceae > Thermophilibacter. The sequence goes on along the minus strand of CAUGFC010000001.1, from coordinate 6,022 downwards.
CCCCGCGCGAGTTCAGGCCGGAGACGATGCGGGCCGCGTCGGGCTCCCTGCGCGGGGTGCCCCACGGGTCGGAGCCGGGCGCGCGGCGAGCCACGAAGGCGGCGAGCGCGTCCTGGTCGACGCGCAGGCCGGCGGGCAGGCCCTCGACCACGCAGCCGACGGCGGGGGAGTGGGACTGGCCGAACACGCTCACGCGGAGCGCAGTTCCGAGCGTAGAGGGCATCAGGCCTCCTTCTGCCAGGCGCCCCCGAGCGAGGCGAGGTCCTCGTAGAAGCGCGGGTAGGACTTGTCGGCACACTCGGCGCCGAGGATGGTCACGGGACCGACGCAGCGCGCGGCGAGCACCGCCGCCATCATTGCGATGCGGTGGTCGTTGGCGGCGTCAACGGTTCCTCCGGAGAGCTGCGTCCGACCCTCGATTACGAGGCCGTCCTCGGTGACGGCCGCGCTTCCGCCGAGCGCGCGCAGGGCCGCCGAGACGGTCTCGAGGCGGTCGGACTCCTTGAGGCGCAGTCGCGCGGCGCCGCATATCCGGGTGGTGCCCTCGGCGCAGGCGGCGACCGCGGCGAGCGGCGGCACGAGGTCGGGGCAGTCGCTCACGTCCAGGGTGGCACCCCTGAGGCTCCCCGGTCGTACGGCGGCTCCCTCGGGCGAGCGCAGGACGTGGGCCCCGAGCAGCGAGAGCGCGGCGAGGATGCGTCGGTCGCCCTGGGCGCTTTGGGGGTCGAGCCCGCGTACGGCCACGCCCGAGGCGCCGAGCGCCCCTGCCGCGAACCAGAACGCGGCGTTCGACCAGTCGCCCCCGACCTCGAGCGAGCCGGGCGACGCCAGGCCGTTCGGGACGCAGGCGTCCCATGCGAGCGCGCCGCGGCCGGACTCGAGCGTGCGCCGCTCACAGGTGACCTCGACGCCAAAGCGCTCCAGCACGTATGCGGTGAGGTCGATGTAGGGGCGTGACTCGACCGGTTCCGTGACGACGATCTCGACCGGCGCGCGCAGCAGCGGCGCGGCGAGGAGCAGCCCGCTCACGTACTGGGAGGAGACGTTGCCGGGCAGCTCGAGCGGCATCCGACCCTGCGGCGAGAGCTCCGCGCCGTGGGCGACGAGCTCCTCGTAGAGCGGGGAGAGCGGCCGCTCGGGCAGCCTGCCGTGGCCGACGAGGGAGGCGCCGGTCCCCAGCGCGCAGGCCACGGGCAGCATGAAGCGAAGCGTCGAGCCGGACTCCCCACAGTCGAGAGTCGCGTTTACGTGCGGCGAGGGGATGTTGTCGGTAGCGGAGCTCCCGGGAACGGGGCGCACGCGGAAGCCGGCCCTCGTCCGGGCGACGCGCGCCCCGAGCGCCTCGAGGCAGCGTACCGTGGCATCGATGTCCGCCGAGGTCGTCGAGCAGGCGAGGTCGGTCGTCCCCGGCGCGAACGCGGCGCAGATCAGCGCGCGATGGGCCTCCGACTTGGAGGCGGGGGCGCGGACCTCGCCGGTGAGCGCCCCGGGTTGTACGGTGATGTTCAAGCTGCCGCCGTTCCTCTCGGGTGTGTGCGCGTCCATGCTAGCGCGTTGTCGGCTGCGACGCGCGCCCCGTCACAGGCGAGAAACGCGATCGCCTTTCCAGTTCTCGCGGCGCGATCTGCGCGGTATGCGCAAATCGCTGCGGTATGCGCAACTCGTCTCCGCAAGTATCCGCAGCTAGGAAGGGTGGCGAGAATTACGGGAGACTGATGGGCTGCGCATACCACAAGCGATTGCGCATACCGTACGAGCAGAGGCGGGCGGGAAACGCGACGTCGCTAGCGTCCGAGCTCGACGAGCTGCCGGAGCTCGTCCATGCTCACGCGTCGCACCTCGCAGCTGCCGATCTCGCGCGGGATGACGACGTTCACGCCGTCGCCGTGCCGCTTCTTGTCATGGGCCACGTAGCCCATGAGCTCGTCTGTGGGAAGGTCTGAGTCGGTCGGGAGGCCGTGCGCGGCAACGCAGCGCTCGATGCGCACCGCCGTCTCGTCTGCGCACCAGCCGCGCGCCGCCGCGGCACGCGCCATCATGCAGAGCCCGGCCGCGACGCACGAGCCGTGACCGAGCGAGAAGTCGCCTGCCGCCTCGATGGCATGGCCGATGGTGTGCCCGAGGTTGAGGGTCTGGCGAAGCCCGCGCTCCCGCTCGTCGGCGCTCACCACGTCACGCTTGATGGCGACGTTGCGGGCCACCACGTCCTCGAGGCGCTCGACGTCGCGCGCTGACGTGAGCGGCCGCTGCGCGAGCTCCTCGAGCATCTGCGCATCGGCGAGCACGGCGTGCTTGACGACCTCGCCGCAGGAGTCCCGGAAGAGCTCGTCGGGGACCGTGGAGAGCGTCTCGACGTCCGCCACGACGAGGCGCGGCTGCCAGAACGCGCCCACGAGGTTCTTTCCGGCCGGCAGGTCAACCGCCGTCTTGCCGCCGACGGAGGAGTCGACCATCGCCAGAAGGGACGTGGGAACCTGCACGACGGCAATCCCTCGCAGGTAGAGGGCCGCGGCAAGCCCGGCCATGTCGCCCGTCACGCCGCCGCCGAGGGCGACCACGACGTCGTCTCTCGTGAGCCCGCGCTCCGCGAGGCCCTCGAGGATGGTGGCGAGCGTGGCGAGCGATTTGCTCGCCTCGCCGGCGGGGAAGGCCACGCGGGGCGCGACCTCGAGTCCCGCGGCGGAGAGGGACGCCTCGACGGCCTCGGCGTAGAGCGGGCCCACGTTGGTCTCGGTCACGACGCAGCAGCGCGCCGTCCCGACAACGTCACGCACGAGGTCCCCGACTCGGGCGAGCAGGCCGGCGCCCACCACGACGTCATAGGCCCTCGAGCTTGTGTCGACGCGTATCCGCCTCATGGCTACCTGCCCTCGATCTCGCGCTTGATTCGGTCGCCCTCGGCGAGAAGCGCCTCGAGCCGCTCGGCGTCAAGCGCGGCGAGCGCGTCGCGATATGCCGACAGGCTCTCTATGACGGTGTCGAGCTCCTCGCCGAGGAAGTCGGCGTTGTCCAGGAAGAGCTCGGTCCACATGGGCGCGTTCAGGCGCGCCACGCGGGTGAGGTCCTTGTAGCTTCCCGCGGAGAAGCCCCGGTGGTCTCGTGCCGTCGGGCTCTTGACGTAGGCGTTGGACACCACGTGGGCGAGCTGTGAGGTGAAGGCGATGTTGCGGTCGTGCTCCTCTGCGGTGGCCAGTGTGAAGCTGCCGAACTGGCAGGGCTCGAGCAGTCCCTTCAGGCGCTCGAGCACCGTCGCGCGCTCGAGGTCGTCCATCTCGGGCGGGACGACCACCATGGGTGCGCCCTTGAACATGGTCGCCCGCGCGCGGGCGAAGCCGGAGTACTGCGTCCCCGCCATCGGGTGGCAGCCCACGAACGTGAACGGGTACGGCTCGCACAGCGCCTCGCAGCGCTCGCAGATGACGCGCTTGACACCAACCGTGTCGATGACGATGGCGCCGGGCGAGACGAGCGCGGCGTAGCGCTCCAGCCACTCAACCGTGGAGGCCGGGTAGCCGGCGAGCACGATGAGCTCGCAGGTGGGTATCGTCGTCTCGTCGAGCTCGCCCGTCACGGTCTCGATCATGGCGAGCTCGAGCGTGGAGCGCGTGCGGTTCCAGGCGAAGACCTCGACGCCCGCGGCGGCGAACGCCTTGGCGAAGGAGCCGCCCATGAGCCCGAGGCTCACCACGCCGCAGCGGCCGGGGACGAACGTCGGCGACTCGTTTCTCTCGTCAGACACCTAGGCCTCCTCGACGGGTGCGACGACAGCCTCGCGGATGAGCGCGATGCGCCGCATGGCGTCCGCGAACTGCGCGGGCGTGAGTGCCTGGGAGCCGTCCGACCATGCGCGGCTCGGGCAGTCGTGGACCTCGATCTCGAGGGCGTCGGCGCCGGCGGCGACGGCCGCGTAGGCGCCCGGGCGGACGTAGCGCGTGTAGCCCGTGGCATGGCTCGGGTCGCCCACGACGGGCAGGTGCGTCAGGTGGTGGAGGACCGGAATGGCGTTGACGTCGAACGTGTTGCGGGTCCTCGTCTCGAAGGTGCGGATGCCGCGCTCGCAGAGCATGACGTTGGCGTTGCCGCCGCTCATGACGTACTCGGCCCCCATGAGCAGCTCGTCGATGGTCTCGGACATGCCGCGCTTGAGCAGGACCGGGACGCGGGTCTGGCCGACCTCGCGCAGGAGCGTGAAGTTCTGGGCGTTGCGCGCGCCGATCTGCAGGACGTCGACGCCCTTGTCGAGGAAGAGCTGCACGTCGCGCGGGTCCATGACCTCGCTCACCACCGGCATGTCCAGCTCGGCGCCCGCCTCCATGAGGAGGTCGAGGCCGCGTGCGCCCATGCCCTGGGAGGTGTAGGGGCTCGTGCGCGGCTTGAACGCGCCGCCGCGCAGCATCGTGGCGCCGGCGGCCTTCACGGCCCGAGCGATCTCGATGAGGTTGTCGCCCTCCACCGAGCACGGCCCGGCGATGACCTGGAAGTTGCCGCCGCCCACGAGCACGCCGTGGCCGCAGTCGACGACGGTGTCCTCGGGGTGGAACTTGCGGTTGGCGAGCTTGTAGGGCTCCGAGACGCGCTGCACGCGCTCGACGATGTCCATGCTCTCGAGAATGAAGGGGTCGATGCGCGTGGTGTCGCCGATGATCCCGATGATGGTCTCGTTGTCTCCCTGGGAGACGTTGGTCCTGAACCCGCGGTCCTCGATCCAGCCGACCAGATGGTCGAGCTGCTCTGTGGTGGCGGTGTCCCTGACGACTGCGATCATGGTTGCCTCCCGGTCCTAGGTCGTCCTGCTGCCGGGTGATGGTACCACGCGCATGTGGCCGGTAGGTTACGAGCACGCCCGACAAGAAAGCCGCCGGGCGAGGGGCCCGGCGGCAGCCAAGACGGTGGTGCGCCCAGGGGGATTCGAACCCACGACCTTCTGCTCCGGAGGCAGACGCTCTAATCCACTGAGCTATGGGCGCGTGCTGGAAGAGTATAGCCGAATCGCCGCGGGCGCGTGGGCCGGGCCGGGCGGCATGGAGCCATTCTCTCTTTTTCGTAAGCTTTGGGCGGGGCGGGGCGGCCCGTGGCACAATGAAGCCCGTGTCTATCGGGAGGGATGAGATGACGCCTGACGAGAAGTGCCCTGACGAGAGGAACGCTGCGCCCGTCGGCCTCACTGACGAGGAGGTCGCGGAGCGCGTCGCGGCCGGGCGCACCAACGCCAACACCGACGTCAAGACCAAGCCCGTTCGCCAGATCGTGGCCGAGCACGCCCTCACGCTCTTCAACGGGGTGAACCTCGCGCTCGCCGTGCTCGTGATGCTCACGGGCCAGTACCGCAACATGCTCTTCATGTGCGTCGTCGGCGCCAACCTGCTCATCGGCGTCACGCAGGAGATCCGCGCCAAGCGCATGGTGGACAAGCTGACCATCCTCACGCAGAAGGAGGTCACCGTCCTGCGTGCCGCCGGCGAGCTCCAGATCGCCCCCTCGGAGCTGGTGGCCGACGACCTCATGAGACTTTCCCACGGCGACCAGGTCCCGGCCGACGCCGTCATCGTCGAGGGCTTCGTCTCCATGAACGAGAGCCTGCTCACGGGCGAGGCGAAGCCCGTGTCCAAGGGCCCCGGCGACGAGCTGCTCTCGGGGAGCTTCGTGGACGCCGGCAGCCTCGTCGCGCGCGTCACGCGCGTCGGCGCCGAGGGCTACGCCGCCCGCATCAACGCAGAGGCCAAATACGTCAAGGCCGTCCGCTCCGAGATCCAGGACACGCTGCGGGCGATCATCCGGCTGGGCACCGTGATCCTCGTCCCCCTGGGCCTGGGGCTCTTCCTGCGCTCCTGGCTCATGGACGGCGGAAGCCTGAACGACGCGATCCTCACCTCGGTCGCGGCCGTGATCGGCATGATCCCCCAGGGACTCGTGCTGCTCACCTCGTCGGTCCTCGCCATCGCGACCTTCCGGCTGGGCCGGCGCATGGTCCTCGTGCAGCAGGCCTACTGCGTCGAGACGCTCGCGCGCGTCGACACGCTCT